>NZ_CP026377.1:2414722-2716563 GCF_002953195.1 Mixta gaviniae | reverse complement strand
ACGCCGGCCCGAATATGACGGCATAAACAAAGGCCCGCCGGTTTCCGCTGGGCCTTCTTTTCTTTAAAGGCTGACGGACGCGGATCTGCAAGCGTGACGGCGGCGATCGCCTGCTCGCTGAACTGTTCATACTCGATACCCCGCACACCCCTCTCCACGCACGCCAGCGGTCACCAGCGCGAGCGCCGGTGCCATAAATTCCACTATCCCCGGCATGATGTGCAGGGCGATGGCCGTCCAGACCTTATCAATATCCGTCGCAGAGATGGCGTAATCCTGCCAAAAGGCGTGCGCCGCGTTAAAGCCGGCTCGCGGTTTGCTGGCCGAACAGCGCCCAGAACTGATGCCGGGCTTTTGGCGGCATAGCGCGCCACAGCATGGCTAACCTTCACCCACATGACGCCGCCATTGCGTAATCAGCCGCTGCAGCCGCTGCACGCCAGGCGCAAACTGCGAGGCGCAAGTATTGCCGTAGCCCAGCACCAGGCCGCAGCGCGCAGAAGAGGAGTCGAGATAGAACGGGCTTAGCGCGGCGGGCGCCAGCTGATAGCGCCGCGCCTGCTGCGCCAGCGCGACATCATCGATAGCGTTAAGCGTGACGGTGAGATGCAGGCCGCCGTCGCCGCCCATCACGCTAAACGGCTCGGTTAAGTGGTCTGCCAGCGCCGCGCGCAGCTGCTGCTGCCGTTTACGGTAGAGACGTCGCATCGCCGCCAGGTGGCGCGCATAGTGTCCCTCTTCAATAAAGCGCGCCAGTGTGCGCTGCTCCGCGCGATGACCGCCGCGCAGCAGCGCATTGACGGTCGGCTGCGCGACGGCGGCCAGCATCGGCGGCAGAACGACAAATCCGGTGCGCAATGCCGGAAACAGCGTTTTGCTGAAGGTACCGAGATAGATCACCGGCGCATTGGGCTGCATGCCGGCCATCGCCGGGATGGGGTTGCTGTCGTAGCGGAACTCGCTGTCGTAGTCATCTTCGATAATCCACGCCTGATGCCGGCGGGCAAAATCGAGCAGCGCCAGACGGCGCGCGGCGCTCAGCACCACGCCGGTGGGATACTGGTTCGATGGCGAGGTGAAAATCAGTCTGGGCGGCGGCGCGGACTGCCCGGCGACGTGCAGCCCCTCATCATCCACCGGTATCGCTTTGGTGGTCAGGCCCGCGGCCACAAAGGTGCCTTTAACGCCCAGATAGCCGGGATCTTCTACCCAGGCGCGCTCGCCCGGCTGCGTCAGCAGACGCGCGCACAGGGCAATCCCTTCCAGCGCGCCTTCGGTGATAATAATCTGCGACGCCTCACACTGAATATTGCGCGCCAGCGCCAGATGACGGGCGATCGCCGCCCGCAGCGACGCTTCGCCCGCCGAATCGCCGTAGCCAAGCAGCGCACAGCCCTCGTCGCGCAACACGCGTGTCAGCAGACGCCGCCAGAGCGGCAACGGGAAATAGTTGATGGCAGGCGTGCCGGGGGTAAAGGCGAGCGGCGGCGAGTCGCGCTGGATACCCGGCGGTAGCCGGGAGAGGCGCGCGGGCAGGGGCGGGACCTCAATAGTTTCAACCGGTGTGCGCGGTGGCGCCAGCGTCGCGACCTGCGAACCCAGACGGTCGCGCAGCAGATAGCCCTCCAGCGTCAGCTGTTCCAGCGCGGCGTTCACCGTATTGCGCGAAAGCATCAGCCGCCGGGCGATAGTGCGCGAGCCAGGCAGCCGGCTCTGCGCCTGCAGCCTGCCTTCAAGAATGGCGTCGCGCAGCGCCTGATACAGCAGGCGCTGGCGCGTCAGGCTGCCGCGCTGCGCCAGCGCGCGTTCAAGCAGGGCAAAAAAGGCGTCGTCGGGTATATTCATCGTCGCTCCTGGTGGCACCATTAAAATCTATCACGGTGGTGCTTTTTAAAGAACCAGTATCCCCTTACGCTGAGCGCTTCAATAGCAAAGGAGGCGCAATGCATCACTATAATCAGTTTGGTCAACCCGTCGGCGAGCCGTTGCCAGAGTGGCAGCCGCGGCCTTATCCACAACGCGTGCAGCTGGAAGGGCGTCTCTGTCGCCTGGAGCCGCTAAACGTCGCCCATGACCCGGCACTGTTCGCCGCGCTGCAGACGGCGCCCGATACCCGTGACTGGACATGGCTGCTGCGCGAGCCGGACAGCAGCGCAGCCAGCTTCGGCGCCTGGGTGAAAAGCGTGGAGCAGCTTGCCGATCCGCTGCATTTCGCGGTGGTGGATAAACAGAGCGGCGCGCCGGTCGGCTCGCTGGCGCTGATGCGCATCGATAGCGCCAATGGCGTGATGGAAGTGGGGCACGTTCACTTCTCGCCGCGGTTATCCCGCACGGCGATGGCGACCGAGGCGCAGTGGCTGCTGATGCGTTACGCTTTTGATACGCTGGGCTACCGCCGCTATGAATGGAAGTGCAACAGCCTGAATGAGCCTTCGCGGCGCGCGGCGCAGCGGCTGGGCTTTCAGTATGAAGGCCGCTTTCGCCAGGCGCTGGTGATCAAAGGCCATAATCGTGATACCGACTGGTTCTCGATTATCGATAAAGAGTGGCCGCAGGTGGCGTCGGCGCTGTGCAGCTGGCTGGCGCCGGATAACTTCGATGCTGAAGGCCGGCAGCGCCGCACGCTGCAAAGCCTGCGTGCATGCGCCGCAGTTCAGTAGCCAACAGCTTCCGGGCGGCGATCGTCTCCGCCCGTTATTTACCCACGCCCTGACAGATGCGCTTAACCCCGGCCCATCCGGCAACCCCTTATTCTTGCGGCCTTTCTGATACGGCGCTAAGGCGCCGCCGGCCGCCATTTGTGTTTTCCGGATAAGCTATGCGTAATTGATTGGTTCACCTGCGTAGCCCCGCCATTGATGATGAATTCCGCCGTTAAGACAATTGATAACAAAGGAATTCACCTAATGATGCGATTGCGTTTTTCGCCGCTGGCGTTGGTTCTGTTTGCAGGGAGTCTCACCGTTCACGCCGCCGACCAGCCGGTGAAGGGCGGTACGCTGATCTATCTTGAGCAGCAGGCGCACACGAATCTCTATCCGCCCGCCGGCGGCTTCTATCCCAACGGCGGCATTCTGAATCAGATCACCGATAAGCTGACCTGGCAAAATCCGCAAACGCTGGAGGTGGAGCCGTGGATTGCGGAAAGCTGGAGCAGCAACGCCGATAAAACCGAATACACCTTTAAAATTCGTCCCGGCGTCACCTTCTCCGACGGCACGCCGCTGGACGCTAACGCGGTGGCGAAAAACTTCGATACCTATGGGCTGGGCAATAAGGCGCAGCGCCTGCCGGTCTCCGAGGTGATCAACAACTACGCGCGCAGCGAAGTGATCGATCCGCTTACCGTGAAGTTCTATTTCAAAAAATCGTCACCCGGCTTTTTGCAGGGCACGGCAACCATCGGCTCGGGTCTGGTCTCTCTCAGTACCCTGGCGCGCAGCTTCGATCAGCTGGGCGACGCACGCCATATTATCGGCTCCGGCCCGTTTGTCGTCAGCGGCGAAAAGCTGGGCCGCGAAGTGGACTTAACGGCGCGCAAAGATTACCGCTGGGGGCCGAAAAGCAGCCCTCAACAGGGGCCGGCCAATCTCGACGGCATCAGAGTGATCGTCACGCCGGAGGATAGCGTGCGCATCGGCGCGCTGCTGGCAGGCCAGGCGGATATTATCCGCCAGGTACAGGCCTATGATGAACGGCAGGCCAGCGAGCAACATTTCCCGCTCTATGCCGCACCGACACGCGGCGTCAACGACAGCATCAGTTTCCGTCCCGATAACCCGCTGGTCAGCGATCTGCGCGTGCGCCAGGCGCTGCTGCGCGCCACCAACGCAAAGCAGGTGGTCGATACGCTCTTCTCGCCTCACTATCCGCAGGCAAAATCGGTTCTCGCCGCCAGCGCCGCCGGCTTCGTCGATCTCAGCGATAAGCTGAAATATGACCTGCAGCAGGCAAAGGCGCTGCTGGACGCTGCGGGCTGGACGCCGGGCGCGGACGGTATCCGCGAAAAAGCGGGCCAGCGTCTGGCGCTGACGGTCTATGAATCGCTGCCGCAACCGCAAAATAAAGAGGTACTGCAGCTGGTGGCGCAGCAGTGGCGGCAGGCAGGCGTCGCGCTGACGGTCAAGGCGGGCGATGCGGGCAGTAAAACGCTGGATAACCTCGATCCGCTGAAAACGCCGCTCACCGTCTCGGAAGTCGGCCGCGCCGATCCTGATGTGGTGAAAAGCATGTTCTATCCCGCCAACCGTGACGCGTTGCTGCAAAAAGGCGGCACCAGCGACAAGGTGAAAAATTTCCGCGACGACACGCTGAACGCGCTGCTGACGGCGATCTCGGCGGAGGTCGATCCGGCGAAGCGCCTGCAGCTCACCGGCGATGCGCAGCGCTACCTGCTGGATAACGCTTACGTCATTCCGATTTTCGAGGAGCCGCAGGTGTTTGCCGGCGCGCCCTGGCTGAAAGGCGTCCGCTTCGAAGCGGTGGGGCGTCCCGCTTTCTACGGCGCCTGGCTGGAAAAACATTAAGCGAGGTGAACGATGCGACATTATCTGCTGCAACGGGCGGGTCTGGGGCTGTTAGTGCTGTGGGCCGCCTACACGCTCTCCTTTGTGCTGCTGCAGGTGCTGCCCGGCGATGCGGTGCTGATCAAGTTTCAGAACCCCGATCTGGGGCTTAGCCCGCAGCAGATCGCCGAAATGCGTCTGGCCTACGGCGCCGACGGCCCGCTGTGGCAACAATATCTGCACACGCTGGCCGCCATGCTGCAGGGCGATTTCGGCTACTCCGTGCAGGCGGGCGTGCCGGTCAGCGAGCAGCTTGCCAGCAATCTGCCTGATACGCTGCGTCTGGCGTTGTGCGGCTTCGCACTGGCGCTGGGGCTGGCGTTCGCGCTGGCGGCGCTGGCGCATCAGCCGCTGCTGCGCCCGCTGCGTTCGCTGCTGGCCGCGACACCCGCGCTATTTATCTCGATCCCAACCTTCTGGCTTGGCATCGCGCTGATCCAGCTCTTCTCGTTTCAGCTGCGCTGGATCCCGGTGATCAACCCGTCGCCGTGGCAGGGGCTGATCCTGCCGATCGTCGCCGTGGCGGTGCCGATCTCCGCGCCGCTGGCGCAGATCCTGCTGCGCAGCATTGATGAGGTGATGACGCAGCCCTTTGTGGCGATGGCGCGCGCCAAAGGCGCCAGCGAAAGCCGCGTGCTGTGGCGGCACGTGCTGCGTAACGCCATGCTGCCAGCGCTGACGATCGCCGGTCTGCTGCTGGGCGAACTGATCGCCGGCGCGCTGATCACCGAAACGGTGTTCGGCCTCGGCGGTCTGGGGCAGCTGACGCAGCAGGCGGTAAACAATCAGGATGTGGCGGTGCTGCAGGCGGTGGTGATGATCTCCGCGCTGGGCTTCGTGGTGATTAATCTGCTGGTCGATCTGCTGATGCCGCTGTTCGATCCGCGCCTGCAACATGTCGCCGGAGGTGCGTGATGAGCCTTGTCGATGACTCTGCGGCGCGGCAGGCGCCTACCGCTACCCTGCGCGCCTCGCGCGCTCTTCAGCCCGGTCTCTGGCTGGCGTGGCTGGTGCTGCTGCTGGCGGGCGTCGCGGCGATCGCCCCCGGCCTGCTGACTGATTACAGCGCCACCGAAGGCATCGCCGGCGCGCAGCGTCTGGCGCCGCAGGCGGGGCACTGGCTCGGCACCGATCAGCTGGGGCGCGATCTCTTTGCGCGCATCGTTTACGGCGCCGCGGATTCACTGTCCGCCGCGCTGACGGCGGTAGCGATGGGGCTGACGGCGGGCACGCTTCTTGGTCTGCTGGCGGGCGCCAGCGGCGGCAAAGGCGAGGCGCTAATGATGCGCTGCGTGGACGTGCTGCTCTCCATTCCTTCACTGCTGCTGTCGCTGAGCGTGCTGATCCTGCTTGGTTTTGGCACGCTGCACGCCGCGCTGGCGGTGGGCGTCGCGTCTGTCGCCAGCTTCGCCCGCCTGGCACGCGGCGAGGTAGTGCGTATCCGCCGCAGTGACTACGTGGAAGCGGCGTTCGGCAGCGGCGGCACCTTTTTCGCCGTGCTGCGGCGCCATATTTTGCCCAACGTTATGACGCCGCTTATCGCGTTCGCCGCGCTGCAGTTCGGCCAGGCGATCCTCGCGCTGTCGACGCTCAGCTTTCTGGGCTACGGCACGCCGCCGCCTTCGCCGGAGTGGGGGCTGCTGATCGCCGAAGGGCGCAACTATTTGTCAACCGCGTGGTGGCTCACCACCTTTCCCGGCATGGTGGTGGTGGCCGTTGTGCTGGCCGCCAACCGTATCAGCCTTCAGCTCTCAGGAGGTCGTCGATGAGCGCAACACCCTATCCGCTGCTGGCGGTAGAACATCTCAGCCTGAGCTATCGCAGCGGCAATGCGTGGCGCCAGGTGGTGCATGATGTCAGTTTCGATCTACAGGCCGGCGAGATGGTGGCGCTGGTGGGAGAATCGGGATCCGGTAAAACCACCACCGCGCAGGCGATTATCGGGCTGCTGGCGGAGAATGGCCGCCGCGAGCAGGGGCGCATTCTGCTGAACGGCGTCGATATCGCCGCCGGGTCGCCGACGTATTTCGATAGCCTGCGCGGCGCGCGCATCAGCCTGGTGCCGCAGGATCCGGGCAACGCCCTGAATCCGGTGAAAACCATCGGCGCGCAGGTTGAAGAAATCTTGCTGCTGCATACCCGGTCCGGACGCGACGCGCGGCGGCAGCGGGCGCTGGAGCTGTTGACACGCGTCGGCCTCAGCCATCCCGAACAGCGACTGAATCAGTATCCGCACCAGCTGTCGGGGGGATGAAGCAGCGCGTGCTGATCGCCATCGCGATCGCCCTGCAGCCCGATATGATTATCGCCGACGAGCCGACCAGCGCGCTTGACGTCACGGTGCAGAAACGCATTCTCGATCTGCTTGACGCGCTGCGGCGCGAATCGGGCACTGCGGTGCTGTTCGTCACCCACGATCTGGCGCTGGCCGCCGGGCGGGCGGACCGCATTATCGTCTTTCGCCACGGACAGATTCAGGAGGCGGGCCCGGCCGCGCAGCTGACCGGTGCGCCGAAACATCCCTATACGCGCCAGCTGTTGCAGGACGCCATGCCGCGTCGCCGTAGCCTGCCGCTGCGATACGCAAGCGCGCGCTTTGCCGGCGCGGCGCTGCAGGCCAGCGCTATCAGCAAAGGGTTCGCGCTGGGCAACGCGCAGCGACTGCAGGCGCTCAACAATGTCAGCTTCAGCGTGGCACGCGGCACGACTCACGCGCTGGTCGGGGAGTCCGGTTCCGGCAAGACCACTCTGGCGCGCATCCTGCTGGGCTTTGAACAGCCTGACAGCGGCAGCATTCTGCTGAACGGCGAGGCGATCGGCGGGCTGCGTGGCGAAGCGCTGCGCCAGCTGCGGCGGCGCATCCAGTTCGTTTATCAAAATCCTTTTGCCTCGCTCGATCCGCGCCAGTCGCTGCGGCAAATCATTGAGGAGCCGCTGCGTAACTTCGAACGCCTGAGCGCGGCAGCGCGGCGCGCGCGCGTTGAGGCGATGGTCACGCGCGTCGCGCTGCCGCTGGATATCCTGACGCGCAGCGCGCGTGAACTTTCCGGCGGCCAGCGGCAGCGGGTGGCGCTGGCCCGGGCGCTGATCCTGCAGCCGGAGATTGTGGTGCTGGATGAGGCGACCTCGGCGCTCGATGTCACCGTGCAGGCGCAGATCCTGACATTGCTGCAACAGCTGCAGCAGGAGCTGGGGCTGACCTATCTGTTTATTACGCATGACCTGGCGACGGTGCGGCAGCTTGCCGACAGCGTAACGGTGCTGCGCGCGGGCGAAGTGGTGGAGAGCGGTGACGCCGTTACCCTGTTCGCCGCGCCGCAGCATCCCTATACGCGCGAGCTGATCGCCGCCATCCCCACTTTTCCGCCGTTAATGAAGGAGTCAGCATGACGGTCAAACGTATCGGTTTTTTTACCCGACTGCTGGATAACGTTCCGGCACAGCAGCGCTATCGTCTGGCGCTGGCGCAGATCCAGCACGCCGAGCGGCTCGGTTTCGACAGCGCCTGGATCGCCCAGCACCATTTTCACGAAAAAGAGGGCGGCCTGCCGTCGCCGCTGCTGTTTCTCAGCCACGCGGCGGCGGTGACGCGCACGATTCGCCTCGGCACGGCGATCATTACGCTGCCGATGGAAAATGCTTTGCGCGTGGCGGAGGATGCGGCGGTGCTGGATCTGCTGTGCGACGGGCGGCTGGAGATCGGGCTGGGCTCCGGCGGCACGCCGGACTCATTTCTGCCGTTTGGGCTGACCTTCGGGCAGCGCGGCGCGGCATTTGCCGACAACCTGCATACGCTGCTCAGCGCCTGGCGCGGCGATTCGCTGGGGCACCCCGATAACCACCTTTATCCCGCCGCGCCGCAGCTGGCGCAGCGCGTCTGGATCGCCACCTTTTCACCGGAGGGGGCGGCGCGCGCCGGTGAAGCGGGGCACGGGCTGATGCTGTCGCGCACCCAGCCGCGCGCGGACGATTATCCTGAGCAGCCGCTCAACGCTATCCAGCATCCGCTGATCGATGCCTACCTTGCGGCGCTGCCGGCAGGTTGTGAGCCGCGCATTCTCGCCTCGCGCACCGCCTTCGTCGCCGATTCCGCTGGCTGGGCGCGACGCGTGGCGGAGCCGGGGCTGCGCCAGCAGGCGGAGCAGTACCGGCGCAGCGGCCATCGGCTGCGCGGCGACACGCTGGATGCGATCTTCGCCCAGTTTGATGCCCATATCGGCGACGCCGAGGCCGTAAAAGCGTCGCTGGCGCAGGACAGCGTGCTGCCGCGCGTCACCGATATCTCTTTCCAGGTGCATTCGGTGGAGCCTTCGCCCGCCGACACGCTGCGATCCCTTGAACTGATTGCCGAACGGATTGCGCCCTGGCTGCGTACGCTCGGCCAGAAGCCGGCTTATTAACAGGAGAGAAGCATGACTGAGACCACCGATCTGCTCGCCGCGCTGGCGGATATCGATCCGCATTCTGAGCTGGCCGCCGCGCGCGCCACGCGCGATGCGGCGACGCGACATGCGCAGGGCAGCTACGAGCTGCTGTTCAGCCAGCAGGATGCGGATTTTCCGCTGGCCGAACGTTTTGCCATCGCCTCTCAGGCGGCGGCGTGGCATGACGCGGCGGGGCTGCAGGCGCACTACGCGCGGCAGGCCGCGCCGCTTAGCGATACGCGACGGCATAGCGAGGCGCTGGCGTTCGCGCGGCGTCTCACTTTTGAACCCGCCGCCGCCGCGCCGCAGCATATTCAGGTACTGCGCGACGCCGGCTGGAGCGAGCGCGGCGTGGTGACGCTGGCGCAGCTGGTTGCCTTTATCAGCTTCCAGAGCCGTCTGCTGGCAGGGCTGCGTCTGCTGCAGGGCGAAACCCTGCCGGAGAGCGGCCGCACGGCGCTGGCCGGACGCTGGCACACTGCGCCGCGCGCCGCCAGCGGCAAAGCGGCGCCGGTCGCCTTTACGCAGCGGGAGCTGAGCTGGGAGCCGTGGCTGCCCGCAAAGCCGCTGGCAGCGTTCGACGCCGACGAACAGGCGACGCTGGCGCGTTTCGGCCACACCGATTCCGACTATTTCCGGCTGCTGGCGCGCAACCTGCCGCTGCTGGAGCAGCGCACCCTGACCGATAAAGGCATTTTCTATACCGCCGGCGGCCTGCCGCGCGCCGGGCGCGAGCTGGCGGCGACGGTGGTCAGCAAGGTGAACGGCTGCATCTACTGCGCCTCGGTGCATGCGCGCAAGGCAACCCAGCTGGCGAAGCAGCCCGATGCGGTGCAGGCACTGCTGGATGTCGCGCCGGGCGAAGCGCTCTCTCGCGGCCAGTCGCCGCGCTGGGCGGCGCTGATCGATTTCGCCGCCGCGCTCTCCCTGACGCCGGTCAGCGTCAGCCAGACGCTGCTCGATGCGCTGCGCGCTCACGGGCTGGATACCCTGGCATTGCTGGATCTGATCCAGTCGACCGCCTTTTTCGCCTGGGCGAATCGCCTGATGCTGACCCTTGGCGAGCCTGTTCTGCCTTCCGAACCGCAAGGATAACCATGACCGCACCTTCTCCTGAGCAACTGATCCGCTGGCGGCGCGAGCTGCATCAGCACCCTGAGCTGTCGAACCATGAGTTCGCCACCACTGAACGCATCACCCGCTGGCTGCAGCAGGGTGATATTCGCCTGCTGCCGCTGCAGACACCGACCGGCGTGGTGGCGGAGATCGGCCATGGCGAGCCGCTGATTGCACTGCGCGCCGATATCGATGCGCTACCGATCGACGAGACGGCCGGGCGGCCCTGGAAATCGACGCGGCCAGGCGTGATGCACGCCTGCGGCCACGATATCCATACTTCGGTCATGCTGGGCGTGGCGCATCGCCTGAAGCAGCAGGAGGCGACGCTGCCAGGCCGCGTGCGCTTTCTGTTCCAGCCGGCGGAAGAGACCTTTAACGGCGCGCAACAGCTGATCGACGCCGGCGTGCTGACGGGCGTCCAGGCGATTTTCGGCATGCATAACGCGCCGGAGCTGCCGCCTGGCACCTTTAAAACGCGCGGCGGCGCCTATTATGCCAATGTCGATCGCTTCACCATTCGCATTCGCGGCAAAGGGGCGCACGCCGCGCGCCCGCATGAAGGCATCGACGCGATTGTGATCGGTAGTCAGATCGTCACCGCGCTGCAAACCCTGCCGAGCCGCGTCTTCAGCTCGCTGGAGTCGGTGGTGGTCAGCGTTACGCGTTTTACCGCCGGCAATACCTGGAACGTGCTGCCGCAAGAGATCGAGCTGGAGGGCACGGTACGCACCCATAACGATGCGATCCGCGCCGCTATCCCGGAAAAGATGCGCACCCTGATTGAACATATGGCCGCCGGCTTCGGCGCGCAGGCGGCGCTGACGTGGATCGCCGGGCCGCCGGCGCTGATCAATACACCCGCCTGGGCCGATTTCGCGCTCGATTTGGCGCAGCAGAGCGGTTTCCGCGCCGAAACGGCCGCGCCGCAGATGGGCGGCGAGGATTTCGCGTTCTACCTGCATCACGTGCCGGGTGCGTTTGTCAGCATCGGCAGCGCCAGCGATTTCGGCCTGCATCATCCCGCTTTCGATCCTGATGAAGGGATCATCGAACCGGCCGTTGCCTACTTTACCCGGCTGGCGCCGCTGGCGCTGGCGCGCGTCGCCCGCCATGCCACAACAGAGGAAGGCGTATGACGGAGCGCATGCCGACGCCGGTGCTGGATCATGCGGTGATGAATGTGGCGGATGGGCTGGATGAGGCGCGCGCGCGTTATCGCCGGCTCGGTTTTCAGCTGACCCCGCGCGGTCACCATTCTCTGGGGTCGAGCAACCATCTGGCGGTATTTGGCGAAAATTATCTTGAGCTGCTGGGGTATGAAGCGGGGCGCGGCGACCAGCGCCAGGATATCTGGCAGGCGCCGCGCGGGCTGACCGGCCTGGTGTGGAAAACCGCTGATGCCGACGCGACCTTTCGGCATTTGCAACAGCGCGATATAGCCGGCGAGGCGCCCGCCGCCTTTTTTCGTCCGGTGACGCTGCCCGATGGCCGCGTCAGCGAGGCGCGCTTTCGCACGGTGCGGCTGCGCCCGTCGCTGATCCCCAACGGCCGCAGCTTTTTCTGCCAGCACCTGACGCCGCAAGCGGTGTGGCAGCCGGCGTGGCAGCGGCATCCCAATGGCGTGGTCAATATCAGTGAATTTACGCTTGTGGCGCAGGATCCCGACGCCGCCGCCGGGGTGTATCGTCAGCTGTTTGGCGCCCGGCGCGTGCTGGCGGCGGAGGAGGGGACGTTTATTCTGCCGGCGGGCGCGGCCAGGGTGCGGTTCGCGCCGGTTGACTGGGCACAGCGGCGCTTTGGCGCATTGCCGCAGGATGACAACGGATTGGCGCGCATGGTGGCGCTGAGCTTTCGCACTGATGCTATTGCCAAAGTGGACGCCAGCCTGGCGGCGGGCGATATTCCCTGTGAGAAAGCAGGGGAGACGCGCGTGGTATCGGCTGAGCAGGGTGGCCGCCTGGCGCTGCTTTTTCATCCATAGCGGGAAAAACGGCGCGTCGGGCGAAAAAACGCGCCGTTTGGCCATTTTTCAGCGTTTCCGCGCGGCCTGGCGGCGCGTTTTTCCCTTTTTTCAGCGCATCGGCGGCAGGCAAAACGGGGGTTATACGAATTCATACACAGGGTATCCCCATTTTCTGTGGATAACTCGCCGCCGCTATAAGGTCTTCGCCACCATGCCTATTGCGGCCAGCAGCATAATCACGCCCGCCGAGCGGAACAGCAGGCGCTGTGCTTCGGCGCTGGTCAAAAAGTGGCGGATCTTGAGCGCCGCGAGGATAAATACTGCGCCTACCGCCAGCAGCACGAAAATGGTCAGCGGGACCAGCATCATGCCCCAAATCTGCAGCGAGACATTATCCAGCGAGATCACCAGCGGCAGGATCGCCAGATAGAAGGCGATGGTCTTCGGATTGCCCAGCGTAATGGTCAGGCCGGAAAACCAGGCGGAGGCGAGTTCCTTGCGCGTCGCCCGCTGATCGATATCGACCGCTTGCGGCTGGTAGCGCCAGAACTGCCAGGCGAGCCAGCAGAGATAGAACGAGGCCGCCCAGTTAATCAGGGTAAACAGCGAGGTGTAGTTATGGGCGATCACCGCCAGGCCGAATACCGCGACGGAAAGATAGATCAGATCGCCCAGAATCAGGCCGGTAAGCATGGTGAAGCCCGTGACCGCGCCGCCGCTGACGCTGCGGGCAACCAGGGCGGTCATGCCCGGCCCGGGAATGGCGGCCGCCAGTCCGAGCGCGGCGATATAAGAGAGTATTTGAGCGGTTCCCAGCATGGTTATTCCTGTTCAGAAAGAGAAAAAAAGCGCAGATGAGGCTTAGCGCAGCGGCTGTCGGGCGACAATCGCCCGGGCGAAAACTAAATCCTGCGCGGCAAGCCCCACCGATTTAAAGAGGGTTCTCGGCGCGGCGGCCTTCGGCGCGTCACCGACGCTCAGCCGTTCGCCAAGTTCAATGCCGCGCTGCGTCTGCGGCAGCAGGCCCTGATCTCTGGCCTGTTGCAGACAGCTTGAGGCATCCCACACCGCCTGACGCGCGTCGACATAGAGTTCGACCGCCGCATAGACCTCCGGCGCGATCTCCTGAAAGCCGGGAGCCGAGGCGCCCACCGCATTGATATGGCAACGCGGCGGCAGGTCACGGCGATGCAGAAACGCCGCCTTTGCCGCCGTCACGGTGCAGATCACCTCCGCGTTGCTGACCGCCGCCGCCGGCGTCGGCGCCACGGTGACCACCAGATCCAGCCGTTCGCGGCACCAGCGGGCGAACGCGGCGACGCTCTCTTCACGCCGTCCCCAGAGGAACAGCTGGCGAAACGGCCGCACCGCCATCATCATCAGCGCATGCTGCCTTGCCTGTACGCCGGTGCCCAGGATCGCCAGCCGTTGGGCGTCGGGCGGCGCCAGCAGATCGGTCGCCAGCGCCGAGGCCGCCGCCGTGCGCAGCTCGGTGACCGATGCGGCGTCCACCAGCGCCATCTCGCCCGTCGCCGTCGCGTCATACAGCAGGATGCAGCCTTCATGAGAGCTGCGTCCATCGCGATGGCTGAAATCCACCTTTACCGTTTTCAAACCAAAACCGGCCCAGGGGCCTTCGGCAATGTAGGCGGGCATGGTGCCCATCAGGCAACCCTGATCCGCCGCAATGACGCTGCGCAGCGTCTGCCTGACTTTACCGGCGCTGACCAGCGTAAAGGCGTCGCGGCTCAGCTGCAGGCAGAGTGCGGGCGAAAGGGCGCTTTCCACCGCCTCGCGACCAATAATCTGCATGGCGGCTCCTTATTGCGTCGCGACAGACTGAAACTGCGGCTCGACGTCCGTTTGGGCAATGCTATTAAGCAGCGTCGACATGGTTTTCTGCGCCACGCCGAGGATCACATCCAGCATGTTTTGCTGGCTGTAACCGGCGGCCAGCAGCGCACTCACTGCCTCCGACGGGATCTGCCCCTGCGCCAGCACTACCTGGCGGGTAAAGCGATAAAGCGCGGCCAGCCTGGGCGGCAGGGTGTCCGGCTGGCTGACCAGCGCCTCAATCACCGCGGCATCGACCCCTTTGCGTTCCGCGATCCAGCTGTGCGCCTGCACCGTATAGTCACACTGATTAAGGACGCCGGTGGTGATCCAGACCACAGCGCGCTCCTCTTCATTGAGCGAGCAGCTGCCAAAGGCGTCATGGGCAAACTGATAGGCTGAAAGCAGCGCGGGCGATTCCGCCATATAGGCGCTCTGCCAGGGGATCCAGCCAAAACCATCAATCGAGCTTTGCAGCAGCGGGCGGCTACCGGCCGGCGCGCTGTCGAGGGTATGTTTTTTTAAACGGGTCATAGGGTTCCTTATCGGGGGTTAAACGTTGGAGGCGAAAACCGACCAGAGCATATGAATAGGACGGGTGCGGGAGATAAAATGCAGCCCGTGCAGACGGGCGGCGATCTCCGTGGTCAGCGCCATATCGACTTCGCCTTCGGCGACAGCCTGCGCCGCGGCGCTGGTGGAAGCCATCTCCACCACTTTCGCCACCTGCAAGCCTGGCGGCAGCAGCTCGGCAATCAGCGGCACGGGTGCCGGATGAGAAGCGATAAACAGCGGCCGCGCCGGTAAATCGGTTTTAGCCACCAGGCCATACAGCGGCGTGTCGTAAAGAAAGGTCGCCAGCAGTTTTAGCCGCGTATCCATATAAAAATCATTAATTTTCGGATACGCGTTAGCGACAATTAATAATCCCTGAGCGTCCTTAACATTATTTCGCGCCAGCTCGTAGGAATCATTCAGATAAATAGGATGCTGACTTGCTGAATAATGCGTGTTCATCCAGTGATGAAAAAATTGCGAGGCGTATTCGCTACTGGTTCCGGCAGGACCCAACGTATGCACAGGAAAATTGACGGCACAGCCCAAACCCATATCCATAAAATGATAATTCATTTTTTTCACCCAGATATTGTATTTAACAGACAGGCGTTAACCAGTGCATAAAGGCGTTTAATTTTCCTCTTACCGCCTGTGCATAATATTCCCTGATCGCCATCGTCACGCTTTCCGTCCCGCTACTGCGCAGCCGACAGTGATCCAGCTGTGTTACCGGGGTAATTTCCACGCCGGTGCCCGACAGGAAACATTCATCGGCGGTCAGCAGCTCCGAAGGCAGAATATCGCGCTGCTCGACAGTTAAGCCCAGATAGTGCTGCGCCAGCGTGATAACCGTATCGCGGGTGATGCCTTCCAGAATGTTCGCCGTCACGGGCGGCGTAATCAGCCGGCCTTTTTTCACCATAAAAACGTTCGAGGTAGTCGCTTCGGCCACGTAGCCCAGATGGTTGAGCATAATGGCATCGTCATAGCCGCCGCGCTGCGCCGCCTCCATCGCCAGGGCGGAGTTGACATAACTGCCGGTGATCTTGGCCCGGGCGGGTATGGCATTATCCGCCACGCGTCGCCAGCCGGAGAGGGTGCAGCGGATGCCCTCCTGCTTAACGTAAGCGCCCATATTCAGCGAGTTGATCGACAGGCCGCTGCTGACGCCGGAGAGCTTGACGCCGAAGCCGCTGCCCGGCAGCAGCTGGCGCTTGTAGGCGACGGGGCGAATATAGCAGTCGCCGTCGGCCTCATTGCGCCGCAGCAGCGACAGGGTTATCTCTGCCAGCGCCGCGGCTTCCGGCAGATCGTCAATGGCCAGCAGCGAGGCTGACTGGCGCAGACGCAGCAGGTGATCGTCGAGACGGAATACCGCGACCCGTTCGCTGTCCGCCTGGCGGTAGCCGCGAATGCCTTCAAACACGCCGGTGCCGTAATTAAACGCCTGGGTAGTGATCGGCAGCGCCGCCTCGCTGGCCGGGACATATTCGCCGTTCAGCCAGACCCAGCGGTGATGCGCCGGACGCGCCATATTCAGATCCTGAGAAGAGGTTTCACGCATTACTGGAATCCCCGGTTGATCAGCGCCAGCGCCGCTTCGCGATCGCTGTTGTCGGCCGCCGGACGCAGATCGTGCAGGCGCGCCGCCTTCCAGCTCACCATCGCCGAGGTGCCGGTGACCGCCGCCGTTTCGCCCGCCGTCAGGTTGACCGTCACGCCGCTCAGCACCGTTTCCATATGCAGCTTCGCCGCCTGCAGACGCGTGCCGACCTCCTGCGTCTTATCAAACATCTCAACGGTAATATTCAGCACATCGCGCCCCTGCGCCTTATCGATCTGAATCGCATAATCCAGGCAGCCGTTGAGACGCTCCAGCAGCGCCGCTTCTAAATCCCATGCGCAACAGGCGGCGCCGTTCAGCATCAGCACGTCGCGCACGCGCCCAATCGGCGTAATTTTCTGGCTACCGTCCGGCATGGCGCAGGCGCGCACCATATCGCCGGTGCGGTAACGAATCAGCGGCTTCTGGCCCTGATAGAGGTGGGTAATCACCAACTCGCCGGTGGTCTGCCCCTGGTCTGCCGCGAAGTTTTTACCGCTGACCGGATCGATAATTTCGTAGTAGTTATTCAACGGCAGCGTATAAAGATGGCCATCACTGGCGCAGGCGGCGAGGATTGAGGACTCCTGCGAGGCGTACATACAGCTGTAGACCTGCGCATCCCATGCTTCGCTGATGTTGCGCAGCAGAGCGGGCGTGGTCAGCTCGCCGACGGTCAGGATCAGCCTGACGCTGGTCTCGGCCGGATTGCGGCCGGCGCTTTGCAAGGCGCGCGCGACGGAGATTGCTACCGCCGGCGTGCAGACCAGCGCGGTAAGCTTCAGCTCGTCAATCAGCGCCATTACCCGCTTAATGCCGACTACCGGCGAGCGTGGCCACATCTTCACCACGCCATAGCCCAGGCTACGAAACACATCTTCGAAGGTGTCGCCGGTGGAGTGCAGTTCACTGGGCCCCATTACGCCGACAATATGATCGGTGCCGTGCTGTTCGAAAATTTGACGGTAGTGAATAATCAGCGGCGTATTGTTATGGATTGAATCGATCTCGTTGCGCGGGCAGGGCGTGGGTTTGCCGGTGGTGCCGGTCGTCTCATAATAGATCCAGCTTTTATGCAACGGCGCGGCGGCTAAGGCGGCGCCGTGGCTGCGCAGATCCTCTTTAGTGGTAAAAGGCAGCGTATGAATATGCCCGGTCGTCAGGGTTTCAATATCCGTCGCCGTTAAACCTTTTAAATGCTCGCGATAAAATGGCGAGTGGGTGGTGACATATTTTATCACCTCGCGCAGCTGTTTATTTTGATGCGCCGCCAGCGCGGTTTTATCGGTTTCGCCGGCCTCGAAGCGTAAATGTTGCCGGTAAACCTCTTTCGCCTTTTCATATAGCTCATCTTTAAAAATAGCGTACATGTTCCTTTCCTTAAATAAAGAAATAAAAAGTTAACGGCTTCGGCGCACGCTTAAATAAGCAGCCTGTTATAAAACTGCTTATTTGATGGCGTTCAGTATGGGATGAACAGTTATTTATAGAGCGGCAAATTACCCGTCATTTTAGTAATTTTCTTTTTAGGGCCGATAAGCCCGACGGCGACCAGTTCGATACGGCTGCTCTCTACCGAAGAGATGCGTTCGCCATATTCGTCGTAAGTTTTACAGGACTGGGCCAGCGCGCTGAAGGGCATCACATAGATCTCTTCATCGCTCTGCGCCGTCTCCTGCAGCGCGTGGATCATCTCGCCCGGCGCCAGCAACACCGGAAGCGGTGCGTAGATCACGCCCGGATAGTTAATGTTATCTACGCTCTGCATATCGGGGCCGACCAGGTTCTCAACGGTGCGGCCAAAGCTGATGCCGATGACGCTTGCGGCATTTATGGCGAGGCCGGCAGGCAGATCTTTATCGATAACAATCGTGCAGCGATGCTGGCTGGCGTCAAATTTCATAGTGATTTCCCGGTTGTCAGCTGGCTTCCGCCAGCTGGTTAAAGACGGAGAGGAGCCCGGCGTTTTGCGTAAAGTCGCTGGAGAGTTCGATATCCACCACGTGCCAGTCGGCGATCGCTTTCCATTTCGCCACGCCATCCTGATGATTAGGGTGCACGATATAGTTTTCCAGCGCCGTGCGGCCCTCAAACAGGCCGATCACCACGAAGTCGGCGGCGATATCGCGGCGGGTAATGTTACGCCCGCAGGTCCATCCTTTAATTTCATCAATGTAATTAGGGTGCGCGCGCGTCGAACGTTCCGCATCGATTGCTTCGATAGAAGCCCAGCTCCATGGGGTTTTGAACGTAAACAGGACGATATGCATCAACATAGAAGTCGGTTCCTTTCGGCTTTCACTTCAATTAATCATTAAAGTTGCGAATGTATTATGCCGTAGCCTGGCGGGAAATTGTTACCTATATTGCTTGCTTCTTGCGGCGCGACAGGAAAAAATCACCCTCTATCGCGGTTAAAAAGAAAGGAATTTACTTTTATGGCGCTTACCCCGACAGAGATGAAAATCCTCAAGCTGCTTCAGGATGACGCCCGCGTGACCAATCAGGTGCTGGCAGAGAAGATCGGCATGTCCGCCTCGCCGTGCTGGCGCAAGGTGCGCAAGCTGGAAGAGGACGAGGTGATCCAGGGGTACCGTGCGGTGCTGAACCGTAAGAAAATCGGCCTGGGGGTCATGGTGTTTGTGCGCGTGGCGATCGACAGCCACAGCGAAGCGGAAGCGAAGAAGTTTGAAGAGGAGGTGACGGCGCTGGAAGATGTGGTCGCCTGTTACAGCATCGGCGGCGATGCGGATTTCCTGCTGCAGGTGGTCGCCTCTGACCTGGATTCCTACGCCGATTTCGCCATGTCGGTGGTGCGCCGTCTTCCCGGCATCAAGGAGATGCAGAGCATGTTCGTGCTGAAAGAGATCAAACCGCTGGTAACGTTGCCGATTAAGAAGATGTCTGAAGCTGGCTAAAACCGAACGCCTCCCGCCGCAGAAGGAACTCTCGCCGATAACGCGCCACATAAAGGCTACACGTTAAAGCAAGAGTAGGGAGAAACGATGCGTCTTTCAGGCTTTTCACCATCCAGTTTTACCGCGCCGCGCGATGCCGATACGCCCGGCCAGGGCGCCGCCGCGCCGCCGCAGGGAGGCACAAAGGGCGTGGCGTCCGGCACGCTCTCTTTCATTGCGCCGCAGATGCAGAATGTGGTGGGCCAGCTGCCGACGCCGCTGCAGGGCGCGGGCCTGCCGCCGCAAAATGTTGCTGAGACGCCGTTGCTGAGCCAGCTGATCGCCTCGCTGTTCGGCGAGCTGCTTTCCAGCCTTGGCGGTTCGTCCGCCGGCGTGACGCAATGGCCGCAGAGCGGCGCGGCAGAAGGGGGCAACGGTGCGCAGGGCGACCAGATGTCGTTCGAACAGGCGATTACCACCCTGGGCCGCCATGAAGATCTGCTGAAAAAGCCGCAGGATCGCGAAGGGCTGATGAAGCTGCGCGACGATCCGCAAACCCCAGGCGACGCCAAAAAGGCGCTGGATACGCTGCTGAACAACCCCGCGATGTTTGAGGCGATCGATCCGGCCAACAATGGCAAAAGCGACGGTAAGATCAGCGCGAAGGATATTCGCAAATGGCAGGAGAACCCGGCTATCCGTCAATATGCCGACGCCAAAGCAGAAACCTATACCCACGAATATGTGCCTTCCGATGCCAAACCGGGTTCCCCCGCCCGCGAGATGAGCGGCAACGACGCCATGCGCGAACTCTATCTCTACTCCGAGAGCCTGCCGAAAAAGGTCAATATGGAGACGCTGCAGAAAATCGCCGACGGCTCGCAGGATATGGGGAAATGCCCGCCGCAGGTGGCGGCGGCGGCGAAGTATTTCACCGACCACCCGACGGAATGGCAGCAATTTACCGGCAAGGATGATCCCAATGCGAGCGTCTCGCGCGACCGGCTGTGCGACCTGGCCGCCTATAATGTCAAACTCTCGCCGCAGGAGAGCAAAGCGGTGGAGACCCTCAAAAATAATCAGGATATCTTCTTCAAGGGCGGCGGCATTAAGCCGGATAAACTGGTGAAGATCGCCAACGATCCCCATAACAGCCAGGAGGTGCGCGACGCGGCCAACCTGTTAAGCCAGCCGAACTCCATGCTGTTTTCGATGCTGGACAACGGCAAGCATGGCGCGGGCGGCAACTTCTTCAACAAAGCCAACGACCACAAGATCGGCAAGGGCGATCTGGATGCCTTTATTCGTAAAGGCTCTAATCAGGTCGCCGCGACGCCGCAGCTGGCCAACGCGCCCACCACCCAGGATGAAGTTGCCGCCCAGGAGGAGATGGCCAGTGGTCAGGAGACGCAGCCCGATGCGAAGAAAACGCGTGGCGGCGGCATCTTTAAGCTATTGGATATTCTCAGCTATGTTGCCACCGGGCTATCGGTGCTGATCCCGGGCGTTGGCGCAGCGGGCCTGGCGGCCACGGCGGGACGTGCCGCGCTGACTGCCGGGCTGAAAGAGGGGCTGAAGCAGGGCGTGAAAGAGGGCGTGAAGGAGGGCGTGCAACAGGGCGCCGGCCAGGCGCTGAATGCCGCGCAGACCGCTCAATCCGGCAATCAGCAGGTGAACGGCCAGCGCGTCTGGGCGCAGGGCTAAAGAGAAGGGGAAAAGCGCCGCCTCAGAAGAGAGTGTGCATCTGCAGGCCAGTGGGTCGTTCAGCTTGCTGGTTTGCATTCACTTACGGAGCGCGCGCATCTGCAGATGAACGGGCTGCAGGCCCGTTCATCTGTTTTACGGTTTCACGGCTTATGGCTTTATGGCTTTATGGCTTTATGGTTTTATGGCTGATGCCGTCATCACTGCAGGCGTGCATGGCGCGCTCTACCGCCTGTGCCAGCGTGACAATCGCCTGCTCGATCTTCGCATCCAGCGTCAGGCCGAAGTTCAGGCGCAGGCAGTTGCGGTATTTGCCGGAGGCGGAAAACAGCGAGCCGACGGCAATCTGGATTTTCGACTCGCGCAGCGTCCTGTTCAGCAGCACCGCGTCAAAGGCTTCCGGCAGCTCAATCCACATTAAAAAACCGCCCTGTGGCCGCGACACGCAAATCCCGCAGGGGAAATAGCGACGCACCCAGCAGCTTAGCGTCTCGTAGTTGCGTTGATAACGATGGCGCATCCGGCGCAGATGCGGCAGATAGTGGCCCTGTCGAATAAACGCCGCCACCGCCATTTGCGTCTGGGGGGCGCTCGAGCCGGTGACGATATATTTCATATGCAGCGCGCGATCGCGGTAACGGCCGGGCGCCATCCAGCCAACGCGCAGCCCCGGCGCCATGGTTTTGGAAAACGAGCTGCAAAGCAGCACCCGGCCATCGGTATCCAGCGATTTAAGGGTGATCGGGCGTGGATATTCCCAGGCGAGTTCGCCATAGACATCATCTTCGATAATCGCCGCATCGAAGTGCTGCGCCAGCGTCATCAGCGCGCGCTTGCGCGCCTCCGGCATAATAAATCCGAGCGGATTATTGCAGTTGGGCACGACCACCACGGCCTTTACCGGCCACTGCTCAAATGCCAGCTCAAGGGCTTCCAGACTGATACCGGTTACGGCGTCGGTGGGGATTTCGATGGCGCGCAGGCCAAAGCCACGCAGCGTCTGCATCGTGCCGTGAAAGGTCGGCGATTCGACAGCGATGATATCGCCGGGCTGACAAACGGCGCGCACCGCTATCGACAGCGCCTCATGGCAGCCGGTGGTGATCACGATATCGTCCGCGCTGAGCTGGCAGCCGCTGTCGATAGCCAGCCGCGCCACCTCCTCGCGCAGCGCCCTGACGCCATACAGCGTGTCATAATCCAGCAGGCGCGCATCCTGCTTTTGCGCCAGCCTGGCGATAATCTTCCACAGCGGTTTGAGCGTTGGCTGGTGGATATCGGGCGTACCGTTGCCCAGCTGCAGCATCTCTTCCACTTCCATACGCCCGCTCAGCAGATCCAGTACCGCATCCCACTGCGTGATCTCAACCGGCCGCTGCGCCGGGCGCGTCAGTGCGGGCAAGGGCGGCGCCGCTTTGCTGGGCGCCACAAAGTAGCCGGATCGCGGCTGCGGCGTGATCAGCCGTTTCTCCTCCAGCAGGTAATAGGCTTGCTGGACGGTACTGATGCTGACGCCATGCTCCTGACTGAGCGTGCGCACCGAAGGCAGACGCTCACCGCTGCGATAAAGGCCGCGCTCAATACGCTCGGCGAGTAAGCTGGCCAGATGCTGGTAACGCGTCATGTATGCCTCCGGGAAAAATAGTCAGGAAAAAGCGGTACAGATCAGCGGGATTCACGCCATTCAACGCCACTATGCGGCACACTGTATGTTAATTAAAAGCGTTTTTTGCCTCTGTATGGAAATGGCCCGTCGGGCGACACTCTCTTTAGCCAACACAGAGAGGAGCGTGTCATGGAATATGAAGCAAACCGCAGCGGCAAGCCGATAAGCCTTGCCTTAATGTTCACGCCGGCGCGGGCGTTGATACAGTGGATAAAACGGCAGCGCACCCGACGCATTCTGGCGCGCATGTCGGATGAACATTTAAAGGATATCGGCCTGACGCGGGAAGATGTGCGGCACTTTCGTTGAGCGCGACCCGGGGTAAAGCGTGCCAAAAGCGCATGGTCTCCCGTATGCGGCGGCGGTGCCTGGGCAGAACATGCGCCGCCCCACAGTGGCAGACCGCTCTATTGCTGCATCTTGATCCTAAAGCGATGCTGACCGTCGTGGCGATCGTGACCGCCGCAACCCTCCGGCGGTATCAGGCGCTGTCGCCATACAATCCAGCTCACATTAACAAACGGCCGCCTGCGCGCTCGCCGCGTGATGCCCGCTTCTCATGCTCCCTGACAAATAATCACCGCCGGTGACTTGTTTTTTTCTTGCCGATAATGATAATCGGTATCGTTTAGATTTACGCTTCTTTACGTCGGTTTACGTAAAGCCCGTCTCGCCGAGGAGCCCGGATGTTCGTCCCGTTTTTAATTATGTTGCGCGAAGGTCTGGAAGCGGCGCTGATTGTCAGCCTGATCGCCAGTTACCTGAAGCGCACCCAGCGTACACGCTGGTTTGGCGCTATGTGGGCGGGCGTGTTTATCGCCGCCGCGCTCTGTCTGGCGCTGGGCCTGTTTATCAATGCCACCACCGGCGAATTTCCGCAAAAGCAGCAGGAGCTGTTTGAAGGGATCGTGGCGGTGATTGCGGTGGCGATCCTTACCTGGATGGTCTTCTGGATGCGTAAGGTGTCGCGCAACGTCAAGGCGCAGCTGGAGGATGCGGTCGACCAGGCGCTGCAGAAGGGCGGCAATAACGGCTGGGCGCTGGTAGTGATGGTGTTTCTGGCCGTCGCGCGCGAAGGGCTGGAATCGGTCTTCTTTTTGCTGGCCGCCTTTACCCAGGATGTCGGCCTGGCGCCGCCGGTCGGCGCGGTGTTGGGGTTGCTGAGCGCGGCGGCGATCGGCGCGCTAATTTACTGGGGCGGCGTCAGGCTTAACCTGGCGAAATTCTTTAAGTGGACCAGCCTGTTTATCATTTTTGTCGCCGCCGGGCTGGCCGCTGGCGCCATTCGCGCTTTCCATGAAGCGGGGCTGTGGAATCACTCTCAGTCGGTAGCGTTCGATCTTAGCGCGACCCTCTCTACCCATACGCTGTTCGGCACGCTGCTGGAGAGCCTGCTGGGCTATCAGGAAGCGCCCAGCGTCAGCGAAGTGGCGGTCTGGCTGATCTACCTTATTCCGGCGCTGCTGTGCTTTTTTATGCCGGCCCGCGCCAGCGGCGTCGCGCGCCCGGCGCGCTGAACATCGATTTATTACTTTAACAGGGACTCAAGCTATGACCATTTTCACCCGTCGTAAAAGCGTGCTGGCCTGCATGCTGGCCTTTTCCGCCGCCGCCGGCGCCGCCGATGTGCCGCAGGTTAACGTCAGCGTTAACGATAAGCAGTGCGAGCCGATGTCGCTGACCGTCAACGCCGGCAAAACGCAATTTGTGGTGCGCAATAACAGCCAGAAAGGGCTGGAGTGGGAGATCCTGAAAGGGGTGATGGTGGTGGAGGAGCGTGAAAACATCGCGCCGGGCTTTACGCAAAAGCTGACCGCCAACCTTGAACCGGGCGAATATGAGATGACCTGCGGCCTGCTCAGCAATCCGAAAGGCAAACTGATCGTTAAAGCGGCCGATGCCGCACAGCAGAACGGCGCGCCCTCGGCGCTGATGCAGCTGAGCGAGCCGGTCGCTGCCTATAAAAGCTGGGTACTGGGCGAAGTGGCGCAGCTGGTCAGCGGCACCAAAGCCTTTACCGACGCGGTAAAAGCGGGCGATCTGGCGAAAGCGCAGTCGCTTTATGCGCCGACGCGCCAGCACTACGAGCGTATCGAACCGATCGCTGAGCTGTTCTCCGACCTGGACGGCAGCATCGACGCCCGTGAAGATGATTACGAACAGAAAGCGAACGATCCGAAGTTCACCGGCTTCCACCGTCTGGAAAAAGCGCTGTTCGGCGATCGCAGCGCTGAAGGCATGGCGCCGTACGCCGACCGGCTCTATCAGGATACGCTGGAGCTGCAAAAACGCATCAGCGAGCTGGCTTTCCCTCCGGGCAAAGTGGTGGGCGGCGCGGCCGATCTGATCGAAGAAGTGGCGGCCAGCAAAATCTCCGGCGAAGAAGAGCGCTACAGCCGCACCGACCTGTGGGATTTCCAGGCCAACATCGACGGTGCGCAGAAGATCGTCAACCTGCTGCGTCCGCAGCTGGAAAAAGCCAATCCGCAGCTGCTGAGCAAGGTAGACGGCAACTTCAAAAAAGTGGATGCGATCCTGAGCAAATACCGTAGCGGCCAGGGCTTTGCCTCTTATGAGAAGCTGACGCTGACCGATCGTAACCGGCTGAAAGGCCCGGTAACGGCGCTGGCGGAAGATCTGGCGCTGCTGCGCGGAACGCTGGACCTGGACTAAGCGGGATGAAGAAGCTGTTCGATGCGGCGATGCCTTCACGGCGTCGCCTGTTAAAAGGCCTTGGCCTGTTGAGTGGGGCAGCAGCGGTCGGCGGCTGTCCGTTGAGCGGCGCGGCGGCGGAAAGTTTCTCGCCGGGCGCGGTTTCTCCGTCGGCAAGGGAAGAGCGCCAGCCGTTTTACGGCGAACATCAGGCGGGCATTACCACGCCGCAGCAGGCGGCAATGATGCTGGTGGCCTTTGACGTGCTGGTTGATGATAAAGCGGGGCTGACGCAGCTGTTCCAGTTGCTGACCGAGCGCATCGCTTTTCTTACCCAGGGCGGCGAGGTGCCGCTGGTCAGCAATCCGCAGCTGCCGCCGCTTGACTCAGGTATTCTGGGCGAGCATATCTGGCCAGATAACCTGACCATCACCGTCTCGGTCGGCGCGTCGCTGTTTGATGAGCGCTACGGCCTGACGGCGCTGAAGCCGGCAAAGCTGCAGACGATGACCCGTTTTCCCAACGATGCGCTGGATGCCAACGCCTGTCACGGCGATGTGCTGTTGCAAATCTGCGCCAATACCAATGACACCGTAATTCATGCGCTGCGCGATATCATCAAACATACGCCCGATTCCCTTAGCGTACGCTGGCGACGTGAAGGTTTTATTTCAAACCATGCGGCGCGCAGCAAAGGCAAAGAGACGCCGGTCAACCTGCTCGGTTTTAAAGATGGCACCGCCAACCCTGACGCGGCTAACCAGGCGCTGATGGATGCGGTGCTATGGGTAACGCCGGACCAACAAGAGCCTGCGTGGGCCGTCGGCGGCAGCTATCAGGCGGCGCGTATTATTCAGTTTCGCGTCGAGTTCTGGGATCGTACGCCGCTGGGCGAACAGCAGGCGATATTCGGCCGCGAAAAGCTGAGCGGCGCGCCGCTGGGCATGAAGCATGAGCATGACGAGCCGGACTACCGCCAGGATCCGCAAGGGAAGGTGATCCCGCTGGATGCACATATTCGTCTGGCTAACCCGCGTACTCCGGAAACGCAGAGCAGCCTGATGCTGCGACGCGGCTACAGCTATTCCGCCGGCGTAACCGCTTCCGGCCAGCTCGATATGGGGCTGCTGTTTGTTTGCTACCAGCACGATTTAGAAAAAGGGTTTTTAACCGTACAGAATCGGCTGAATGGCGAAGCGCTGGAGGAATATATTAAACCAGTGGGCGGCGGCTATTTCTTTGTGCTGCCTGGCGTCGCCAATAAACAGCAATATCTGGCACAGTCATTACTGCAGGCCTGATTAACTTAGCCTCCCGCGCAGTTATAATTGGCGGGAGGCGGTTTTTTATACAGATGTCGCCTTTCTCGCGCACTGTTTATTTCCCCTGAGAACTTTCTGAATTGTTTCGACATTATTTATTTCAGTCAACCCATTGATTATAAATAATTTTTTCCCCGGCTGCGTTTAATTGCGCGCTAATGTGATGTTTTTTTATCCATTCAGTTAAAATTGATGTTGCAAATTTACACGATTCTGTTGCACTTTATGCAGAGCGGTCATCTGTAGGTTCAATTGCCACGATGGAGAATGCGAATGGAAACGTCCTGTATTGGACAGCCCGTTACTCATAAAAAACATCGCACTATTTTTCGCGAGAGCATTTCTTTCTCTCGGTTATTCCCCACTTGCTTTAATACTCACGGCTCAACCCTTTCCCTGAATCCAGTCTGGCGCAGGCCGATGGCGTGCGTCTGTTCATCAACGGCTAGTAAGGCTCTGAAGGAAGCCAACCTCTAAAGCGTTCACGTAATCGCGCCAGAACCTTTCCGGCGCGGGAAATGAAACCAACTGTAAGGTGCCACTATGGGAAGACAGAAAGCAGTGATCAAAGCGCGTCGTGAAGCACGTCGGGTGCTACGAAGCGATTCACGCAGCCATCGTCAGCGTGAAGAAGAATCGGTCACCTCGCTGGTGCAAATGGGTGGGCTGGATGCGATCGGCATGGCGTGTGATTCACGCGACCGTGCGCCGATTGAAGCCCGAAATGATGCTCAGGCGCACTATCTCAACGCCATAGAGACAAAACAGCTGATCTTTGCCACCGGCGAAGCCGGATGCGGCAAAACCTGGATCAGCGCCGCGAAAGCGGCAGAGGCCCTGATTCATAAGGATGTGGACAGAATCATCGTCACCCGACCGGTGCTGCAGGCGGATGAAGACCTGGGCTTTTTGCCCGGCGACATCTCGGAAAAGTTCGCCCCTTATTTTCGCCCGGTCTACGACGTTCTGGTTAAACGTCTTGGCTCTTCCTTTATGCAATATTGTCTGCGTCCTGAAATCGGCAAGGTGGAAATCGCGCCTTTCGCCTATATGCGCGGCCGCACCTTTGAAAATGCCGTGGTGATCCTTGATGAGGCGCAAAACGTCACCGCTGCGCAGATGAAAATGTTTTTGACCCGCCTGGGCGAAAACGTCACGGTTATTGTGAATGGCGACATTACGCAGTGCGATTTGCCTGCCGGCGTAACGTCTGGACTGGCCGACGCGCTCAATCGCTTTGTCGAAGACGAGATGGTGGGCGTAGTGCGGTTTGGTAAAGAGGATTGCGTGCGATCCGCGCTGTGTCAGCGCGCGCTGCATGCGTACGATTGATTGAGTGAGTAGTCTGTAGCCCAAGCCCGAACGTGAGTTCGGGCTTTTTTATGCGCGGCGTTAACAAACGTCGGCAGGTTCGCTCAGGTAGTGAGTGCGATAGGCATACAAAAAAGCCTGAACTTTCGCTCAGGCTTTCTCGTGAAATAATGGCGGTGAGGGGGGGATGGACTCGCTTCGCTCGCCCTGCGGGCAGCCTGCGGCTGTCCAACCGGCTGCGCCGGTTGTCGAACCCGGCGGGGGTTCTCATCACCCCCCTCGTGGGTGCGATAGGCATACAAAAAAGCCTGAACTTTCGCTCAGGCTTTCTCGTGAAATAATGGCGGTGAGGGGGGGATTCGAACCCCCGATACGTTGCCGTATACACACTTTCCAGGCGTGCTCCTTCAGCCACTCGGACACCTCACCACATTGTCTGTCACCACCGCTCAGGGTGGCAACGGGGCGCTACTATAGGGAGTTGCCCTGATAGGGTCAAGCACTATTTTTCTCTTTTGTTACGCCCGGTTAAGGCGTGACCAGTTGGCGGCGCGTCACTCTGTCATAAAACCGCAATCAGAACGTAAAAAAAGGATCACCTCGCTGTCGCACACTTCTTTACACAAATTGAAATAGTGACCATAACAAGGATTAACTGGATGAAAAAGCAGCCTTTATTTGCGGTTTCGTTACTGGCGATGCTGGTGTGCGGCAGCGCCGCAGCGGAGATGGCGACCATCACGCGCGCCGCGCTGGGCGACATCACCCAGCCCGGCGGCGCACGCCGTTTTAGCGGCGAGCAGACTGAGGCGCTGAAGGCCGCCCTGAGCAATGCGCGGGCGAAAAACGTTATTCTGCTCATCGGCGATGGCATGGGTGATTCGGAAATCACCCTGGCGCGCAACTATGCCATGGGTGCCGGCGGTTTTTTTAAAGGCATCGACGCGCTGCCGGTGACCGGCCAGTATACCCATTACTCCCTTGATAAAGAGACGCATAAGCCCAGCTACGTTACCGATTCCGCCGCTTCGGCCACCGCCTGGTCCACCGGTGTTAAAACCTATAACGGCGCGCTGGGCGTGGACGTTAACGGCAAGGATCAGATGACGTTGCTGGAGATGGCGAAGGCCGCCGGCAAAGCGACCGGCAACGTCTCCACCGCCGAGCTGGAGGATGCCACCCCGGCGGCGCAGATCTCGCACGTCACCTCGCGCAAATGCTACGGCCCGGAAAAAACCAGCGAACTCTGCGCCAGCAACGCGCTGGAAAAGGGCGGCAGGGGATCGATTGCGGAACAGCTGCTGACGACCCGCGCCGATGTGACGCTGGGCGGCGGCGCGAAAACTTTTAAAGAGGTGGCGAAAGCGGGCGACTATCAGGGCAAAACGCTGCGCGAGCAGGCGGAGGCGCGCGGCTACCGGTTGGTCAGCAACCTTGACGAACTGCAGGCGGTCAGTGAGGCGAACCAGCAGCATCCGTTGCTGGGTCTGTTCAGCGACGGCAATATGCCGGTGCGCTGGCAGGGGCCGAAAGCGAGCTATCATGGCAATATCGATAAGCCTGCCGTCACCTGCGCCGTCAACCAGGAGCGTTCCGCCAGCACGCCGACGCTGGCCCAGATGACCGATAAGGCCATCAGCCTGTTGAGTAAAAACCCGCAGGGTTTCTTCCTGCAGGTGGAGGGCGCCTCGATCGATAAGCAGGATCATGCCGCCAACCCGTGCGGTCAGATTGGCGAAACGGTCGACCTGGATGAGGCGGTGCAAAAAGCGCTCGATTTCGCGCGCCGCGAGGGCAATACGCTGGTGATCGTCACCGCTGACCATGCGCACGCCAGCCAGATTGTTGAAAACGGCACCAAAGCGCCGGGCCTGACGCAGGCGTTGAATACCAAAGATGGCGCGGTGATGACCGTCAGCTACGGCAACGCGGAAGGGGAGTCGCAGGAGCATACCGGCACCCAGCTGCGCATCGCCGCCTATGGTCCGCAGGCGGCGAACGTCAGCGGCCTGACCGACCAGACCGATCTGTTCTTCACCCTGCGCGACGCGCTGGGCCTGAAGCAATAAACGTAAAAAAGGCGAGCCAGGCTCGCCTTATCCGTGTGCCGCCGCGGCGGCTTATGAAGCAGATTTCACGCGGTTCGCAAAGCTCTTACGCAGCTTCTGCAGCTTCGGCGGGATCACCGCCATGCAGTAGCCGTTACGCTGGCCCGCGCCTTCCCAGTAATCCTGATGATAAGCTTCCGCTGAGTAAAACTCTTTCAGTGGCTCGATGGTGGTGACGATCGGGTCGCTATGATCCTGCTGCGCGCGCGCGATGGCCGCTTTGGCTTCCGCTTCCTGTTCGGCGTTGGCCGGGAAGATGGCCGAACGGTACTGCGTGCCGATATCGTTGCCCTGGCGGTTCAGCTGGGTCGGATCGTGCGTGGCGAAGCTGATATCCAGCAGATCGCCATAGCTCACTTTCTCCGGATCGAAGCCGATACGGATCGCTTCGGCATGGCCAGTCGCCCCGCTGCAAACCTGCTCATAGGTCGGGTTAGGGCGATTGCCGCCGGTATAGCCGCTTTCGACCGATTCAACGCCGATGATGTCTTTAAACACCGCTTCGGTACACCAGAAGCAGCCACCCGCAATTACCGCATATTCAGTTGCCATTCTTTTACTTCTCCAGATTAGGTCCTGACGCTCAGTTTTCCATCCTCGCATAACAGGCTGTTAACGGGCAAATCACGCCGCTCTTTCTGTTTAGCAAAGCAGCCAACGGGAAAATTTTTCATGTTAAATCAGCATTTCAGGCTTAAAGTTTTGGCGCTGATCGAGCTGCCGGTCACCCATTACGCGAAACTGTCCTTCGCCGGTGTAGTGCAGGGTCTCCGGAAGCGCCAGGGCAGGATCGACATGCGCCCTGACCACTTCGAAAATAAAAAAGTTGTAGTTATCCACCAGCGCGCCGTCGTGCAGGCGGCATTCAAAGCTGGCGAAGCACTCATCAATCAGCGGCGCTTTTACCACGCTGCCGGGTTGCGCGGTGAGACCGTTGGCGGCGAACTTATCAATGTCGTCGCCGTGGCTGTTGCCGATCGCCACTACTGCGTCGATCAACTCGACGGTGGGGATATTGATCACGCATTCGCCGCTGTTACGGATCAGTTCGTGGCTGAGGTTCATGCTGGCGATCATACAGCCCAGCAGCGAGGGCGAAAATTCCAGAATGGTGTGCCAGCCGAGGGTCATAATATCGGTCTGGTTTTCCCACTGCGATGTCACCAGCGCCACCGGCCCCGGCTCCAGATATTTACGTACTTTCTCAACCGGAAAGTGGTGTTTGTTATACGTCGTCATAATGCCTCCGCAGGTGAAAGAGACGCTTATCTCAGTGTAGCGGCTGGTGTCATCCACACCAGCCGCCGCGGCAGGCAATCGCAGCTTAACGGCTGGTAAGACGAATAGCGAGGCCGCCCGCCGCCGCCAGCGTGGCCAGAGCGACCACGCCGCTCCAGCCCGCCAGCGCCAGCGCATGGCTGCCGAGCGCCGCGCCGCTGGCCATGCCGATAAACACCACGGTGAACATTACCGCGTTAAGACGGCTGCGGGCGGCCGGATCCAGGCTGTAAATCAGCGTCTGGTGCGCAATCAGCGTCGCCTGCAAACCTAAATCGAAGCCGATAGCGCTGATGACGATCACCGCAATCTGCGCCGACGGCGACAGCAGCGGCATAACAAACATCAACGCGAAAGAGAACGTTACCAGCGCCGCGCCGATACGCGTGACCTGATTGGGGCCGCGGCGATCGGCGATGGCACCCGCTATCGGCGCCGCCAGCGCGCCCGCTGCGCCCGCCAGGCCAAAGGCACCAGCGGCGGCGCTGCCGAGGTGATAGCGCTGCGCCAGCATTAGCGCCAGCGTTGACCAGAAGGCGCTGAAGGCAACCGACAACAGCCCCTGTGCCAGCGCCGCGCGGCGCAGGGCGGGGTAACGCAGCCAGAGCTGCCCCAGTGAGCGCAGCAGCGCAAAATAGGAGAGCTGTGAGGCCGCGGTAAAGCGCGGCAGCGCCCGCCAGATAGCCAGGGTAATCAGCAGCACGCCCAGCGCGGCACCGGCGTAGAGACTGCGCCAGCCGAACCAGTCGGCGACCGCGCCGCTGACCACGCGCGACAGCAGGATCCCCGCCAGCAGGCCGGTCATCACCGTGCCGACCATTTTGCCGCGCTGCTGTTCGCTGGCGAGCGCCGCCGCCGCCGGAATAATGTCCTGCGCCACGGTCGCCGCCAGGCCCATCGCCAGGCTGGTCAGCAGCAGCATGCTAAAGGTGCCGGTAACGCTGCATAACAGCAGGGTCAGCGTCAACAGCACGCCCTTCAGCAGAATGATATGACGACGATCGTAACGGTCGCCCAGCGGCGTCAGAAACAGAATGCCCAGCGCGTAGCCCAGCTGCGTCAGCGTCGGCACCAGCCCGGTATCGGCGATGCTGGCGTGAAAGCTGTCGCCCATGATGCCGAGCATCGGCTGGCTGTAATAGATAGAGGCGACGCTGAGGCCGGCGCCGCTGGCCAGCAAAAACTGCGAGCGGCGGCTGAGTCCAACCGTTTCACTGGCGGCGGTGGAAGAGAGTAACGTTGACATGGCAGTAGCTCCGAAAGCGAAAGTAGGGCTATTTTTCGCTTTCGCCGGCATAAAGGGTAGCCGTCTTCAGGGTAAAACTGTTATACGTAGCACGTATGAAAGAGCTAAACGCAATTGGCACTGACCGTATAACGTTGCTGCATACCTTTGTGCGCATTGTCGAGAGCGGCAGCCTGTCGGCCGCCGCCCAACAGATGCAGACCAGCCAGCCCACCGTCAGTCGGCGCCTGCGCACGCTGGAGCAGCTGCTTGGCGCGCGGCTGATCCAGCGCACCACCCATAGCATGAAACTGACCGACGACGGTGAACGCTGCTATCAGCATGCGCGCCGTCTGACAGAGCAGTGGCTGTTACTGGAAGATGAGCTGCACGCCGTCAGCGATGAGCCGGTCGGGGTATTAAGGGTGCGCGCGCCGCACGCCTTCGGCCAGGATCAGCTGATCGCGCCGCTGGGAGATTATCTGCGGCGCTACCCCCATACCCGTATTGAATGGACGCTGAACGATCCGACGCCCGATTTTATTGCCGAAGGCATCGACTGCGCGATCCATGTGGGCGAGGTTACCGACCCCTCAGTGGTGGCGATTTTGCTGGCGGAGGTGCCGCGCATCGTGGTTGCCGCGCCTGCGCTGCTGGCGCAGTTTCCGCCGGTGCGTCAGGTTACGGATCTCGCCCGGCTGCCGTGGCTGGCGCTGAGCATCTTTTACAGCAACGAAGTGATCCTTAACGACGCGCGCAGCGGCGAGCATTTTCAGTTTCCGATCGTGCCGCGCCTGAGCAGTGACAGCCTCTATGCGGTGCGTCGCGCCGCGCTGGACGGGTTGGGCGCAGCGATGGTTTCCGCCTGGGTGGTGAAAGAGGATCTGCAGGCGGGGCGGTTACAGCAGCTGACGCCGGGCTGGCAGGCGCCGCCGCTGCCGGTTTATCTGCTCTATCCTTATGCCAGCTACTATCCGGCGCGGCTGCGCCAGTTTATCGCGCTGATGCGTGAGGTGATGCCGCGTATCACCGGCACGCAGCCGCCGAGCCGCCAGCCGCGCCCGGGGTCTTAACCCTTTCGGCGTAGCCGAATTTTCCAATGCTGCGCGCCACGCCGCAAATTTGTCAGCAGGCCGCCTGTGGGGGATTGACCCTGGCCGCCGGCAGCGCTAATGATAGAGGCTCCTCTCTTCCTGAGAATGCCCTATGTCCGCACGTATCGTTATTGTGGTTGATATGCAAAATGGCGTGTTCACTACGCCGCGTTTCGATCGGGCGGGGCGCGCCGCCAGCATTAATCAGCTGATCGCCGCCGCCGATCACACCATCTTTATTCAGCATGAAGATGCGGATATGCAGCCGGGCAACGAGGCCTGGCAAATTCTGCCGGAGCTGCACCAGCCGCCGAATGCCTTCTATATTAACAAGCAGGCCTGCGACAGCTTCTGGAACACCGGTCTGGATGCGGTGCTGCAGCAGCTGAACGCCAACGGCTTTGTGATCTGCGGCTGCGCCACCGACTACTGCGTTGACACCACCATTAAGGTCGGCGGCAGCAAAGGCTACGCCATCAGCGTGGCGTCGGATGCGCACACCACCTCCGATCGGCGTTGGGGCTCGGCGCAGCAGCTTATCGAGCAGCATAACGAAGTCTGGGCCAACCTGATCCTGCCCGGCAACCGCCTGTATGTGGCGCCCACCGCTGAAATTGTTCAGCGCTGGCGCACCGCCGCCTGACGCGTTTCGCGCCGCGCCTTCTATACTCTCTGGTATTAAGGAGGCGCTATGTGCGGACGCTTTACCCAAATTCAATCGCGCGAAGCCTGGCTGAAAAGTCTCGAAGGCCAGGCGGAGCGCGCTATCGCCTGGGATGAACAGCCGATAGGGCGCTATAACGTTGCGCCCGGCAGCAAGGTGCTGCTGCTTAACCATCGCGACGATGCGCTGCATCTCGATCCGGTTTTCTGGGGCTACGGGCCCGCCTGGTGGCACAAAGCCCCGCTGATTAACGCGCGGGTGGAGACCGCCGCCGAAAGCAAAATGTTTCGCCCGCTGTGGCAGCATGGCCGCGCGGTGGTAATGGCGGACGGCTGGTATGAGTGGAAGCGCGAGGGCGATAAAAAGCAGCCTTACTATATCTACCAGCGCCGGCATCAGCCGCTGTTCTTCGCCGCCATCGGCCATGCGCCCTATGCGCGTGCGCAGGAAAAAGAGGGGTTTGTCATTGTCACCGCCGCCAGCGATCGCGGCATGGTCGATCTGCACGACCGGCGTCCGCTGGTGCTGGAGGCGGAAGCGGTCGGCGAATGGCTCGATCCGGAAACGTCTCCGGCGCGTGCGGTGGCGTTAAGCCAGCAGGCGGCGATGGATCCGCAGCAGTTCAGCTGGCATCCGGTCAGCCGGGCGGTCGGCAGCCCGCATCATCAACAGGCGGAGCTGGTGGCGCCAATAGAAGACCCGCTGTGCTGAAACGGAAAAAGCGAGCCTTTTTTACAAAATTCAGCCTGTTCTGAAAATCGGGCCGTGCCTGGCGAACGTCGAATTGGCGTCTATACTGTTTTGTTACGATGTCCGCCAGAAGTGGTGCGTGATGGGCAGTCGGCTCAGGGCCGGCCAGGCAACAGGTCAACCCGGGAGAGAGTCGCCATCGTTTGATATCCGGCATTATGCTACTCGTCTCAATCAGCAACGCTGTCAATCTGCCCTAACCGCATCCTTCCGCTGCATCAAACCGTTCTCTTTACGTTGGCGATTTTACCTGTGCGGGAAGCCAGGCAGCGCCAGCGAAGATTTATCAGAACAGGAGGAAGAGTGTGACAACCGTAGCAGCAAATAACCAACAACTACCCTCCCTGAGCGGCGGCCTTTACGCATTCTTTTTCGATGTGGATGGCACGCTGGCTGCTATTCAGTCACGTCCGGATAAAGCGTTTATCCCTGAGCCGGTGCGGCAGACGCTGCAGGCGCTCTATACCTTAAGCAACGGCGCACTGGCGCTGGTCTCAGGCCGACCGATTCATGAGCTGGATATGCTGGCCGCGCCGCTGCGCACGCCGGCCGCCGGCGTACATGGCGCCGAACGGCGCGGCGCAGACGGCGAGCTGCACCGCATTTCGCTGCCGGCATCGATGGGCCAGGAGCTGAGCGCGGCGCTGCATACCGCGATGGCGAAATGGCCCGGCACCCAGCTGGAAACCAAAGGCATGGCGTTTGCGTTGCACTATCGCCGCGCCAGGCAGTATGAAGATGAAGTGATGCAACTGGCGCGTTCGCTGGTTGAACGCTTCCCGACGCTGGCGCTGCAGCCAGGTAAATGCGTCGTGGAGATCAAACCACAGGGCGTGGACAAAGGAGCGGCAATAACGTCTTTTATGGGAGAAGCGCCGTTTGCCGGACGTATTCCGGTATTTATTGGTGACGACCTGACGGATGAAAAAGGATTTCTTGCGGTCAACGCGCTGCAGGGCATTTCCGTCAAGGTAGGTGAAGGCTCAAGCCAGGCGCATTATCGCCTGAAAGGCGTTGACGAGGTTCACGCCTGGCTGGAGCAGATCAAATTACAATTAAAGCAAGACAAGACAACGTCGGTAAGGAGTCAAGGTTATGAGTCGCTTAGTAGTCGTATCTAACCGTATCGCTGTACCAGATGGATCCAAGGCCAGCGCCGGTGGTTTGGCCGTCGGCATTCTGGATGCGCTAAAAACGACAGGTGGACTTTGGTTCGGCTGGAATGGCGAGATTAGCGCCATTGGTGAAGAAGATAATGAAGACGTCGATATCGTTAAGCATGAAGGCATCACCTACGCCTCTTTCCCGCTGAACCAGAATGACTACGATCTCTATTACTGTCAGTTCTCCAACACGGTTATTTGGCCCGCCTTCCATTATCGCCTCGATTTAGTACAGTTCCAGCGCGAAGCCTGGGATGGCTACTGCCACGTTAACGAGCTGCTGGCGGAACGCCTGCTGCCGCTGATTGAGCCGGACGATATTCTCTGGATCCACGATTATCATCTGCTGCCGTTTGCCGCCGAGCTGCGCAAACGCGGCGTGAAAAACCGCATTGGTTTCTTCCTGCATATTCCATTCCCTACGCCGGAAATTTTCAACGCGCTGCCGCCGCACAATGAGCTGCTGGAAATGCTGTGCGACTATGATCTGCTCGGTTTCCAGACCGAAAACGATCGTCAGGCGTTCCTTGAAAGCCTGGCGCTGCTGACGCAGCTGCAGCAGAAAGGGCCGAAACAGCATCGCGCCTTTGGGCATACCTTCTCTACTGAGGTCTATCCGATCGGCATCGAGCCGGACAGCATCAAAGAGATGGCCGAAGGCCCGCTGCCGCCGAAGATGGCCGCCATGAAGCGCGAGCTGGGCGATGCGAAAAATATTATCGCCTGCGAACGTCTCGACTACTCCAAAGGGTTGCCGGAGCGTTTCCTCGCCTATGAGGCGCTGCTGGAGAACTATCCGCAGCATCGCGGCAAAATCCGCTATTCGCAGATTGCGCCGACCTCACGCGGCGACGTGCAGGCTTATCAGGATATCCGCCACCAGCTGGAAACAGAGGCAGGGCGTATCAACGGTAAATATGGCACCCTGGGCTGGACGCCGCTTTACTACCTGAACCAGCATTTCGATCGCCGTCTGTTGATGAAGATTTTCCGCCTGACCGATGTGGCATTGATTACGCCGCTGCGCGACGGTATGAACCTGGTGGCGAAAGAGTATGTCGCGGCGCAGAACCCTGAGGATCCGGGGGTACTGGTGCTGTCGCGCTTTGCCGGCGCAGCCAACGAGCTGACCTCCGCGCTGATCGTCAACCCGTACGATCGCGATGAAGTGGCGGCAGCGCTCGATAAAGCGCTGACCATGTCGCGTACCGAGCGTATTTCCCGTTATAACGACATGATGGATATCCTGCGTAAAAACGATATCAGTCACTGGCGCGAAAGCTTCCTGCAGGACCTGCGTGCGATTACGCCGCGCACCGAGCAGGATGCAGCGGATAATAACGTGGCGAACTTTTCCCGTCTCGCCTGATTTATTTCGCCCAACGCATCGACAGGGACGTTGATGCGTTATTTATGTCGTTACCTCTTTTCTTCTCTTTTTTCTCTTTCTTCTCTGTTTTCCTCTCCCTGAGGTATTTACCGCCTCGTTGTTATTTCGTCTTGCCCTCTTTTTATTCCACGCTGCGCACCTCCTGCGCCTGGTGCCTCCGGCCGCCTTTTTCGGGCGCTGCGCACAACGTCTGCTTCTTTCCCGTCGCCATGAGCAGGTTCGCTGCCTCCCGCTCAGCCGGTTTTCGCCGCAACGCGAACAGCTGGCGCATCCCGTTCAGGCTATTTTTTCCCCGGTGAGGCGGTTTGCCGCATCCTGTTGCCCCTGTTTTTATCACCCCCGGCGGCTGAATGCGCCGCGCCGTCGGCAAAACCGCGTAGTGGTTTATGTCACTGCGCGGACCGCAAACGGGATCTCCGGCGGAGAGGAGGCGAAGGCGAAATGGTAAGCCAGCGAAGCGAAGCGGGGGAGGCCGTTTATTGTCGCGACAATGTAGCCTGGGTGAACGCACTGTGCTGACGGGTAAAATCCCGCAGGAAATGCTGCGTTTTCCCTTACGAATGGATCGGGCTAAAAAGTAGCGGTGGAGCAAAATTCGCCTGGTTTTTATGCAGTCGACGCTTTTTTCTGGAAAACAGGCGCCTGCGGCATAAAGAATGGCGCAACAGTGCCGATAGTAGCTGGGTGCAGCTGCACCCTTCTGCTAAAACATTCATATCCCTTATGTCACAGCTTGTTACACCTGCTGATGCCCTCTATACACTTACGCTTCACTGTTAACGAACCGTTGTCGAAACGCCGTCACGACCGCCAAATTTCCCCCGCAGGATAATCATCCTCGTTCGAAACGATTACGCTAAGTGATTAATATCGCGACGCCTTTAATGCGGTCCAACCAGTGTTAAATGCTGCACTTACAAAAATTGACAGTTGTTAATGTCAGGTAACGCCGATTTCGCGAAGTGCTGGCATGGAATTGGATAAAAAGCAAACTTTTGAAACAGAAATGTTAAATTTAAGATAAAAATTTAGCAAAAAGTGGCTTTATTGGTTGCGTTCTGCACTATTCACAAGCGTTACTGATGGATTTTTTTAGGCGATTTGCCTTAAAAGTGTGATCTGGATCACACTTTATCTAAAATTTTACCTGTCGCTCGTTGTATGTCGAAATCAGAGGGGATACATTTGCACTGCTTTCGGAATAATCTTAAAAAACTGTAAGCGAACGTCACGGAAGATGGTTAGAACTCAAGTAATACATGGCCTGGAGTTATGACTATTACTGATTCAGGATCCCGGTGGGATGTGAAACAACTTCAGAAAACGTTTGGCTACCGCCTCTGCTTTTTTGCCATCTTTAGATTTACCAGCCAGCAACCAAGAATGCGGTAACCATTCCGCACAGTTAAAAGTAGTGTTAGTCAGGATGGGAAAAGAATGGGTACGTCCGAATTATTAAAACATATTTACGATATTAATTTGTCATATTTGCTGCTTGCTCAACGTTTAATTAACCAGGAAAAAGCCTCTGCAATGTTTCGCCTTGGCATCGATGAAGCTATGGCGGATGCGCTGTCGCAGTTAACGCTGCCAGAGATGGTTAAATTAGCGGAAACTAATCAGCTGGTATGCCAGTTCCGTTTTAACGACCACAACATTATTAACCGCCTGACGCAGGAATCGCGTGTGGATGATTTACAGCAGATCCATACCGGTATTTTATTATCCAGTCGTTTATTGCGCGACGCTGCTAAAGACGAAGCGCCGAAAAAGAGGGCGGTATAATGAGCGAAAAAAGTATTGTTCAGGAAGCGCGCGATATTCAGCTCGCAATGGAACTGATCACGCTCGGCGCGCGTTTACAAATGCTGGAAAGCGAAACACAGCTCAGCCGCGGCCGCCTGATTAAACTCTATAAAGAACTGCGCGGTAGCCCGCCGCCGAAAGGCATGCTGCCGTTCTCGACCGACTGGTTTATGACGTGGGAACAGAATATTCACGCGTCGATGTTCTGCAACGCCTGGCAGTTCCTGTTGAAAAGCAAACTGACCAAGGGCGTCGATGCGGTCATCAAAGCGTATCGCCTCTATCTTGAGCAATGTCCTCAGTCGGATGAGGGCCCCTTGCTGGGCCTGACGCGCGCCTGGACGCTGGTGCGTTTTGTTGAAAGCGGCATGCTGGAACTTTCCGACTGCAAATGCTGCGGCGGAAGCTTTATTAACCATGCGCATCAGCCAGTTGGCAGCTTTGCCTGCAGCCTGTGCCAGCCGCCATCACGTGCGGTAAAAAGACGTAAACTTTCAGCAGAGAGTGCCGATAACCTTTCACAACTGCTGGATGAACAGGTTAAACACGCCGTTTAAGTTTGTTCGCATTGTGGAATGACATCCAGCAGCGGTTTTTAACCGCTGCTTTTTTTTTGCCTCCACATTGCCGAATAACGCCTCGGCTCTCTGGCTTAACTTCCACCAACACGTTACTGACGTAAGGATTTATTGTGCTGGTACTTTTGGGTTATATCCTCGTTGTTGGCTCGGTGTTAGGCGGCTATATGATGGTCGGCGGTCACCTGGGCGCGCTTTATCAACCGTCCGAACTGGTCATTATCGGCGGCGCCGGTATTGGCGCTTTTATCGTCGGAAATAGCGGCAAAGCGATTAAAGCAACCTTAAAAGCGCTGCCGCTGCTGTTCCGCGGTTCTAAATATAATAAAGCTGTCTATATGGATTTGATGGCGTTGCTCTATCGACTGATGGCGAAATCGCGTCAGCAGGGCATGATGTCGCTGGAACGCGATATTGAAAACCCAAAAGAAAGTGAAATTTTCGCTAATTACCCGCGCATTCTGTCCGATAACAAGTTGGTGGACTTTATCACCGACTATATGCGGTTAATGATCAGCGGCAATATGAACGCGTTTGAAATCGAAGCACTGATGGATGAAGAGATCGAGACCTACGAGCATGAGTGCGACGTACCAGCGCAAAGTATCGGCGCCATGGGCGACTCGCTTCCCGCTTTCGGTATCGTGGCGGCGGTCATGGGCGTGGTACATACCCTGGCCTCGGCGGATCGTCCGGCAGCGGAGCTGGGCGAGCTGATCGCGCATGCGATGGTCGGTACCTTCCTTGGCATCCTGTTGGCGTACGGCTTTATTTCGCCGCTGGCGTCGGTGCTGCGTCAGAAGTGTTCGGAAAACACCAAGATGATGCAGTGCATCAAGGTGACGCTGCTCTCCAGCCTGAATGGCTATGCGCCGCAGATCGCCGTGGAATTTGGTCGTAAAACGCTGTACTCCACCGAGCGTCCGTCGTTCACCGAACTGGAGGAACACGTACGCAACGCGAAATCAGCCGGTAAACAGACTTCGGGCCAAGACGCATGAACAACCAGAATCACCCCATCATAGTAGTAAAAAAGCGCAAGCATAAAAAACATGAGGGCGGTCACGGCTCATGGAAAATCGCCTACGCCGACTTTATGACCGCAATGATGGCGTTTTTCATGGTGATGTGGCTGATTTCGGTCGCCAACCCTAAGCAGCTGACGCAGATTGCCGAATATTTCCAGACGCCGCTGAAGGTGGCGTTATCCGGCGGTCAGCGCAGCAGCGACAGTGAAAGTCCGATTCCTGGCGGCGGCGACGATCCGACCCGCAAGGATGGCGAAGTACAGAAGCATGTCGATTTGGATGCGGAAAAGCGCAAGCTGGAAGAGATTCGTCTTAACCGCCTGCGCGAGCGCCTTGACCAGCTGATCGAGTCCGACCCGCGCCTGAAAGCGCTGCGGCCGCACCTGATCATCAACATGGTGGAAGAGGGGCTGCGCATCCAGATTATCGATAGCCAGAACCGGCCGATGTTTAAAACCGGCAGCGCTCAGGTTGAGCCTTATATGCGCGATATTTTGCGCGCTATTGCGCCGATCCTGAACGATCTGCCGAACAAAATCAGTCTTGCAGGCCATACCGACGATTTCCAGTATGCAACGGGCGACCGTGGCTACAGCAACTGGGAGCTGTCGGCCGACCGCGCCAACGCCTCACGTCGTGAGCTGGTGGCCGGGGGACTCGATGGCAGCAAAATGCTGCGCGTGGTGGGCATGTCCGACACCATGAGGCTGAAAAATCGCGGCGGCGATGAGGCGGTTAACCGTCGCATCAGCCTGCTGGTGCTGAATCACGACACGCAGGCGCAAATCGAAAAAGAGAATGCCGAAAGTGACGCGACGCAGTTAAGCGATCCGCAGAGCATTAAACAAATTACCGCGCCGGCGCAGCCCTCTGACGCGGCGATAACCCCAGATCATCAACCCTCGCAGGCCGCGTCGGTCAGTCAGGAGCAGCCGGTGACGCAAGTCGCTCCCGCTCCCGTCACTCCGCCGCAGCCTGAGGGCGACTCACAGCAGAGGTGATAACCGTGAGCATGGATATCAGCGATTTTTATCAGACGTTCTTCGATGAAGCTGACGAGCTGTTAGCGGACATGGAGCAACACCTGCTGGGTCTCGACCCGCAGGAGCCGGATTCGGAACAGCTTAACGCCATCTTCCGTGCGGCCCATTCCATTAAAGGCGGAGCTGGCACCTTCGGCTTCGTGGTTTTGCAGGAAACCACGCATATTCTGGAAAACATTCTGGACGGTGCGCGCCGGGGCGAAATGCAGCTCAGCACTGACATCATCAACCTGTTTTTGGAAACCAAAGATATTATGCAGGAACAGCTCGATGCCTATAAGGCGGGCCAGGAGCCGGACGCCGACAGCTTTAAATATATCTGCGAAGCGCTGCGTCAGCTGGCGTTAGAAGCGAAAGGCGAAGCGATTGCGCCGGTGAAAACCCTGGCCGCCGCGGAGCCTGCCGCCGCGCCGGCCTCCACCGGCCTGCGGCTGAAGCTGAGCGCGCTGAAGCCAAACGAAGTGGCGCTGCTGCTCGAAGAGCTGGGCAACCTCGGCACCGTCAGCGATGTGATCAAAGGCGAAAACAGCCTTGAAGCGACGCTTGATTCCTCCGTTGCTAAAGACGATCTGGTTGCTGTTCTCTGCTTTGTGATTGACGAGGCGCAGATCAGCTTCCCGGAAGCGGGCGCGGCACAGCCGGCGGCGGCGGAACCGGTAGCGGCCGAGCCGGCGCCGGTGGCGACCACCATGGCGGAAGCGGAAATCGCGGCAACGCCGGCCAACGTGACCGAACTGGCGCCGGCAGCGAAGCGCGAGCCGAAGAAAGTCGCGCCGGCGAAAACCAGCGAATCAAGCAGCATCCGTGTTGCGGTCGAGAAGGTCGATCAGCTGATCAACCTGGTCGGCGAACTGGTGATTACCCAGTCGATGCTGGCGCAGCGCTCCGGCGCGCTCGATCCGGTGGCGCACGGCGACCTGCTGAACAGCATGGGCCAGCTGGAGCGCAACGCGCGCGATCTGCAGGAATCGGTGATGTCGATCCGTATGATGCCGATGGAGTATGTCTTCAGCCGCTTCCCGCGTCTGGTGCGCGACCTGGCCAGCAAGCTGGGCAAAGAAGTTGAGCTGACGCTGCTGGGCAGCTCGACCGAACTCGATAAGAGCCTGATTGAACGTATTATCGATCCGCTGACGCACCTGGTGCGTAACAGCCTCGACCACGGCATCGAGTCGCCGGAAAAACGCCACGCCGCCGGCAAAAGCCCGGTAGGCAACCTGACGCTCTCCGCAGAGCATCAGGGCGGCAATATCTGTATCGAAGTGATTGACGACGGCGCCGGGCTTAACCGCGAACGTATTCTGGCCAAGGCGCTCTCATCCGGCCTGCCGGTTAGCGATACGATGAGCGACGAAGAGGTCGGCATGCTGATTTTCGCGCCGGGCTTCTCTACTGCCGAGCAGGTGACCGATGTATCAGGTCGCGGCGTCGGCATGGACGTGGTGAAACGAAACATCCAGGAGATGGGCGGCCACGTCGAGATCGCCTCGAAGCAGGGCAAAGGCACCACCATTCGCATTCTGCTGCCGCTGACGCTGGCGATCCTCGACGGCATGTCGGTACGCGTGGCGGACGAAGTCTTTATCCTGCCGCTGAACGCGGTGATGGAATCGCTGCAGCCGCGCGCGGAAGATCTGAAACCGCTGGCGGGTGGCGAGTGCGTGCTGGAAGTGCGCGGCGAATACCTGCCGCTGGTAGAGCTGTGGAACGTATTTGATGTGCAGGACGCGAAAACCGAAGCGACCCAGGGCATCGTGGTGATATTGCAAAGCGCCGGAAAACGCTATGCGTTGCTGGTCGACCAGCTGATTGGTCAGCATCAGGTTGTGGTTAAAAACCTTGAAAGCAACTATCGCAAAGTGCCGGGCATCTCCGCCGCCACCATCCTCGGCGATGGCAGCGTGGCGCTGATTGTCGATGTATCGGCACTGCAATCTTTAAACCGTGAGAAACGCGTGGCCGGCGCCGCGTAATCGTAACCAATTAAGGGCAAAGCTATGACTGGAATGGCAAACGTAACGAAACTGGCCGGTGAAACCGTCGGACAAGAGTTTCTGGTATTCACCCTCGGCGATGAAGAATATGGGATCGATATTCTCAAGGTGCAGGAGATCCGCGGTTACGATCAGGTGACCCGCATCGCCAATACCCCCGCGTTCATTAAAGGGGTGACCAACCTGCGCGGCGTAATCGTGCCGATTATCGACCTGCGCATTAAATTCGCGCAGCCGGGCGTGGAATATAATGACAACACCGTGGTGATCGTACTGAATCTGGTGCAGCGCGTGGTCGGCATCGTGGTGGACGGCGTCTCCGACGTGCTGTCGCTGACTAACGATCAGATCCGTCCTTCCCCGGAGTTTGCCGTGACCATGTCCACGGAATACCTGACCGGTCTGGGCGCGCTGGGCGATCGCATGCTGATCCTGGTTGACATCGAAAAGCTGCTGAGCAGCGAAGAGATGGCGCTGATGGATACGCTGCGCAGCGCGTAAGCGTGCCAGCGCCCCGAACGATGTTCAGGGGGAGCGGAATAAAAAAGGGCGACGTGAAGTCGCCCTTTTTTTATGCTGAGAAATGTCCCATCAACCGTCGGCGATCGTACAGCGATATGTCTTAACGCCGGTGAATAAAACCGCAGACGCGATCGCGTTAAAACGCAGCCATTAATCATCAACAAACAAACATAACGCAGGACGTTAACATCTTTTCCACCTGCTGGTATTAATCGATTTTTCTGAATGCACAAATAAAACACACCTTTGCCCGCTGTTTATTCGCTTAAAAAAACAGGCTGCTTTTCACGCCGCGTCGCTTTGTTTTTTTCATTTAATCCATCCTGAAAATTTCCATTTTAAAACAGCCTGTTATTAATTTAACCGATAAAAAATTTATGTTTTTTTATGAAACACCGAAGAATTAGAACAGTGTCAGTGTGAATTATCTGATGACAACGCCGGTATCTGACGACTGCCGAAAAAGGCGTCATAAGGCAATGATCGTCGCGTGGAGATCAATTAACCTGCGCGCGCTGTTTTACGCTGTTGCGTCGCCCGCGGGCATTGCCGGTATGCGATAAACAATAAGGGACTTGTATGTTTAAAAATATGAAAATAGTGACAGTATTATTTTTGATACTGGCCATATTCGGCGTGATGCAGCTGGCCACCAACGGGCTTTATTTTAATGCGGTGCGGGAAAACCGCGCCAGCATCGCCACGGAGCAAACCGACAGCGCGCGCCGCAACCAGCTGCATCAGCTGTGGGCCAGCCTGCTGCAGACGCGCAGCTCGTTGAACCGCGCCGCGCTGCGCATCAATATGTTCTCAACGGAGAACAATACCGATGCGGAAGCGGATGCGCTGCTGGCGCTGGCGACCCGTCAGCTGGCGGACGCGGACGCGAAATTCGCCGAATTCCAGAACATGAAACAGCTTAATATGCAGAAGCCGGATCATCTGGCGCTGATCGAAAATTACACCAACCTGCATCAGAAGCTGCAGGAGTTGAATGCGTTTCTCAGCAAACGCGATATTCAGTCGGCGCTGGCGCAGCCGACGCAGCGTTATCAGGAGGCGTTTGAGCAGGCCTATAACGACTGGCTGACGAAGAACCGCGAAAAAGCCAGAGAAGGGCTGCTGGAAAGCGAGGAAAACTACAATGAATCGCTCGGCCTGGCGATCATGATGCTGCTGCTGATCACCGTGGCGCTGGGTGGCATGTGGATTATTCTGCAGCGCATCCTGCTACGTCCGCTGAATCACGCCATGGGCCACATTAACCGCATTACCGAAGGCGATCTGACGGCGAAAATCGATATTCAGAGCCGCAACGAAATGGGCCAGCTGGCGGCAAGCCTGCGCACTATGCAGCAGTCGCTGGCGCGTACCGTGCGCGACGTGCGCAGCGGCGCGGACGTGATCTACACCAGCGCCAGCAAGATCTCTCTCGACAGCGGCGATCTGGCGTCGCGCACCGAACAGCAGGCTGCCTCGCTGGAGGAGACCGCTGCCAGCATGGAAGAGCTGACCGCCACGGTGAAACAGAATGCCGACAACGCGCGTCAGGCATCGCAGCTGGCGCTGAGCGCCTCGGAAACCGCGCAAAAGGGCGGCAAGGTAGTGGACGGCGTGGTGCAGACCATGAGCGAAATTGCCGAAAGTTCGAAGAAAATCGCCGATATCATCAGCGTGATTGATGGCATCGCCTTCCAGACCAATATTCTCGCGCTGAACGCGGCGGTGGAAGCGGCGCGCGCCGGCGAGCAGGGGCGGGGCTTCGCGGTGGTGGCGGGCGAGGTACGCAGCCTGGCGCAGCGCAGCGCGCAGGCGGCGAAAGAGATTAAAGATCTGATTGTCGATTCGGTCAGCTGCGTCGATACCGGCTCGGTGCTGGTCAATAGCGCCGGTGAAACCATGAGCGAGATTGTCAGCGCGGTGAACCGCGTCACCGATATTATGGGCGAAATCGCCGCCGCCTCCGACGAACAGAGCCGCGGCATTGAGCAGGTGGGCCAGGCGGTAACGGAAATGGATGGGGTGACGCAGCAGAACGCCTCGCTGGTGGAGGCCTCTGCCGCCGCCGCCGCCGCGCTGGAGGAGCAGGCGAGCCGCCTTGGCAAAGCGGTCGCGGTCTTTAACCTGCCGGCGGGCGAAGCCGTTGCCCGCGAAGCGCATGCCACGCCGGCGCTGACGCTTAAGCCAGCCGTCGGCCAGGAGAAACCGGCCGCCGCCGCCGGGGAGAATTGGGTCACTTTCTGATTGCGCTTTTACCTTTCTTTACCTTGCCGATGCCGTCAGCCGACGGCATCGCTTTTTCTTTGCCATCTTCACGCGATTTCCGCTGAATTTTGCCCCTGCGGTAATAAACGTTAGCCATCCTGTGCCGATAACGTACTGGTAGTTAATTTATTTCTTAATACCAGGGGTATGTATGTTAAAGCGAATCAAAGTCGTAACCAGCCTGATTGCCGTGCTGGTTATTTTCGGCGCGATGCAGCTGCTTGCGGGCGGGCTGTTTTTTCACGCGCTGAATAAGGACAAGAACAATTTCTCCGTTTCACAAACGTCCAGTCAAAACATCGGGGCGTTGACTGACGCCTGGATCGCCCTTAACCAGACGCGCATTACGCTTAACCGCGGCATGCTGCGCCTGCAGAGCGATATGGCCGGCAATATCAACGGCGGCGGGCTTGACGCACTGGTGCAGCAGAGCCGCAGCCAGCTGGCGGAAGCGGATAAGCACTACCGCGAATTTCAGTCAATCCCGAACACCCCGGGCATGGATGACGCGCTGTCGCGACGTATGGACGATAAATACACTTCGCTGGCGAAAAGCCTGAGCGAAATGACCGATATGCTGTCAGCTCGTCAGCTGGAAGCGATGTTCAAACAGAACATCGAACAGAAGCAGAATGAGGCGCAGGCCACCTATAGCGAATGGCGCGGCGCGCAGGCAGTGCTGTCGGCGAAAGGGGTAGTGGATAACGAAAGCGCGTTTAACACCATGCTCTGGATCCTCGGTACGGTCATGGCGCTGGTTATCGCCGTGATCGTTCTCTGCTGGTTCGGCCTGCAGCGCATTCTGCTGCTGCCGCTGCAGAACGTGATACAGCATATCCAGGCTATCGCCGCCGGCGATCTGACGCAGCCTATCGAAGTCGAAGGGCGCAACGAAATGAGCCTGCTGGCCGCCAGCCTGAAGAACATGCAGCAGGAGCTGGTGCGTACCGTCAGCGACGTGCGTGACGGCTCTGACGCTATCTACACCGGCGCCAGCGAAATCACCGCCGGCAGCAACGATCTCTCTTCACGTACCGAGCAGCAGGCCGCCTCGCTGGAGCAGACCGCCGCCAGCATGGAAGAGCTGACCGCCACGGTGAAACAGAACGCCGAGAACGCCCGTCAGGCGTCGCAGCTGGCGCTGAGCGCCTCTGAGACCGCGCAGAAAGGCGGCAAGGTGGTGGACGGCGTGGTGAAAACCATGAGCGAGATCGCCGGCAGCTCGAAGAAAATCGCCGATATCACCAGCGTGATCGACGGCATCGCCTTCCAGACCAATATCCTCGCGCTGAACGCGGCGGTGGAAGCGGCGCGCGCCGGCGAGCAGGGCCGCGGCTTTGCGGTGGTGGCGGGCGAAGTGCGCAATCTGGCGCAGCGCAGCGCCCAGGCGGCGAAAGAAATTAAATCGCTGATTGAAGATTCCGTGGCGCGCGTCGATACCGGCTCCGCGCTGGTAGGAACCGCCGGCGAGACGATGAGCGATATCGTCAGCGCAGTCACCCGCGTCACCGACATCATGGGTGAGATCGCCTCTGCGTCCGACGAGCAGAGCCGCGGTATCGACCAGGTGGGCCTGGCGGTGACCGAGATGGATCGTGTGACGCAGCAGAACGCCGCGCTGGTGGAAGAGTCCGCTTCGGCCGCTGCCGCGTTGGAAGAGCAGGCGAGCCGCCTCAGCCATGCCGTATCGGTGTTCAAGGTACGTCAGGGTCAGGCTGGCCGCACGACGGCGCTGAAGACGCCGACGCTCAGCAAGCCTGCCGCGCTGAAGCCGAACGCCGCGCCTGCCGCTGCCGACGGCAACTGGGAAACCTTCTAATTCTTCAGGCGTTTGGCAAAAGCGCAGTGTTAAAACCGGACGCCGTCGCCCGACGGCGTCCGTTGCCGCTTTTACTTTTGATCTCTTCTGACGGCACGCCCTGTACCGCAGTTAATTTCAGATAAGGATAAAGATCTCGCCTGCTGTGCCGATAAATCCAGTCATTCAACCACGCGTTAAGGTCCACCATGTTTAAGCATATTAAAGTTGTGACGGCACTGGTAATGGTGCTGGCGATATTCGCTGTACTGCAGGTCGCATCCAGCGGTCTGTTCTTCAACGCCCTGAAAGGGGATCGGGAAAGTTTTGTGCTGTCGCAGCAGATCCAGCGCGAGCAGATCAGCCTGAACGCCACCTGGGTCGCCCTGATTCAGGCGCGCAACACCCTTAACCGCGCCGGCATTCGCTACATGCTGGACGCCAACCATATGGGCAGCGGTAGCACCGTGGCCGAACTGGTGGCGATGGCTAACGAGCAGCTGCAGACGGCGGATAAAAATTTCGCCGCCTATAACCAGGAGCTGCCTGACGATATAAAAAGCATGCCTTACCTGACGGCGGTAAGCGACAAATACAAAGTGCTGCATGACGCGCTGGGCCAGCTGGTGCAAATGCTGGGCGCTGGCGACCTGAAAGGATTCGTTGATCAGCCGACGCAGGGTTATCAGAACGATTTTGAAACCGCCTACAACAACTGGGCGCAGACCACCAGCACGCTGATGGCCGCCGGCGCCGAGCAGAATGAAGATGCCTACCAGCGTTCGCTGTGGATTATCGGCATCGTGCTGGCCATTCTGGCGGGCGTGGTTGCACTGGTCTGGACCGGCATGCATCAGATCCTGCTGCGTCCGCTGAAAACCACCATTGAGCATATTCGTCATATCGCCAGCGGCGACCTGACGCAGCCTATCGTGGTGGAAGGCCGCAACGAAATGAGCGTGCTGGCGGAAAGCCTGAAGAACATGCAGCAGGAGCTGGTGCGTACCGTCAGCGACGTGCGTGACGGCTCTGACGCCATCTACACCGGCGCCAGCGAAATCACCGCCGGCAGCAACGATCTCTCTTCACGTACCGAGCAGCAGGCCGCCTCGCTGGAGCAGACCGCCGCCAGCATGGAAGAGCTGACCGCCACGGTGAAACAGAACGCCGAGAACGCCCGTCAGGCGTCGCAGCTGGCGCTGAGCGCCTCTGAGACCGCGCAGAAGGGCGGCAAGGTGGTGGACGGCGTGGTGAAAACCATGAGCGACATTGCCGGCAGCTCGAAGAAAATCGCCGATATCATCAGCGTGATCGACGGCATCGCCTTCCAGACCAATATCCTCGCGCTGAACGCGGCGGTGGAAGCGGCGCGCGCCGGCGAGCAGGGCCGCGGCTTCGCGGTGGTAGCGGGCGAAGTGCGCAACCTGGCGCAGCGCAGCGCCCAGGCGGCGAAAGAAATTAAATCGCTGATTGAAGATTCCGTGGCGCGTGTCGATACCGGTTCTGTACTGGTTGAAAGCGCCGGCGAGACGATGAGCGATATCGTCAGCGCTGTCACCCGCGTGACCGACATCATGGGCGAAATTGCCTCTGCGTCCGACGAGCAGAGCCGCGGTATCGACCAGGTGGGCCTGGCGGTGACCGAGATGGATCGTGTGACGCAGCAGAACGCCGCGCTGGTGGAAGAGTCCGCTTCGGCCGCTGCCGCGCTGGAAGAACAGGCCAGCCGTCTCAGTCAGGCGGTCGCAGTGTTCAGAATTCGTAAAGAATTCGCCGCCGCCGCCGTTAACGTAAATATGGCAGCGAAAAAAGCGCCGGGCGCAGCGCCGACAACGGTAGCGCGCAAGGCCGCCGCCTCCGACGAGAACTGGGAAACCTTCTGATTCTCGCCGGCTGCAGGCAGTAAACGATAAGAAAGACGTGTTGACGGAAAAGTCGGTGAGAGGGGCAGGTAGAGGTTTCATTCTGATAGCGAGGGCGGCAGACAACGCCTGCGCCGCGATATCAGAACGTTTCTGCCCCGCTTCAAATGAGGGGGACGGCGCCACCGCCGCGCTCCTTAAGGCCAGATCGGGTCACACAGCAGAATGCCGCGCTGATCAGGAAGCGGCAGCGGCCACGGATTAGCGCGACGCCCCGATAGTCGGGCCAGACAGCCATAGCGCACCATGCGCCGCAGGCGGGTAAGGCAGGCAAGCAGGGCGAGAAGCTGACAAGCCATCGCCAGGAAGTGGCGCCTTTAAACTTTAAACTGCTTTGTTGGGTGAACCTGGATGAAGAAATCGACAGTAGTGGCACCACCTGAGAACGCGACGCTGCTGGCCCAGATGGTGCAGCGCTTGCCTCTCTCTGATACGCACTTTCGCCGTATCAGTCAGTTGATTTATCAGCGAGCCGGCATCGTGCTTGCCGATCATAAACGTGAAATGGTTTACAACCGTCTGGTGCGTCGCCTGCGCACGCTGAATATTGATGATTTTGGCCGCTATCTTGCCTTGCTGGAGCAAGATCCCAACAGCGCGGAGTGGCAGGCGTTTATCAACGCCCTGACCACCAACCTGACGGCTTTTTTCCGCGAAGCGCACCACTTCCCGATTCTGGCGGAACACGCCAAACGGCGCGGCGGTAGCTACAACGTCTGGAGTACCGCGGCCTCTACCGGCGAGGAGCCTTATTCCATCGCCATGACGCTGGCGGAGACGCTGGGCGCCGGGCCGGGGAAATTTTCGGTCCACGCCAGCGATATTGATACGCAGGTGCTGGAAAAGGCCTCGTCGGGCATCTATCGCCAGGAGGAGCTGCGCACGCTGTCGCAGCCGCAGATGCAGCGCTTCTTTTTGCGCGGCACCGGCCCGCACTCCGGTATGGTGCGCGTGCGCTCCGAGCTGGCCAGTACGGTGAGTTTTGTCCAGCTGAACCTGCTGGCGCACGAGTGGGCACTGCCCGGCCCGTTTGATGCGATTTTTTGCCGCAACGTCATGATCTATTTCGACAAAGAAACTCAGGAAAAGATCCTGCGGCGCTTTGTTCCGCTGCTGAAGCCGGGCGGCCTGCTGTTTGCCGGCCACTCAGAAAACTTCAGCCAGATAAGCAAAGAGTTCTATCTGCGCGGACAAACGGTTTACGGGCTGACTAAGGAAAGATCATGAGCAAAATCACCGTAATGTGCGTTGATGATTCAGCGCTGATGCGACAACTGATGACGGAGATCATCAACAGCCATCCCGATATGGAAATGGTGGCGACCGCCCCCGATCCGCTGGTGGCGCGCGATTTGATTAAACAGTACAACCCGCAGGTGCTGACGCTGGATGTTGAGATGCCACGTATGGACGGTCTCGATTTTCTTGAAAAGCTGATGCGTCTGCGTCCGATGCCGGTGGTGATGGTCTCGTCGCTGACGGCGAAAGGTTCGGAAGTCACGCTGCGTGCGCTGGAGCTGGGTGCGATCGATTTCGTCACCAAGCCGCAGCTGGGTATTCGCGAAGGCATGATGGCCTACAGCCAGATGATCGCCGACAAGATCCGCGCCGCAGCCCGCGCCCGACTGGTGCCGCGTGGCGCGCAGGCCGCACCGGCGATGCTGAAGGCGGGCCCGTTGCTGAGTAGTGAGAAGCTGATCGCCATCGGCGCGTCTACCGGCGGCACCGAAGCGATTCGCCATGTGCTGCAGCCGTTGCCGGCGACCAGCCCGGCGCTGCTGATTACCCAGCATATGCCGCCAGGCTTTACCCGCTCGTTCGCCGAGCGGTTGAACAAACTCTGCCAGATCACCGTGAAAGAAGCGGAAGATGGCGAACGTATTTTGCCGGGGCACGCCTATATCGCCCCCGGCGCGATGCACCTGGAGCTGGCGCGCAGCGGCGCCAACTATCAGGTGAAACTGAACGACGGCCCGCCGGTTAATCGCCATAAGCCGTCGGTGGATGTGCTGTTTAAGTCGGTGGCGCAACACGCCGGACGCAACGCCGTTGGCGTGATCCTCACCGGCATGGGCAACGACGGCGCGGCCGGACTGCTGGAGATGTACCGCGCCGGCGCCTGGACCATCGCCCAGAACGAAGCGAGTTGTGTGGTTTTCGGCATGCCGCGTGAGGCCATTGCTCACGGGGGAGCCAGTGAAGTGGTGGATCTCCACCAAATCAGCCAGCACATGCTGGCAAAAATTAGCGCCGGACAGGCATTGCGAATTTAACCGAGCCCGTCCAGCGGGACGAAATAACACAGGAGTAGATATGGCTGACAAGAATATGCGTTTTTTGGTGGTGGACGACTTCAATACGATGCGTCGTATTGTGCGCAACCTGCTGAAAGAGCTGGGCTTCAACAACGTTGAAGAAGCCGAAGACGGCGCCGATGCGCTGACCAAGCTGCGCGCGGGCGGTTTCGATTTCGTCATTTCCGACTGGAACATGCCGAACATGGATGGCCTGCAGCTGCTGCAGACCATTCGTGCCGACGCCACGCTGGGCAAGCTGCCGGTGCTGATGGTAACCGCCGAAGCGAAAAAAGAGAACATTATCGCCGCAGCCCAGGCTGGCGCCAGCGGCTATGTCGTTAAACCTTTTACCGCAGCGACCCTGGAAGAGAAGTTAGGTAAGATCTTCGAAAAATTAGGTATGTAAGGAGACGTGATGAGCGAACTTACGAAACCAGCGACCGATGCGGCTTCGGCGCAAGATATTATTTCTCGCATCGGCTCCCTGACGCGCATGCTGCGTGACAGCCTGCGCGAACTGGGACTGGATCAGGCGATTGCTGAAGCGGCGGAAGCGATTCCGGACGCCCGTGACCGTCTCGACTATGTGGTGCAGATGACCGCTCAGGCCGCTGAGCGTGCGCTGAACTGCGTAGAGGCGTCACAGCCGCGTCAGGATGCGCTGGAGAGCGGCGCAAAAGATCTTAAGACGCGCTGGGATGCCTGGTTTGAAGACCCAATCGAGCTGGCGGACGCTCGTGTACTGGTTTCGGATACGCGCGAATATCTGGCCGCCGTGCCGGAACACACGTCCTTTACCAACGCACAGCTGCTCGACATCATGATGGCGCAGGATTTCCAGGACCTTACCGGTCAGGTCATCAAGCGCATGATGGATGTGATCCAGGAGATTGAGCGCCAGCTGTTGATGGTGCTGCTGGAGAACATGCCGGAAGCGAACGCGCGTCAGAAGCGGGATGAAGACAGCCTGCTCAACGGTCCGCAGATTAACGCCGCCGCCCCTGGCGTCGTGGCGAACCAGGACCAGGTTGACGATCTGCTCGATAGTCTGGGCTTCTGATAGCCTGCCGCCGTCCCGTTACGCGGGCGGCGGCACCCCAACACCGACCCACAGGCTGACGCCGCGTCAGCCTGTTTTTCTCCATTCCCTGAAATAACCCCTGTTTACCCCTGTTACTCGACCCATTAAATCGGCCCGAGTTTGGCAACCTATGCGCAACCCCCCATTCCGACGCAGGTTAGCAACGTGGCTGAAGGTAGCGACGAGGAAAAAACAGAATCCCCCACACCCCACCGACTTGAAAAAGCGCGAAAAGAGGGGCAGATCCCGCGTTCCCGCGAGCTGACCTCGCTGCTGATGCTGGTGGCCGGGCTGATGGTGCTGTGGATGGGCGGCGAACCGATGGCCCGCCAGCTGGCCGAAATGGTCGCCTCCGGCTTTAGCTTCGATCACCGTTTAATCAATGACCCGGGCCAGATTGTCCGTCACGTCAGCCGACTGCTCGGCCAGGCGGTTTGGGCGCTGGTGCCGATGATGTGCGGCCTGGTGCTGGTGGCTATCGCCGCGCCGATGCTGCTGGGCGGCATCGTGCTGAGCGGCAAATCCCTTTCCCCGAGCTTCAGCAAGCTGAACCCGCTGAGCGGGCTGAAGCGCATGGTTTCCGCCCAGACGGCGGCCGAGCTGCTGAAAGCGGTACTGAAGGCGGTGCTGGTCGGCTCGGTGGCGGGCTGGTATGTCTGGAGCCGCTGGCCCGATATGCTGCATCTGATTACCGAATCGCCCTATATGGCGCTGGCGCACGGCATGAACATGATTGCCGCCTGCTGTTTTCTGGTGGTGCTGAGCCTGGTGCCGATGGTGGGGTTCGACGTCTTCTGGCAGCTGTTCAGCTATTTCAAAAAGCTGCGCATGACTCACCAGGAGATCCGCGACGAACATAAAGAGATGGAAGGCGACCCGCATGTAAAGGGACGCATCCGTCAGGCGATGCGCGCCGCCGCCCGTCGCCGCATGATGGCCGACGTGCCGAAAGCGGACGTGATCGTTACCAACCCGACGCACTATTCGGTGGCGCTGCAGTATGACGAGAAGAAGATGAGCGCGCCGAAGGTAGTGGCGAAAGGCGCGGGCGACGTGGCGCTGCGCATTCGCGAGCTGGGCAAAGAACATCGTGTGCCGATTCTGGAGGCGCCGCCGCTGGCGCGCGCCCTTTATCGTCACAGTGAAATAGGACAGCACATTCCGGGCGCGCTTTATGGCGCAGTGGCGGAAGTGCTGGCCTGGGTATGGCAGCTTCGACGCTGGAAGCGCGAAGGCGGCCTGATACCGAAGAAACCTGAACGCTTGCCGGTACCGGCTGAACTGGACTTTGCAGGAGAGACGAGAGCTGATGGCTAATCTGGCCGCTTTACTTCGCTTACCGGGTAACATGAAAGATTCGCAGATGAAGGTGCTGGCTGGCCCGCTGCTGATTCTGATGATCCTGTCGATGATGGTGCTGCCGCTGCCGCCCTTTATCCTCGATCTGCTGTTTACCTTTAACATCGCGCTGTCAATCATGGTGCTGCTGGTGGCGATGTTCACCCAGCGCACGCTGGAATTTGCCGCGTTCCCGACCATTCTGCTGTTTTCGACGCTGCTGCGTCTGGCGCTGAACGTCGCCTCGACGCGCGTGATCCTGCTGGATGGGCATACCGGCGCGGCGGCGGCGGGCCAGGTGGTAGAGGCATTCGGCCACTTCCTCGTCGGCGGCAACTTCGCCATCGGTATCGTGGTGTTTATTATTCTGATCATCATTAACTTTATGGTGATTACCAAGGGCGCCGGACGTATCGCGGAAGTGGGCGCGCGTTTCGTGCTTGACGGTATGCCTGGCAAGCAGATGGCGATCGATGCGGATCTGAACGCCGGTCTGATAGGCGAAGAAGAGGCGAAGAAGCGCCGTTCTGAAGTAACGCAGGAAGCGGATTTTTACGGTTCAATGGATGGTGCCAGTAAGTTTGTGCGCGGCGACGCCATCGCCGGCATCATGATTATGATTATCAACGTCGTGGGCGGCCTGCTGGTGGGTGTGGTGCAGCACGGCATGCCGTTCGGCGCGGCGGCGGAAAGCTATACGCTGCTGACCATCGGTGACGGCCTGGTGGCGCAGATCCCGGCGCTGGTGATCTCTACCGCGGCGGGCGTGATCGTGACGCGCGTCAGTACCGATCAGGACGTGGGCGAGCAGATGGTGAACCAGCTGTTCAGCAACCCGCGCGTGATGATGCTGAGCGCCGGCGTGCTGGGGCTGTTGGGCCTGGTACCGGGAATGCCGAACCTGGTGTTTCTGCTGTTTACCGCAGCGTTGCTGGGCCTGGCCTGGTGGCAGCGCGGCCGCGAGATGAAGCCGAAGGCGGCAGCATCGCAGGCGATTCCGCGCGCGCAGGAGACGGCGGCGACGGTAGAGGCGACCTGGGGCGACGTGCAGCTGGAAGATTCGCTGGGTATGGAAGTGGGTTATCGCCTGATCCCGATGGTGGACAGCACCCAGGATGGCGAGCTGCTGGGCCGTATCCGCAGTATTCGTAAGAAGTTCGCGCAGGAGATGGGCTTTCTGCCGCCGGTGGTGCATATCCGCGACAATATGGATATGCCGGCAGCGCGCTACCGTATTTTGATGAAAGGGGTTGAGATCGGCAGCGGTGACGCTTATCCGGGCCGCTGGATGGCGATCAACCCCGGCACGGCTGCCGGCAGTTTGCCTGGCGAGCCGACGGTTGACCCGGCGTTTGGTCTGGCCGCTATCTGGATCGACAGCGCGCTGAAAGAGCAGGCGCAGATTCAGGGCTTTACCGTGGTGGAAGCCAGTACCGTGGTGGCGACGCACCTGAACCACCTGATCGGCCAGTACGCCAGCGAGCTGTTTGGTCGTCAGGAGGCGCAGCAGCTGCTGGATCGCGTAAGCCAGGAGATGCCGAAGCTGACGGAAGATCTGGTGCCGGGCGTGGTGTCGCTGACGACGCTGCATAAGGTGCTGCAGAATCTGCTGGCGGAGCGCGTATCGATCCGGGATATGCGTACCATTATCGAGACGCTGGCGGAACATGCGCCGGTGCAGAACGATCCGCACGAGTTAACGACGGTAGTGCGTGTCGCGCTGGGCCGCGCGATCACGCAGCAGTGGTTCCCGGGCAACGGGGAAGTGCAGGTGATTGGCCTGGATGCGACGCTGGAACGTTTGCTGCTGCAGGCGTTGCAGGGCGGCGGCGGGCTGGAGCCGGGCCTGGCGGATCGTCTGCTGGAGCAGGCGCAGCGCGCGCTGCAGAATCAGGAGATGCTGGGCGCGCCGCCGGTGCTGTTGGTGAATCATCCGCTGCGGGCGCTGCTGGCGCGTTTCCTGCGCCGCAATCTGCCGCAGCTGGTGGTGTTGTCTAATATGGAGCTGACCGATAATCGCCATATCCGTATGACGGCGACCATTGGAGGCCATTAATGAAAGGTTTGCTGTTATCGTTAGCGCTGCTGTTGCCGTTGGCGTCGCAGGCATCGGGCGGGGCATGGCAGGGGAGTGCCGTCGGCACGAGCCTGAGTAATCGCGGCGTCGAAGCATCGTCGGCGGCGATTACGCCGCCGGGGCCGGTGTCTGGCGTGATGACGATTATTTACTGGCGTTTTGAGCTGACCGGCCCGCAGCCTGCGGGGATGCTGGTGAAGCTCTGTTCCAGTACGCGCTGTACGCCGATCGAAGGCGCCAGCGGCGCGACGCGCGGCCTGACCAACGTGCCCGCCGGCGATACGCTGCGCTTTATTTATAGCGTGCCGGGGCAGGGAAGGCTGTTCCCGGTGTTGCGCGTTCTGAGTAATCAGGTGATGGTGAATTACCAGTAGCCTGAGCTGTAAGCGGGCGTAAACGCGAGTGTGTCGTTGCGCGAGCTGAAAATCTGTCTGCGGCTGGTGGCAAGCATGAGTGTGTCGTGGCGTGTCCTGAACACCGGTCTGGTGCCGGTCGCCAGCGGGACGGTTCATTCGGCGGGACGGCATAAACCCCTCCCTGAGGCCTCCGCCCGCGCCATCCCTGGCGCGTGAGGCCCGCCTCATCGCCCCGTCCCGCTCGCTCCCCTGAATAGTGTGCTGCCGGAACTTAACCTTTTTCCCTAACCTTATGATTGCGTGATTGCAGCGTCTTTCCGCTTTTCTGGCTCTGCAACAAGAAAATAACAGCGATACAGGAGCTAAAAGCGGCGGCAAATTTCACCAGCAGGTGAAGCCGGGGCGGACAGGCGCGAAGCAAAGCTTCCACCTCAGGGATAACGCGGCAGAGCCTCCAGAGATGGAGGCTGTCTTTACGTAGCGGCCTTTTCGCCGCTGGCCTGACGTCGGCGCCGCTGTTTGCCAGATTCATGCGCCGCCAGCCAGCATCTTCGGCCCTGAGTCGCCTACACGCCGCCGCCGGGTTCGGCCTGACATAAAAAAATCCACGCCGGAGCGTGGATTTATCAGTTCTGGCTGGCCGCGACTGGCACGGCAACCGCAAGCTTACATACGCTCGACGGTCTCGATACCCAGCGTATCCAGGCCGCGCTTCAGCGTGCGTGCGGTCAGCAGCGCCAGCTTCAAACGGCTCTGACGCACCGCCATATCTTCCGCAGAAAGGATCGGGCAGTGTTCATAGAAGCCGGAGAACAGACCCGCCAGATCGTACAGATAGGCGCACATCACATGCGGCGTGCCGTCACGCGCGACCAGCGTAATGGTCTCTTCAAACTGCAGCAGGCGCGCCGCCAGCTGGGTTTCACGCGCATCGCTCAGCTGAATCGTGCCTTCCAGCATGGCGTTCTCATCAATGCCCGCTTTGCGGAACACCGACAGCACGCGGGTATAAGCGTACTGCATATAAGGCGCGGTGTTGCCCTCGAAGGCCAGCATGTTATCCCAGTCGAAAATGTAATCGGTGGTGCGGCTCTTCGACAGGTCGGCATACTTCACCGCGCCGATGCCGACGATATTCGCCAGCTTGCGCAGCTCGTCCGCATCCATATCGGGATTCTTTTCGGAAACCAGCGCCGTCGCGCGCTCTACCGCTTCGTCCAGCAGATCGGAAAGCTTGATGGTGCCGCCGCTACGGGTTTTGAACGGACGGCCATCTTTGCCCAGCATCATGCCAAACATATGGTGTTCCAGCGGCACCGATTCCGGCACGTAGCCCGCTTTACGCACGATAGTCCACGCCTGCATCAGATGCTGGTGCTGACGGGAATCGATGTAGTAAAGCACGCGGTCGGCGTGCAGCTGCTCATAGCGGTATTTCGCGCAGGCGATATCCGTGGTGGTGTACAGGTAGCCGCCATCCTTTTTCTGGATGATGACACCCATCGGCTCGCCTTCTTTGTTTTTGAATTCGTCGAGGAACACCACGGTGGCGCCTTCGCTCTCCACCGCCAGACCTTTGGCTTTCAGATCGGCGACGATGCCCGGCAACATATCGTTGTACAGGCTTTCACCCATAACGTCATTGCGCGTCAGCGTCACGTTCAGACGATCGTAAACCGTCTGGTTCTGCGTCATGGTGATATCGACCAGCTTTTTCCACATGGTGCGGCAATATTCGTCGCCGCCCTGCAGTTTTACCACGTAGCCACGCGCGCGCTCGGCGAACGCTTCGTCTTCGTCGTAGGTCTTCTTCGCTTCGCGATAGAACGCTTCCAGATCGGAAAGGGCGATCGCTTCATGATGTTCGCGCTGCTGCTTTTCCAGATAGGCGATCAGCATGCCGAACTGCGTGCCCCAGTCGCCCACGTGGTTAGCGCGGATGACCTTGTGGCCGAGGAACTCCAGGGTGCGCGCCGCCGCATCGCCGATGATGGTCGAGCGTACATGGCCTACGTGCATCTCTTTCGCCACGTTCGGCGCGGAGTAATCGATCACGATGGTCTGTGCCTGCACCGGTGCAACACCGAGGCGCGGCGACGCCAGCGCCGCTTCCGCCTGCTGCGCCAGGAATTCAGGCGCGAGGAAAATGTTAATGAAGCCCGGTCCGGCGATTTCAATCTTGCTGGCGATGCCGTCCAGCTCGAGATGCTGTACAACCTGCTCGGCCAGCTGACGCGGCTGCTGACCCAGCTTTTTCGCGACCGCCATAATGCCGTTGGCCTGGTAATCGCCAAACTGGACGCGCGCCGATTGGCGAACCATAGGTTCGCAATCTGCCGGCGCGCCGACGGCGATCATCGCCTGACTAACTTTTTCGGAAAGGAGAGCCTGAATATTCACCGAGTTACCTTCATCTGTCTGCATTGCCTGCCGCGCTGCGGCAGGCATTATCATCGCGGCGCCAGACAGCCTGGCAGGTTGCTGTAAATTGGCGTCGCGGAAAAAAGAAGGGGGGAAGTATACTTTATTTGAAGTGAGGCGTCAGTAGCCCTGGCGGGCGGAAACACGGCTGTGTATGTTTCCGCCAACGGGAAAAAAGGTTAGCGACGTCGAAGGTGACGATGCGGGTTGCTTACCGTTTTTTCATTGCGCACCTTCCAGTGGCGGGAGATAGCAAACCCCATCAGCGCGATCAGAACTGCAATAATAATGAGTTTAAACATAAAGCCATTCCTTGTGTGATGGTTCGGGTAAATTTATAAGAAAGGCCCGGTAGCCGCAATTGCGGCCCCGCCCAATTAGGAATTACCTTAAACCCGCAGCAAACATACCTAAAAACATAAGGTTAACCATGCTTTTATAAAATATTTTCTGGCTCTGTACCGTGCTAAACTGGACATTAATACGGTAAATTCCGTCAATTTATCAGAAATATTAAACCTAAAGGCGCTTTTTACAGCTATAGCTGGCCTTACCTGAACGCTCAGAAAGCGAGCAATGTTTAGCAAAACTTAACGAAAATGGGGAGTAATTGTGCCATTCAGGAATAATCTGGAAGCGCTGTCCGATCTTGCAAACGACCTGCCGCGTTTCGAAAATCAGCTGAAAGAACTGGCGGAAAAGCTGGGATTAACACTGGAAAATCTGGAGGCTGACCACATTTCGGTACGCTGTCATCAAATCACCACAGCGGAGCGCTGGAAGCAAGGATTGATGCAGGTCGGAACACTGTTTTCAGAAAATTTGATTAACGGTCGACCCATTTGTTTATTTGAACTGGCGGAGCCGTTGCAGGTCGGTCCGTGGCGCATCAGCGTGGTGGAGTTGCCCTGGCCGGGCAATAAACTTTATCGCCATGAGGGCTGGGAGCATGTGGAGATTGTGCTGCGCGGCGATCCGGAAACGCTGGGCGCACGCGCGATGGCGTTGCTTTCCGACAGCGGCCTGCTGCAGCCGGGGATCTCGTTTAAAACCAGCGCGCCGCAGGGTGAAAATGAGCGTTTGCCTAATCCTACGCTGGCGGTGACCGACGGGCAGATCACCATTAAATTCCACCCGTGGAGTTTAAAAGAGATCGTTGCCAGGGAGCGCGATAACTGAGGCTTGTTTGCGGGAGCGCGGCAGCTTTCCGGCAGACGAAACATCGTGCGCCAGCGAAGGGCCGCCTGAAGGACTCAGAGAAGGGCCGCCAGGCGTATCGGTTGCCCTTCAGCGGTGCGAAAGAGGGGGCAAAAGCTAAGGGGGGCCGGGTGAGTTCGGCCTTTCCCTGGCGTGCAAAAGCTAGACGGTGGCCTCAACGGCGCGTCTCATCCGCGCGACGGCCTCTTCCAGCGTGGCGCGCGTACAGCCGAAGTTAAAGCGTACGAAGCCGTCATCGCCAAACTCCCGCCCCGGCGAAAGGCCAAGGCCGTGCTGCTCAAACCAGGCGGCAGGGCTGGCCACGCCGGGCAGGCGCGCGGCGATCCACGCCAGATAGGTCGCCTCCGGCGGCGTCACATGCAGGCCGGGCAGGGCGTTGATCTGTTGGCACAGCCAGTCGCGGTTGCTGCGCAGGTACGCCAGCTGCGCGTCCAGCCACGGCTGTCCGTCGCGCCATGCCGCCGTGGCGGCGGTCAACGCCAGAATATCCACCTGTGGCACTACGCCGCGCCGCGCCTCGTTAAACCGCTGCCGTAGCGCCTTATTTGGGATCACCGCCAGCGAGGCGCCCAGCCCGGCGATATTAAAGCTCTTCGACGGGGAAATCAGCGTAACTGAACGCTGCGCAGCCTCTTCGTTCAGTGAAGCGAAGGGAATATGCCGCAGGCCAGGCTCCAGAATCAGCTCACTATGAATTTCGTCAGAACAGACGATCAGGTCATGACGCAGCGCAAAGCGCAGCTGCGCTTCCAGCTCGTCACGCCGGTAAACCGTGCCGCCAGGGTTGTGCGGATTGCACAGCATCAGCAGCTTCTCATTGCCGCGCCGCTGCATCTCCGCGGCGGTTAAGTCCATCACCCAGCGTTGGTTTTCCTGGCGCATTTGCAGGTTGATTTGATCGCGCTGCGCCCATTGCGCTGCCAGCCGGAACGGCGGATAGATGGGCGTTGGGGCAAAGGTGCCTTCGCCCGGCGCGGTAAAGGCGCGTACGCAGAGGTTAAGCCCGGCGACCACGCCCGGCAGCAGCACCAGCCATTCGGTCTCTATTTGCCACTGGTAGCGCTCGGCCATCCGCGCTTTAACCACGGCGAACAGTTCCTCAGGCTCGGCGCCATAGCCAAAGACGCCATGCTCCACCCGCTGATGTAGCGCATCGATCACCGCAGGCGGCGAGCGAAAGTCAGTATCCGCTACCCAGAGCGGCAACACGTCGCGGGCGCGATATTTTCGCCACTTCAGGCTATCGCTGTGATGCCGGTCTATCCATTGGTCAAAATTGAATGCCATGATTAACCTTCCCATTATACTGCCCTGCAAACTGAGCCTAATCGAGAATCAGAAAACCAGCCAGCAGTCATTAGACAGGAGGATGAAATGGTAAAACTGGAAGTATGCTGCTACGGATTGGATTGCGCGCTGACCGCACAGGAGGCGGGTGCTGACCGGGTTGAGCTTTGCGCGGCGCCGAAAGAGGGCGGCCTGACGCCGTCTGCCGGCACGCTACAGGCGGCGCGTTCTCATCTTCATATCCCTGTTCATCCGATTGTGCGTCCGCGCGGCGGCGATTTTTGCTACAGCGCCGGTGAGTTCGCCGCCATGAAATCAGATGTGGCGCTGATCCGCGAGCTGGGCTTTCCTGGGGTGGTGTTCGGCATGCTGGACGAAGATGCGCATATAGATATCAGCAAGATGCGGGAACTGATGCCGCTGTGCGGCGATATGGAAGTGACCTTTCATCGTGCTTTTGATCTGTGTCACAGTCCGAAACGTGCCATGGAAATATTGACCGATTTGGGCGTTGCGCGCATTCTGACATCAGGACAGCAGCAAAGCGCCGAAAGCGGAATTGCATTATTAAAGGAACTTAACCAGTTCAGTGCAGGTCCAATCATTATGGCCGGTGCTGGCGTGCGGTTGAGTAACCTGCAAAAGTTTCTCGACGCCGGGATTCGCGAGCTGCACAGCTCCGCCAGCCGCCTGGTTTCATCTCCGATGCGTTACCGCAAAGCGGGTGTTTCCATGAGTTCAGATGTTGAAACCGATGAGTTCAGCCGTCAGTGCGTTGATGGCGATATGGTTGAGGCGATGAAAAGCATCATGCAAATGAATCACATTCGGGTCGCCTGAACCCTGACAGTTTTTGCCGCGCAGCACGCCGTTCCTCAGACGTGATGTTTGCAAGTACCAAACCCCAGCATGTTGTTGGGGTTTTTTTTATTCAAAACAATCACCTAAGTTGTGAGGGGGCCCTATGGGGTCCCTGCGCCTGAAAAAATACACAAAGAAACGCTAGAAAACAACAAAGAAAAAAGAATAGTGGCAATCATAGAGGCAAAAAAAATCCCGGTTTCATCCGGGATATGATTCGATAAATTTTCACTTACCCGCTGCCATTTTAAGCAGCTCAAACTGTTCTTTACTTTCCTTTCGCTGCTTGTCGATATATTCGGCCAAGTCTGCAATATGGATCATGCGTGGTGCTTTTTGGCTCTCACCAGCTCGGAACGTTGGGACTGGCAATTGGTTCAGCCAAGCCTTTTTTTCAGCTGTAGCTGGCTTCATACCAAAATATTTTTCGCACATCTGAGTGAGAGGGATGGTAGCTGTCTCAAGCAGCTGTCGCCACCACGTGACCCAATGGGCTCTGGTGATATGGGAATAGTCGAAGCGGAAGAGACCGAAAGCGGTGGCATTACCGTTCGTCTCTATAAGCGCAAGTATATGCTGAGCGATGATGGTGAAATCGTACTGACGAAAGGGCCATTAATCGATGTGCCGCCTACCAGCTGGATTGATATTCGTCTGCAGATGCCGGAGAAAGAAAATTAACCTGACGAGAGATTAGAAGTTGCCGAATAAAAGGTCAGAAAAATTTTGGACAAACAAAGCGTTGTGGCCTTTAAGTAAGTTGCTTAGAAAACACGCCAAGACTGTTTTTTGTACAGGTCACTGCAAGCATTGACAGACTGTTTTGTGCCAATAGCAGACACAGAACTACATGTCTTTTAAAAAAATAAACTATGACCTGTAGAGATCCGTTTTGTACACTACGTTCTTAAAATGTAAGGGTCTGGGGTCCAGAATCCAATTTAAGTAAATAATATTAATGACCTGGAGATATTACTATGTCTGTTATAGACGCGCTTCTGACGTTCAGTTTCGCAGCTGTGCTGTTGACTTTAACACCGGGACTGGACACAGCGCTGATATTAAGAACTGCCACAGTAGAAGGACGAAAGCAAGCCATCCGTGCTGCACTTGGTATTAGTGTCGGCTGTTTAATATGGGGCGTAGCGGTCGCTTTCGGACTGGGAGCGCTTGTAGCTGTTTCTGAGCTTGCATATGACATTCTGAAGTACTGCGGTGCGGCTTATCTGAGCTGGCTAGGCATAAATATGTTGGTACACCCGAGGAAGAAATTTGCAGTAGCCGATTCTTCTGAAAAGCCTGCTTCAAACTGGTTTTTGAAAGGGGTGCTTGGCAATGCGCTGAATCCTAAAGTGGGTATTTTTTACGTTTCTTTTTTACCCCAGTTTATCCCTCAGGGGCACTCGCCGCTTATCTGGACATTTTGGCTGGTAAGTATTCATATGACGATTGGCCTTATCTGGTCAATGATGCTGATTGGTGCAACTCGGCCGCTAACTTCTCTGTTGAGAAAAGAAAAAGTGATCCGCTGGATGGATCGTACAACAGGCATTATCTTTTTATTATTCGCAGCCCGATTGGCATTCAGCAAGCGGTAAATAACTTACAAAGGAAAGAGGATTGTATTTCCTCTTTCTTTTATTTCTTCAATTTGTGAAAATTTAGTACGTTGTCCACTTCCTTTTCTGCAAGTTGCTATGTCTTCCTGAAAATAATATCATTTTAGAATGTTGTTATTTTTCATGCCGATCCTAATGAACCGCATTTCCGATCCGATTTATTAGATTGTATCTTGGGAAATCAGTTTAACTCGTTGTGACTGAGATTGCGATAATTTCGGGGATCAATTCCATAACGCTTCAGCTTGTTATACAGCGCACCGCGTGAAAGTTTGAGCGCGATAGCAACTTGCCGCATATTGCCCTGCTTTTCTATCAGGCAAAGTTCAATCAGTGCTTTCTCACCATCCTTCAGACTGAAGTTTTTAGTGTTTCCATACGGTACGTATGAATCAGTAAGGCCGGGCAGGCGCAGTTCTTCAGGAAGATCATTGTCCCTGATATCATCTGTATCGGTCAGGTTGATAGTTCGCTCAACAATATTCTCCAGCTCACGCACATTCCCGGGCCAGTCATAGTTTTCCATCAACTGCAGCGCCTGATCGGAAAACCGTGCGCGCTTGCGATTAAGCGTGCAGCAGATTTTTTCGCAGAACCACTCAGTCAGCTCTTTAATATCTTCTTTTCTGACTCGCAATGGGGGAATAGTCAAGTTTATCACGTTCAGGCGAAAATACAGGTCACGACGAAATGAACCATTCTCAGTATCTTTTTTCAGATCCCGATTCGTTGCCGCAACAATACGCACATTTACTTTCAGGGGACGCTTACCACCGATGCGAATGACTTCACCTTCTTGTAATACACGTAGCAGACTTGCTTGCGCATCAAGCGGCATATCGCCGATTTCATCCAGGAACAGCGTTCCTCCATCTGCCAGTTCAAATTTTCCCGCTGCACCACCCCGTCTGGAGCCTGTGAATGCACCATCCTCATAGCCAAAAAGTTCACTTTGCACTAAATCGCGCGGAATCGCGCCACAGTTAACCGCTAGGAATGGGCCGGTATTACGATTACTGCTGTTATGAATAGACTGAGCGAATAACTCCTTACCGGTGCCGCTCTCACCCGTAAGCAGCACGGTACTATCGCTACGTCCGGCGTAACGTGCTTTGTTACGCGTATCCTGCATGATACGTGACTGCCCTAAAATCATGTCAAAATTGTAGCTGGCAGTACTGCCAATAACGCGACGAGTTATATCACGCACACGCCGATTATCGCGCATAGAAATTACGCGGCTGCCTATGGGGGTAATGACTACGGAAATCACACATGAGATACGCGTTTCAGGATTCGGGCAGAGCGTAATATTGCGATCTTTGCAGACAGGCAGTGTTTTTAATGAGCAACTTTCAGGTAGTAAAACTTCATCAGCATCACGGAAGCGGACATCTTCCTGTATGCCCAGTACCTGGCAGGCATAGCGGTTCAGCTGACGGATGGTGCCTTGCTCACTGACAACAAGCACGCCTTCATTCAGCGATTCCATGACCGATTCCTGCTCATTAACCAGATGACGCAGCATCAATTGCTGTGAAATTGCCTCGGCGGCTGCCTGAACCGTACCGAGTGTATGGTAATGGAAATAACCAGGATTAGCAGTCAATGTTAGAACGCCAAGTATGACGCCATTTTCATCCCTGACAGGCGCTGCAGCACAGTGCTTACCACGAATACGCAATGCCTCCTTATAGTTTTCCGCACTTAGCATATAAACAAGCCTGTTCTCTTTCAGGCAGCGACCGGTGCAATTTGTACCTGAAACAGCCTCGCTGAGAATGCTGCCTACTGGCGTAAGATCCTGTCCACAAAAATATAGCGTTACGCCATTGGCATCAGTCAGATTGATATGACCATCGGGATTATAGGCGAGCAGGTTACGCATGATGTCACGTGCGATTGAAATCAACAGCGAGTTACGCACCAGTATCCTGCGCAGCTCGCTCTCATCGCAAAACTGATATTCAAAGCGATATGCGTCAATGCCTGCTGAGTGGCTACGTAACCATGACGCGTGGATAGCAGAGCGTAAACCTTTCGGAGTTTCTCCTCGTTCAAAAGCGTTCCAGGCTATCCCCAATTCGTCAATGTATTCGGCAAACAGTTGTTCATGGTTAAGCCTGGCGATCAGCTCCCACTCCTCGTCCCAAATCTTCGTTTGAGTATGGTTCATACATTTCAACCTTGTAGCTATGGATATGTTCATTCTAAAGACATGTTGCCGATACATGTCTTTTTTATAAACATTTTGTGATCATTGTCCTTTTTTATTTCCTTTAAAAACAAAGATGTGTGATCTGGCACGCTGGTTGCTAACTATAGATGTCTTACCTACAAAAATAAAAATTTCAAAAATCAACGTGGAGAAATATCGAAATGTCTACACGAAAACATAATGTGCCCTATCTTGTGTTTATCTGTGCCATCGCATCGGTTAGTGGGATCATTCTTGGCTATGACGCATCTGTCATTTCAGGCGTCATTGATCCGCTGACAGAACACTTATCACTTTCACCTGCAGAAAGCGGCTGGGCTGTTTCTAATGTAATTCTGGGATGTGTTGTTGGTGCGTGGGCTGTCGGGCGCTTTACGGATCGCTTTGGCCGTAAGACTACCCTGATTATCACTGCGATTCTCTTCACTATATCTGCGATTGGCTCTGCACTGGCTAATGACCTGACCTGGTTCGTTATCTATCGCATGATTGGTGGCTTGGCTGTGGGAATGGCGTCCGCCGTGACTCCTTTATATATCGCTGAAGTTTCACCTAAAGACCTGCGCGGACGTATGCTGGGAATGCAGCAGATGCTGATGGTGAGCGGCCAGTTAGTGGTTTACGTGGTGAACTATCTGATTGCTAAAGGCGCGGGTCACGAATGGATCGTATCTATGGGCTGGCGCTGGATGCTGGCCTCGGCGCTGGTCCCCTGCGCGCTCTTCCTGGCGATGGCCTTCTTCATGCCAGAATCTCCGCGCTGGTATGCAATGCACAATAAGAAAGATAAATCTCTGATGGTACTGACTTCTCTTTCTAACGCAGCGCACGCTGAACGCTTGTATGCCGAAATTCATCGTTCTATCACTACTGATTCTGCCTCAACCGGTGGAGCATCGCAGCGTGGCATCCTGAAAGACAAAAAAGCCTCTTATATCCTCTGGATTGGTTGTGCCATTGCGGTACTACAGCAGGTTTCCGGCATCAACATTCTGATGTACTTCGCACCGTCACTGCTGCATAACGTGACCGGCAATACTCAGGATTCCCTGTTCCAGAGTATCTTCCTTGGTCTGGCCCTGCTGGCTGGCGTAAGTATTGCGCTAGTTGCATTTGACCGTGTAGGCCGCATTCCATTACTACGCTGGGGTGCTTTAGGCTGCGCTGCTTTCCTTTTCTTCACTTCTTGGGCATTCATGAACGAAGCCAAAGGCTACCTGCCGGTCGTTGGGTTGGTGGGCTTCATCTTTGTATTCGGCCTGTCATGGAGCCTCGGCGCCTGGTTGCTGATTTCCGAAATTTTTCCTAACCGTATGCGTGCTGTCGCAATGGGCTATGCCTTCTGTTCCCTGTGGGTATCCAACTTCATTGTCACACAGAGCTTCCCGATGATGAACCGCAACCCGGCATTAATGGAACACTTCCATGGCGCTTTCCCACTGCTGCTGTGCGGTGGGTTCAGTGTCATCGCTTTCTGGTTCGTTGGCCGTTTCCTACCGGAAACTAAAGGTGTGTCTCTGGAACATATAGAGCCATTAATGCTTTCTAAATCCCGTCGTTTTGGTCACGAGCATCAACCGCTCGTCACGCCAGAATCCGTATCACAAAAGTAAGCCGTAAATACCCTACATATTAAGGAGATTTTCATGTCTGTTAAAAACATTGTGCGCGTGGGTTTGATTGGCGCAGGTCGTATGGGCAGTTTCCACGGTGAGACAGTGGCTCAGCGCATTCCGGGTGCAACGCTAGTTGCGATAGCCGATCCGGTTCCAGGCGCTGCCGAAAAGCTGGCCGCTAAATTGGGCGCACAAAATTCTTATACCGATCCTCAGGCCATGCTGAACGATACTGAAATCGACGCAGTTGTCATCGCATCTCCTGCACGTACTCATGGTGAATTGGTTGTAGCAGCAGCTAAAGCCGGTAAAGGCGTGTTCTGTGAAAAGCCAATGGCCGTGACACTGGAAGAAGCTGACAAGGCAATTAATGCTGCCAAAGAAGCAGGCGTCGCGCTACAGGTTGGCTTTAATCGTCGATTCGTGAGCGGTTTTGCTGCAGCTTATGAAGAGATAAAGGCAGGCAACATTGGCGTGCCTCAGCTACTGCGTTCAACCACACGTGATCCCGGCCTGGGCGATCCTACTCCAATCCCACACTGGACGATTTTCCTGGAAACCCTCATCCATGACTTTGACATCCTGTTGCACCTTAACCCAGGCGCAAAACCAATTCAGGTTTATGCGATAGCTGATGCACTTGTACGCCCTGACTTCAAAGACCGTGGTCTGCTTGATACGGCAGTAGTGAATATCCGTTTTGATAACGGCGCTATCGCAACAGCTGAAGCTAACTTCCAAGCTGTATATGGCTATGACGTGCGCGGTGAGGTGTTCGGCAGCAAAGGTATGCTGCAGGCCGGCAACATTAATGTGAACAACTGTGTGCGTTATACCGCTGATGGCATCTCTGTCGATACGGCACGCCGCGATACCGATCTGCTGCGCGATGCCTATGTGGCAGAGCTGACCGATTTCGTGCGTTGTGTTGCAACCGGTGAAACACCTAAAGCAACGGGCGAAGATGCCCGCAACGCGCTGGAAATTGCACTGGCTTGCATTGCATCTGTTCAACAGTCTCAGCCGATCAAACTTTAAGGATTACGCATGTCTAATTATTCATTATCCGTCTGTGCTGAGATGGTGTTTCTCGACCTGCCTTTCATTGAACGCGTAGAGCGCATTCATGCAATGGGATTCGGCGTTGAAATCTGGGACTGGACCCAAAAAGATATCGATGCACTCGTGAAAACCGGAGCGCGTTTTACGTCAATGACTGGCTATATATCGGGAAATTTGACTGATGACGCAGAGATTACTCAACTGCTTTCCAGTGCCAGCGAGTCTATTGAAGTAGCTCGCCGTCTTGGCTGCCCGTCACTGAATCTGCATGGAACCGGTCTGAATAATGTGGGGCTGCCAGTAAAACCTGTTGAGGTTGTGACGGGGGTAATGTGGCTTAAGGCTAAAAAGACGCTGGATGCCCTCGCTGCACTGGGAGAAAAAGCTGGAAAGGTATTCACTCTGGAAAACCTGAATACGGCCGTTGACCATCCGGGCACTCCTTTCGCTAAAGCAGAAGATACCCTGGCGCTGGTTTCCGCAGTAAACAGCCCTTTCCTGAAAATGAATCTGGATATCTATCATGCACAGATTGGAGAAGGGAACCTGGTTGAGCTAATTCAGAAAAGCAATAAACACATTGGTGAAATTCAGGTTGCTGACGTGCCGGGCCGCAAGGAGCCGGGCACAGGTGAAATCAATTATAAGACCGTTGCGCGTGCGTTGCAGGATATTAATTATCACGGAGTAGTAGCGCTGGAAGGGTGGGCCTCAGATGATTCGGTCGTGGCGCTGGACGCCTTCCGCGAAGCGTTTACGCTGTAATGCCTAACGTTCCATAGAGTCTTTGAATACCTGTTAAGCACCGCCTTCAGGTAACGGAAACGGTGCTTTTTTGAATTTGAAGGATTGTATCATGAGCATATCAAAGCGTATTCGGGTTGGGGTTAGTCCGCTATCCTGGACTAACGATGTACTGGAGGATCTTGGCGGCGACATTCCGCTTGAAACCTGTCTGGAAGAGGCTGCAGCGGCTGGCTATGAAGGCGTTGAACTGGGCCGTAAATTTCCCAGAATAGTCGATGAACTCCAGCCAGTTCTAACTAAAGCGAAACTTAAACTGGCATCAGGTTGGTTTAATGGATTTCTTGCCGAGCGTACTCTTGATGAAGAGCTTGAGGCTGTTCACGAGCATGCATTACTTCTTAAATCTCTTGGCGCGAAAGTAATGGTTTATGGAGAGTGTGGTGCGATGCCGGGAAGTACGCCTCTGGATGAACCCTTATCACGTTCTCCTGCCCTAAAAAATATCAGCCTTCAGCAGTATGCACAGAAGGTGAATAATCTGGCCGTCTCATTACTGAAAATTTATGGCTTACGACTCGCTTACCACCATCATCTAATGATGGTGGTTGAAACTAGCGATGAGTTAAAGGCATTTCTGGAGGCAACTGATGACTTAGTTGGTATCGTACTGGACTGTGGTCATGCGACTGCTGCAGGCATAGATATCAGTTGGGTTCTGGGAAATCACGGTAATCGCGTAGCACATATCCATATGAAAGATATACGTGGCCATGTGCTGGATGATGTCATTAATAATGACCTGAGCTTTAATGAAGCCGTAAGAGCCGGTTTATTTACTATTCCCGGAGACGGTATCGTTAATTATGATCCCGTTATTAACTTTCTTAAAAGCTCATCCTACGAAGGCTGGATTATTATTGAGGCAGAACAGGATCCAAAGAAAGCGCCGCCATTAGAGACTGTCAAAAATGCGCGGGCATGGGTAAAAAAAGAGGTTGGAATCTGAGTTTCCAATAAAAGTGCGCATCTAGTTACTGTGCAGTATGTTTTGGCGCTCCATGAGCGCCTTTTTAGACACAAATTCTAAAAAAATCAACGTTCAATCCAATATGCTTCTGTTTACATTAAAGAATATCTATTAATGATCATTGAATTAATAATGGATAGATATTTGTAGTTCATAGGGTATTTCCGTGCCTCGCTTTTGGTAGCTAGATCCAGAACAGAATAACAAAGGCTATGCAACAGAATCGGCTAAAGTGATTGGTGATCTGGACGTTTTCTTGTCAGTTATTGCTAATAACAATATCCGCTTTTCGCTCAAACAGCAGGTAAAAAAGACTGTACCCCATCACTTCGCCAAGACACCCCTTCGATTTTGGTTGCTTCACATTCCTGCTAGTGATCGATAAAGTTAAGCCTTTTTACTGTTAGTTAAATGATTTTTTACTCTCCAACAACTCGTTATAGCGATCATGGAGAGATTTCGGAAACAGCTCAGTATATACCTGCCACAAAGTGTTTAGTGACCTATGCCCGCTGACCTGCGCCACTTCCTCAATAGTAAATCCAGCTTCAAACAGCCGACTCACACCTTCGCGGCGCAAATCGTGATAGCGCAAATCATCGATTCCTAGCTTTTTGCGCTCTTGGTTGAAAACCTGAGTGATAGATTTTGCCCGGAACGGGAATATCAACTCATTTGTGTGCGGCTGACGTTGCACAATGTCCCATGCTTCACCCAGCAGGGGCACATACATATGATTGCCTTCCTTTTTTCGCGGATCCTTTCTGTCGCGTACAAGAACGGCCTTTTGCGTTTCGTCGATATCATCCCAGCGAATGCGCGTAACTTCGCCTATACGCATACATGACAGAATAGAGAACAGAAAAATTTCAGAGAAAGGTGCTTTTGAGTATGCCGTTTCCTCACGCTTTTTGAGGGCATTGAGTAGGCGCTCAGTTTCGGTTTTGGTTGGCCGACGGCTACGCTTGCCAGAGGGAGCTATCATGCGAATTTTTGTCATGTGATAGCGTGCATTACGATAACTTTCAATATCTACATCGATATTGAACATCGGTTTTGCTGCTTCAAGGATCGCACCAATGAAAGATATATCACACCAAAGAGTGGCAGGACCTGCGCCTCGCGCTGAACGCACCTTGCAATGTTCAAGGTAGGCGCCTTGTGCTAGCTGCGCCAGTGGTATCGTCGCAATTTCACATTTACGTATCAGGGATAGCGATTCGGCTTTCGATCGGCTGTATGAGATATGAGGACTGTTTACATACAGGTCCATCAATTCACCAAATGTCAGAGCTGATTGAGGCTCTGCCATATTGGGTATGCCATTCGCTTCAAGCTCAGCAACGCGCGCCTTGCCCCATGCTTTTGCAAGCGCGAGCTTTGCAAACGTTTTGCGCTCGCGATGAGCAATTGCAGAACCAGACTTAACAACCACAGCACAGCGGTATCTGGTCACGCCTGCTGCAGTAGCTCTCTTCTCAATAGTGAAATGTGCCATCCTGACCTTAGTTCTTATCAAGGGGTCCCGACAGATAGAAAATGATATTCATAATACATAAAAAAACCAATAAAAACATGTATGAATATACAGTTTTTTTGATTAAGTCATTGATTTTAAATGAGGGTATTTATCAGATCTAACTAGAGCTAACAACATGTTGTTGGGGTTTTTTTTATGCAAAATAAGGGGATTGCGTTGCGTCGCCATTTTGGTAACAAAAAAAGAGAGGATTTAATGCTCGCTAAGCGCGTAAGAGAAAAGGTAAACGTCGCGCGCTAACGCAGTTAACTGAAACAGGCGTTAACCCGCTGTTATTTCTTCTAAAAGTTTTAGGGGGATTTATGCCCTTTTTCTGTCTGCCGTTCTTACCTTTATAAATCAATCGACTTGATGCGCCTGAATAATGGAATAGTTTAACCTTTTATGGCTTTTTATTACAAAGTGACAATCTTTTTTACCCGCGTGATGGAGAACAGAGTGGAGCGCGGTAAATAGCAAGCTGCTTTAAAATATATATTACACATAAACCGTTAAAGCCTCTCAACAACGCGTCGATAACCTCTTTTGCACTATTTAACTTTTACATCAGGGTTCATATGACTATCACTCAGCGTTTGTTGCTGGCGTTTTCTTTGCTGGCTTTATCACTTTTCGCCATTGTTGCCGTTTCATTTTCCGTGATTTCAGGTTTTCAGTCACGTTTTGAATATGTTCAGGTCAATGCGATACCCAGCATTAAGGATCTGAATAAATCTATCAGCACAACCAATCAGCTGGGCATTGCCCTGTATCGTTATCAGACGGCTGTAGCGAGCGCCGATCAGAATGCAGCAGAAGAAAGAATAGAAAGTCTGCTAACTACGCTGAAAACGCTCACTGATTATTACATGGCTAATGATATCTCCAACGAGGAAGATAAGGCGATGACCGGGCAAGCATTACGCAATATTGATGCCGTGCGCGCCGCGCTGCCCGCTTTTATGGCCGCTGCAAAAAGCCATGATAATACGCTCTCCCTGGCGCTGCTTAAGGGTGGGGAAGGTGTCGGCGCCGCAACGCGTAAAATGGAAGCGGAATTCACAAAACAAATTGATTTGAATATAAAAATTGCCGATCAGCTAAAAACGACCAATGATCAAATTTATTCAAAAACGTTGTGGATGATGAGCAGTGCCACAGGGGTGATCATTCTTCTGCTTGGTATTTTTTCTGCCAATATTATTTTGGGAATTAAGCGAAGCCTCAATAGCATGAAGAGGACGATGACCGAGGTAAGTAATAACCTGGATTTGACGCAGGTTGCTTCTGTCATGAGAAATGATGAAATAGGCCAGACCGCAACGGCATTCAACACCCTGTTGAAAAAGGTTTCCACAACGCTTTTGTCAGTCAACCATGCGGCACAATCGGTCAGTACCGGATCCACCCAGATCGCCGCAGGCAATGAAGATCTGTCGTCACGCACTGAGCAGCAGGCTGCCTCTCTGGAAGAGACGTCAGCGAGTATGGCTACCTTAAGCGAGACCGTTCGACAGAATGCCGATAGTGCCGTTCAGGCAAGCGAGCTGGCGAATAATGCGAACAATTTATCGCGTCAAAACGGAAGCGCGGTCAGCCAAATGCTGGATACCATGTCAGCGATCCGCGGCAGCTCAGCTAAAATTTCTGAAATTACCGGTTTGATCGAGGGTATTGCTTTCCAGACCAACATCCTGGCGCTGAATGCCGCAGTTGAGGCCGCGCGGGCAGGGGAGCATGGTAGAGGGTTTGCGGTCGTTGCTTCTGAAGTTCGTAATCTGGCACAGCGCTCTTCTGCTGCTGCCCGCGAAATAAAAGATTTGATTTCAGTCTCTGTTTCGCAGGTTGAACAGGGGCTTAATCAGGCCACGCATGTTGGCGGCAATACAGACAACGTCAGTACTGCTATCCAGCAGGTTACCGATCTGGTTAATGAGATTGCTGCAGCAACCTCTGAACAGAGTAAAGGCATTGAACAGGTGCATCTGGCCATCGGGCAAATGGACGAAGTCACGCAGCAAAACGCCTCTCTGGTTGAAGAAGCGTCCTCAGCATCTAAATCGTTGCAGGAACAAGCGGAAACCTTGTCGAGACTGGTTTCTACCTTCGCGCTGAACGGAAGTGCAGCGCATGTTGAGGTGGCCGCTAACGTGCCGTTCAGCAGAACGTTACACCCTTCAAAAAAGCCTGCATTGAGTGGGGCTGAAGCGAGTAAAGTGAACTGGGAAAGCTTTTAATTCCTGAGGGTGAGATTTAATGCCTTGTTTGTTAAAAGCGCTGCTATGGCAGCGCTTTTTCAGGGGCTTGACGCAAATCCGCCTGTAAAGGTTATGCTCTCTGTCTCTCTGTCTCTCTGTCTCTCTGTCTGTCTCTCTGCCTCTTTCTGATTGAATAACATCCCTCAGCCTGATCCCGCCAGTTTGGCACCGGGCCGGGATACAATGGATTTTTTATCTGCTTCTGGTGATCATTTGCGGCCTGCTTAAACAGAGTAACGCCCGCCATTTTTACCTTCTTCTGGTGCGCTTCAGCGGTAAGTCTGTCTCTTGCCGCCCTCAATGCCCTTAAGTAAGAAACATCCCGATCTTCCTTCCTGCGATCGCGTGCCCTCTCATGGCAGCTAAACTTGATGGCTAACCCAACCCGCCGGGCAGCACTATTTTCCCGCGCGTAAGAAGGAGAAAAGGATGAAAGCAGTAATCTATAACGGTCCCTATGATGTCAGGGTTAAAGAGGTACCGGATGCAAAAATCGTCCGTCCTACGGATGTCCTTGTTCGCATCACCACCACCAATATTTGTGGGTCGGACCTGCACATGTATGAGGGCCGAACCAGCTTTGAACAGGGGCGTATTCTGGGGCACGAAAACCTCGGGGAAGTGGTTGAAATTGGCTCAGGCGTGGAACGTATTAAGGTGGGCGACTATGTTTGCCTGCCGTTTAACGTGGGATGTGGTTTTTGCGAAAATTGCGAAAAAGGTCTGACCGGCTTTTGCCTGACCGCTAACCCGGGTACAGCGGGCGCCGCGTATGGGTTTGCTGAAATGGGCCCCTGGGAGGGTGGCCAGGCAGAACTGCTTCGTGTCCCCTTCGCCGACTTTAACTGCCTTGTTCTTCCCCGGACGCGGCAGAAAAAGAAGATGACTATGTGATGCTTTCTGACATTTTCCCTACCGGCTGGCATGCAACAGAACTTGCCGGATTGAAGGCGGGCGAAAGCGTGGCCATTTATGGCGCGGGTCCGGTCGGTTTGATGGCCGCGCATTCGGCGATCATTAAAGGCGCCTCTCAGGTATTTGTGGTGGATACGCACCAGGACCGTTTGGCTCTGGCAGAAAAATTGGGGGCTACAGGCATCAATGCGACTGGCGATGAGGCAGTACAGAAAATTCTCGACCTGACGGATGGACGCGGTACCGATTGCGGCTGCGAATGTGTCGGCTACCAGTGCTGTAACAAACATGGTCATGAAGACAATTCGGCGACCATGAACAGCCTTGTCGCATCGACGAAAGCAACCGGAGGCATCGGGGTGGTAGGCGTCTTTATTCCGCAGGATCCAGGGGCGTCATCTGACCTTGCCAAAGAGGGTAAGATGCCATTTGATTTTGGCAACTTCTGGTTTAAAGGTCAGGCGATCCGTACCGGCCAGGCGAACGTCAAAGCCTATAATCGTCAGCTGGCCCGCCTCATCCATCACGGTAAAGCCAGCCCGGGTGAGATAATTTCACACCGCCTTTCGCTTGAAGAGGCCCCGACGGGATATAAGCACTTCGATGATCGGGATGAAGGCTGGACAAAGGTCATCCTTAAGCCTTAAAGAGCGTGGTCCGGTAAGAGAAAGCGAAAACCGGCAAAATATGACGTTTGACAGGATGCGCTATTGCATCCTGTCAGGAAATTATTGCTCCGTTCTTCAGTGTCCGTTCACCTTGCTGGCGCATTTACACAGTGAGCCATAAGCGAAGAGTGTCACTACCGCAGGAAACCAGCGATAAGAGCATTAAGATAAACGTCATAACGCTACTCAGAGGGGGCATATCATTATTTGATGAATGTAAGGCAGCGCTTAACGCTGATGGTGACAGTGTGGAGGAAGAAAAACCAAGCAGGATAAGGGCTATATTTTATCAATATCACTGATCTCTTTGCTTTATCATCCGGTTATTTATTTTTAACGAAACCATGATAACCCGGCCTTTATTCCCTGAAGATGCCATACAATGCGTGATGCTTAAAACCACATAAAATCAAAAAGTTTTTTTATTCTGCTTTTTTACGTGCTGATTGACACCTGTAATTATAACCTTCGCTTTGGTAACGAATAGCCTGAGGCAGCGTATCTCTTGCCCGCAGTAAAACGTAACGAACTCAAAAAACAATGTATAAAATGTTCTCCCTGCGCTGGCAGCAGCGATATATTGCGCCGCTGCGGTCACGATTCAGGCGAGCCGATCAGAATTTTTCACTCGCCACCATCTGGAGGGCCTCGGCGTAAATTTTTTTCATTCCATCTACCGACTGCTCTTCAATCTGCCTGAGCTGCGCCAGCAGGTGGTCTCTTTCCAGCGGCTTGCCTGATTCTATTAAGCACGAAACAGCGTATCCGATCGCCGCATAGACAGCATTGGTATCTTCCGGGTTATCGAGGTCCATTCAAAATTCTCCAGTTCATAAGGTCAATAAAGCCTTCGGGGCGCACCAGCCCGTCACTGTGCTGGTGGCAGGAGTGCATCGTATCAGGCGTTATAGCAAGGCATTAACAGGATTGTTCCTGATTATTGCCTTGCCTCTTCGGGGCTCTTCAGAACACCTTTTCACCACGCTGCCGGTCTGTTTCGCTACCCTTCCTTCCGCAGATAGCCGCCCGCAGCTATCTGCAGTTTCACCGGTAAATCTGGCTTCGGCCGCTTTCCGCATCGAGGCTGTTAAAGAAGATTAACGCAGGTGAAACGTCTGGGCATTTTTTATTACCTCCCTGCAGTGCTTACGGGCGGGTGTGCTGTGAAGCGGGGCGAAGCCAGGCTATGATGACTCCATCAGGTGCGCGAGATGGCCGGGCGGAAGCTCTGACGGGACAAAGCGTGACATAAGCTACATCAGGCAGTGGTGCGCGTGACCAATACTGCAAGAACGTGGGTTCGAATCCCACCCTGATAAACTGACCGCCTTCGGGCGGTTTTTTTATTGGGGGCCGCTTTGCCATCCGACTCTGAGCCAGGCACAGGCCCGGCGGCGACAGAATAACCACCCGGCGCGCCGCTTTTGCGATAACTATCGCAACAAGGCGGGCACAGCGCGGGCGGGACAGAGAGCAGAGAGGATCGGGCGGTAAGCAGGGCAGCCCCCTGGCCCGCATCCTAAAACGTGACTGGTCTGGCGGCCAGCCAGGTTTAAGCACGGCTGGCCTGTACCTGATTCTATCGTTGACCCATTAAACCCAAAACCTGTAGCAGCAGAGATGATAGCGAGCTGCATGCGCTGCGCCGGGGATGTCATAAATTCAGGACAGGCGACGCTGATAATAGGACAGCGCCTGTTTAGTATCGTGTTTTTTCTGGTCCTGATTTCATTAAGAATATTCTTAGTATATTGAGGCGTATCATTATATAATTTTCACCATTCTTTAAGATGGCAGCTGTAAAGCAGTAGATAAGATGAAAAACGCGGGACGCATGGACATGAAAAACAGGATGGCAGGCGCAGTGATTGCCGTAGTGGTGTTGGCTCTGATGGGATGCAAGCAAAAAGAGGGGGTGACCTATGTCAAAAACCCTGATAATGCAGGAGAAAAATTAACGCCGCCGGGCTGGGCCACCGTGGCGCGCAGTGAGATCGAAAGCGGTCTTTCAATGAGCGTTTTTACCGCCCGGTGCAAGCTGCTTTACCGCGAGGCCGACTGGTTTGTTGGCTGTAAACCGGCAACAAGCGAAACGCCGTTTATGCTCTATTCCATCAGAGAAAATGAAGCGTTAAAAGGGAGCTTTGCCGCTACGGCAATCACGAAACAGGCCAGGCGTTACACGCATCAAAATGTGCTGCTGCGTCAGATTGCACAGCCGAAAGATGGCGATTACGCCGCGCTGAACATTGATGCCCTGCAGCAGGAATATGATGCGCTGACCGGCGCATAGCGCAGTGGGGCGGCCGCTTCGGCTGTCGCCCGGAACAAGCCCGGCGACCTCATTAAGCCCTCTATCGCATCGATGCCGGTGTTTCTGCGTCAGCCTGGCTGTAAACCCTGAAATAGCGCTATTTCTGACGCTGCATTGCCGGGTGCCGGTTCTTTCGGGAAGGGTTTGCAGCAAACCGTAAGATGTCCGCCTCATCCCGATGCGGCATCTCCTGTGTCAGCCTCGCCGTCAACCCTAAACTATCCCGATTGCCTTTCCCTGCATTAGCCTGAAGCCCGCTTTTCGCCCTGGCAAAAATACCCGCAGAAATGTCTCTCTTGCCCTTTGCCTGGTGGCACCCGCTGCCGTAAAGCGCAATCTTTCCGCCTTTTGCGTCTTTCCCACCTCGATCCTCCTGTCCGCCCACCACCAGCTCTGCCCGGTTTCACCCTATACTTCACGCTTTTCGCTCCGCAGGCAGCCAGTGACATGCTTGCCGGCGCGCTTTAACCGTTCGCTATTACTACGTAATACGCTTTTGATTCATCAGTAAAACAACACTGTAGCAGGCCTGAAGAAAGATAAGCATTTAATGTCACTGCATTGATTACGTTTGCTAACAACATAAGCCCCGCTGTATCAAGCAGACCGGCACGACAACGCGTTATCTGCCATCCTTGTTAACACACTGATTTTCATCTGATAAAAAAAATTCGCAGCGCATCACAAAATTTGCGCATTTTTTATCCAAAGCGTGGCTCCAGGATAGCGCGAGGAGGTGTTTTGATTAATTAGTTGATAAATAGAGATATTTGTATTTATTCGTGCCAATGGGAACTGGGATGGAAAAATTTTTTTTAGCGCGACTGAAAAAATTTTTCTCGCTTTGCAATGTCTGGTTACCGTTAAGCTTGTTTAACCATTTCGAAAGAAAAAATGATTAGCTGTCACGAAGTTAGCTCTCCTTCTGCACCCCGTCAGCCCCCGCTGATCCTACGTTTAGTTATCAGAAACGCGTCCTGTGACTGCTGGTTTTTCCAGTAACAAACTTGACAGTTTTTTAATACCTAATAGTATTTTTAATAACAAAGGTTATGAAGTGTGGTGAATGTGTTAACCGCCTCGTCAGCGAACTAATAAGCCGCATTCATGCTTCAGGGGCGTGTTGAAGCATAGTTAACCCACGGAGCGGCGCCTCGGCGTCGATGGGAAGTTGGATAACTGACGGGCTGAGTAGCTGAAGAGGTTCGCCATGATTTATGTCTTATATCGTGTCGCCGGTGGGCAGTACTGTGAGTTCACCTTACCGGATGAAGATGTGGCGGCTTACCGGCGCAAATCACGGATCAGAAAGATAGCGACGCCGATGAGTTCGGCGGAGGAAGAGAGTTCTACTGCCGGTAAACGTGGATCATCCACGGTTAAAAAGCCGTTAGATGGGCCCTCGAGATAGCGATAGACGCTGATGCGCTCGTTGACCCGAGCGATAACCAGGTCGCCTGATTCGGGCTGAATATCGGTATCGACAATGACGATACTGCCCGCAGTGGCTTCGGCGCAACCGCTGTTTCGATCGATTAAGTAGGCTCGCCAGGTTTTTTTGGCGCGGACGCCGTTAGGCGTGGCGATGGTTTCGCTGGTTTTCCCTGCCAGCGTCCAGACAGGCACGTCACTGGCCGCGGGAGCTTGCATAAAGCCTTCTTTAGTGGAAGGCCCATGCATCTCTCCCTGACCTTTGGCCAGCCATTCAACGTTAACGTTGAGTGCGGCCGCGATGTCGACCAGTTTACGCGATCCAGCGGCCTGACCTTTGGTCAGACGCCAGATAGTAGGCTGCGAAACGCCGGATGCTTTGGCTAAAGCACCCTGCGTCATCCCGGCCATTGTCATCGCCATATTGAGCCGCGTAGCAAGAGAATCTGTTTTCATAAACGAAAATTTATAGCGCGCCGTATTGTTCGTCAAACACGCTTTGCTATGGCCTGTTTCGATACGTTTTGTTATGGATTCTCAGCATTATACATAACAGAACGCAAACCACCAATGTAGCAGAGCCAATTTTTAACAAGGTCACGGGTGAGTCGTAAAAAGGAGCAGGGCTATGAGTGAAATTATAAAAATTCTTAAATTTGAAGAGGGTTATCGGGCGAAACCTTATATCGACACCGAAGGTTTTCCTACCGTCGCTTACGGCATCAAGCTTGGGCCGCGCGGCTGTCCCGTCAGTAATTATACCTTCACTGTTCCTGAAGTGGTGGGCAGCGTTTGGCTGGAAACCCTGTTGAGCAATAACAGGTTACAAATGAACAGCGTACCGGGCATTGTCGATGCGCTTCGACACTGCAACGAACCGCGGAGCGATATCTTATACAGCATGGCCTGGCAGATGGGCGTCGAAGGGTTAGCAGGATTCAAGAATATGCTGGCCCTGATTTCCCAGGAAAACTTCGCCGCTGCTGCCAGCAGCATGCTGATGAGCAAGTGGGCGCGACAAACGCCCAATCGGGCAAAACGTCACGCTGAGGTAATGCGTAGCGGGAGTTATGAAAGCTACAGAGGGGTAATCATATGACAATGAAACTTAAACTGGTGAAGGATTGGCCCAACTGGTGGCGCTGGCATTCTACGAAAGCGCTGGTGCTGCTGGGCGTACTGCCGACCATCTGGTTAGAAATGCCGCCGGACTGGAAAGCGATGATACCGGCCCACTGGCTACAAATTGCCTCTTTCATCGTCATGTTGCTGGGTATGCTTTCGCGCATTACCCGACAAAAAGCACCAGAAGGGCAGCAAACCGCGTCAGAAAATGACGATATTATCGATAAGCACCAGGGCTAAATAATAAAAACGGTAAAAATATAATTTCCGTAATACAAGCGGAAAGGGATTTCCGCAAGCTAAATATCCGCAGTTGATTGTGAAACTCTGTTCGTAAGTGAAAAAGAAACTTATCAAATATTTTATTCTGGAGGTTGTTATGTCTTTAACTACGTCTTCGCAAAAAATCGCCGCAAATAGCGCAACGGATTATACCACCGATAATACCGCCGCTTTTCAGGCGCTACTTAATAAGGAGCGCTATGTTATCGTCGACACCATTATTAATCTATCTGCGCAGGTTAAAACTGCCTTTGAAGGGCAGATTATCGAAGGTACCGAAACGGGTGAAATCCGGCCGATCGGCACGAATATGAGCATCCGTTCGATGATTGCGCTTAAGCATCAGCGCTGTCGGTTGCGCAATCTGAAATCAACTAACCCGTTATTGCTGCAAAGCAATGCCAGCGGCGACAACGGCGGCGGTCGTCAGGGTACGGTAGATATTCAGGCGGACTTTTGCGTTGTTGAAGGTTGTACCATGATTAACCAGGTGAATGCGGTGATCGCTGGCTCCATCCAGCGCGCTCACGGTTCACGTATTATTGGCAATAACTTCCTCGATTGCATTGGCGTGGGACTGGAAGAGCGCGGCGATGCGGTCAGCATCTGGGGATCGGGTACGGTTATCGCCCATAACTATGCCTCCTGTAAGGAAGGCACTGACGGCCGCATCGCCTTTCATGCTGAAGCGCCGGTCACCTCAAACAGCGGGCGCGCGCAGTTTGACGCGCAGCACACCATCATGGCGAATAACCTGGCTTATGGGCCATTCCGCCGTCACTTTGTGATGGAAGGGATTTCTAACGGTAGCTCTATCGGTAACGTCTCTATCGGCGGCGCGACATGGTGGGGTGAAGCCTATATTATGTGTACCAACGTGGTGGTGGAAAACACCATTAAATATACCCGTACGCCGGCTGATACACAGGGAGGAAACTGGGCGCCGAAGCGCGGAGCCATTTGCGTTCAAAACTGGTCATATAACGTCAATATCCGCTCAACGGTGGTGATGGCCGAAGGCTCGGTGGGGGATGGCTTTATTCTGGATCGCTCCTCAACGGTGAAAGGCGAGCATAAATTGACGCTGCAGCTCTCTATGCTGAATAAAGGCGACTCGAAAAACAACGCCTTTAATTTAGTGCCGGCGGAAGATCTGCATCTGAATAACTGCTTTGCCGAAGGTTTCGCCACGTTGCTGAAAGGAACGACCAGTGATTATAATACAGTGCTGTTAACCGGCTGCCGTTTAATCAGTAATGGCTCGGCTACCGGCGTCCTTATTCAGGGCGGTAACGGCGGTACGCTTTCTATTAACCACAGTATTATTGATGTCGGCACAAATAACTTTGCCATGAACCTGTTTAACTTGGCCAGAGTGCATATTACCAGTACCGGATATTCTGCAGGAAAATTCGCCGTCGGCATGCAGAATATTGGTGAGAAGTTTGTTATGAGCAACTGTTATAACTTGAGCTCCGCCGTACCGCTGAGCCTGCGTTATACCAAAACCAGCACCACAGGCGGGTCGCCGGTGGTCACTTCTGAAGGCGATGTGCCAGATATTGAATGGCTATTTAATGAGAATGACGGCATTACCTGCGGCTTTGTTTATTCACAGGATCAACTTAAGTCGGCTGCGTCAACAGTAAATACTGTCGGCAAAGCGATGGGTAAAATCGTGCTGGGCTATGGCGTTGATAAGAAACTGCGTTACTACTACGCAACTGCACCTGATAGCAAAGGGGCATGGGTATCTTTCGATAATAGCGAAACTATCAACCCAGCGTAACCGTATGACCTTCCGGCCTAGCCGGAAGGTCTTTTCATTAAATTTATTTATATTTTATGCGTACCAGCATGATGCCTTAAAGGGCCATATCTCCATTTACTCTCCGTACGATAAAATCCATCTTCCTCTGTTGCCGCACATAACATCACGCCTGCACTTGATGCGCCGTTGCTGCTTATTCTTTTGAAATTAAAACGTAATTCCTCCCAGGCAACCTTTCCATTTGACACATTTGAGTAACTAAACGCAGCTACTCAAGTAATAAATGGTTAGCTTTTAAGACAGGAGTATGAAAATTGATAATGTAATATTTTACGTACGTAACTATTGCGCTACGCTGAGCGGGCAAGCTGGAGCGCACCAGGTAAAGGACAGGTCCATTTATTTTATGAAATAGAGAGGATTATTATGCCAGTCTCTACATCATCGCTCAATATCAGGGTTACCACGACAACAGATTATAAAACCGATAATACGAAGGCGTTACAGGCATTACTCCAACAGGCGACGCACGTTATTATCGATACGGTGATAAACCTTGACGATCAGATTAAGACTGCTTTCGAAGGGCAGGTTATTGAGGTTACGAAAACCGGAGAGATCAGGCCGATTGGCGAGAAGATGAAAACTCACTTGATGATCGTTTTAAAGCATTCCAATTGTAAAATATTAAATCTGCACTCAAGTAATCCTCAGTTGTTACAAAGTAATCTTGTCAGCAATAAAGGCGGCGGCCGTCAGGGAACCATCGATATTCAGGCCGGCTTTTGCCTGATACAGGGCTGCACCATGATGAATCAGGTCAATGCGGTGATTGCGGTTCGAACTATCGCGTCCATGGCCCACGTATTCTAAAAATAGCTTTCTTGATTGTCTGGGCGTCGGCCTGGAGGAACGCGGCGATGCGGTCAGCACCTGGGGATCAGGAACCATGATCGACGGCAACTACGCCTCCTGCAAAGCGGGCATCGACGGGCGTCTGGCTTTTCATGCCGAAGCGCCGATCACCAACAATAATGATGGACGACCGGAATTTGACGCCCAGCACACCATTATAACCAATAATCTCGCCTGAGAGCTCTTTCGGCGCTGAGGGCATAACCAACGGCGTCTCGATCGGCAATGTCTCAATTGGCAGCGCGGCCTGGTGGGAGGGGGCCTATATTACGTGTTCCAACGTGCTGGTGGGAAATATCATTAAATATATCCGCACCGCCGATATTAAAAACGGCGAGGAGCAGTGGCACCTTACACGCGGCGCTATTTGCGTACAAAACTGGTCAAAGCACGTTAATATCCGCTCAATGGTGCTGATGGATGAGAAATCTGCTGGCGCCGGAGTAGTGTTGACGCGCTCCTCTACGGTGCAGGGCGACCATAAACTCACGCTGCAGGTCATGATGCAGAACCGCGGCCTGGAAACCAATATCGCTTTTGATCTGGAGCCGGCGGAGGATCTGCATCTCAACAATTGCTACGCCGAAGGCTTCGGCATCCAAGTTAAATCGGGCGCGGCGGAGCACAATAATGTGCTGCTTACCGGCTGCCGCTTTATCGGCAACGGCAAGGCCACCGGGATTTTGTTTAATAAGCCGAGTGGCACTCTGGGGGCAACCTGTCGATAAACAACTGCATTATCGACGTCGGCGCCAATAATATCGCCATTCACCTGATCGATCTGGCCAATGTGCATATCGCTAACTGCGGCCTGAGAGCCGCGAAACTCGCCGTCGACCTTCAGGAGATCAAAAAGAAGTTTGTGCTGAACGACTGCTACAACATGAACGCTAATATTCTGTTGGGGCTGCGCTACAGCGCCAGGGAGGGCGCCAGCAAACCTGTTGCCAGGGAGGTGGGCGATGTGCCAAACATTGCCTGGCTGGTTAACGATAATGTCGGCATCAACAGCGGCTTTATCTATTCGCAGGCGCAGCTGGCGACTGAGGGCGGCACCATCAATACCGCCGGCAAGGTAACCGGAAAAATGATGCTGAGCTATGATGCTAATAAGCAGCTACGCTATTATTATGCAACAGGCAGTCCGGCGACCGCGCCCCGGGCTGCTCTGGAAACCACCGGTTCGGTAACCCCAGCCTGACGCCAGCTGCCTTCCGCTTCTGTCGGAAGGCATCTTTATGCCGTGTATCGACGCATTTTCACAGGAAGAGATGATGAAGTCTGGATATCTGCTTTTACTGATCGGCGTGGTCAGCCTGCCGGGCAGCGGCGCGGCGCTGGCGGCGGAGAGCTGCCGCAATGCCGGCGGCGCGATCAACAACAGCAATAGCGTGATCCTGCTGGGCGGCACGGCGAAAGGGCAGATCAAGCAGGTCGTGATGGGTGAATTCGGCAAAAACGTCAATTCGCAAAAGCGCGTGCTGGGCCAGTTTGATCGCTGCGGCCGGCTTACCGTCGCCGATATCAGCTATGACAAAGACGAGCGCAACGTGGTGCTGGCGATGGAGCAGCATATTTCACGCGTGGATCACGGCTGGCTGGCGGAATACCAGATCTCGGTGAGCGTGAAGAAAGAGAACGCGCTGGTGGAAGTGAATAACAAGCAGGGCATCATCAGCTATATGGTGGGTGAGAAGGGCAATATCATCAGCGCCAGCGACAGCTTTATTCTGATGGGCAATAAAGGCTTCACGGAAACCACCTACAACTACGATAAGCAGTTGCGGCTGAGCAGTAGCGTGGCGCGCGGCTCCGACGCGTTAACCAACGGCGAATATCGCTATCGCTGGAGCGCGGATGGCTTGCTGCTGGGCAGCGATTCGGCGCAGGGCAAGGAGAGCTACAGCTACGATCGGCAGCAGCGCGAATCAGGGTTACGGGCGATAAGTAACAATCGTAACGGCACCACGGTCACGCTGGATGAGTGCCAAAGCTGGGATGATATTGGCAACTGCACGCTCAGTTACTCTCAGGAAACAGAGACCGATGGCAAGGAAACGCTGCAGCGCCAGCTGGCGGCCGCCTACCGCTTCGAGTACTGGGAGAGCGTGGCGCAGCCGAAGTAAAAGGCGCCCGCAGGCGCCTGAAACCGAACGTCTTAACTGAGGCTTTCTGCCGCCGGAACGGTATTACTGCATGCCTCCGCCGCCGTAACGGCACGCGCTACCGCCTGGTTACTTCACGGTTTTGCTGAAGGCATCTACCGCCAGGATGGCGTGCGCTACCGCTTCCGGCGTCAGGCCGGGATTCAGGTTTTTCAGCGTATCGCCTTCACTGTTCGCCAGCGCGCCAACCTTCACCAGATTTTCCCAGCTTTCATTTTCCAGATGCATCTCTTCCAGCGTGGTCGGCATATTGATGGCGCGATAGAAACGGATATAGCGCGCAATCTCTTCATCCGGACGCTGCTCCAGCACCATCTGCGTCAGGGTGCCGTAGGCGACTTTCTCGCCGTGGGTCAGGTGATGAATATCGCCTTCAATCGCGGTAAAGCCGTTATGGATGGCGTGCGCGCCCGCCAGGCCGGCGTTTTCAAATCCAAGGCCGGAAAGCAGAGTATTTGCTTCCACTACCGCCTCCACTGCCGGCGTGACGCGCTTCTGCGCCACGGCGGTCCAGGCGCTGTAGCCCCAGGTCAACAGCGTCTCTTCGCAGGCGCGGGCGATAGCCATGCCGGCGATGGTCGGATCGCCGTTCACCATCGATTTGCCGTGCGAGCGTAGCACCGCCTGTGCTTCAACATAGGTCGCCAGGCCATCGGCGATGCCGGAGGCGAACAGACGCACCGGCGCCTGCGCGCAGACCCAGGTATCCACCAGCACCAGATCGGGGTTTTTGCTGTAAAAACGGTAACTTTCAAATACGCCGCTGTCGGAATAGATCACTGACAGCGCGCTGCAGGGTGCATCGGTCGAGGCGGCGGTCGGTACAATCACTACCGGCGCATGCAACTCATCGGCAACCGCCTTCGCGGTATCCAGCGTCTTACCGCCGCCGAGGCCCACCACTACCGGGGCGCCGCTTTCACGCGCAACGCCCGCCAGACGGCTGATTTCATTGCCGGAGGCTTCGCCGTTGAACTTCTCGTAGCGTTGCTCAACGCCAGCCTGACGCAGGGTGGTTTGCACCTGCTCGCCTACCAGCCCCCAGACCACCTCATCGGCGATCAGAAAGGCGTTGTCACCCAGTTCTTTCAGGTAGGTGCCCAGTTCTGCCAGCACGCCGGCGCCCTGAACATATTTTCGCGGTGAGGAAAAAACAAACTTACTCATACCTGCTCTCCTTTAAGCTACGGGTTTTCGATGATGGCTTAAAGCCTGGCAGGTTTCTGCGGGCTGGCTTGATGATCTGTGGGAAAAAAGCAGAAATCATTGCGACGGGGTCTCAGCCGTAACGCTGCTGATGCGCTTTTTTACGCTGCAGATAGTCAGCGTCGGCGCGGATTTTATCCCAGTACCCTTTGAAAATGGTCGCCGATTCCACCTTTTCCGCATCAAGCTGCTGCGGCAGCACCTGGCGGTCGGCGTCATATTTTTTGCCGCCGGGGTGATTGGCGTAGCGGCGCGCGCGGGTAAAGCCCATCTGTATAAACTTACGCGCCATATCCATGCCGACAAAATCATCCTGCCGGCGGTACTCTTCAAACAGCGCCATGATTTTTTCCGCCGATTCGCGGGCGATAGCCGGGGTGCGGAAACGCCAGTGCGGCAAAATTTCCGATTTATACGGCTCGACCATTAGCACGCCTTGCTCGCCGCGTCCCACCTGATACAGCTCCGGGTGCTGACGAAAATTGATTTGGCTAAAGTCCTGCTGGTAATCAAACTCTTTCATGCGTCCTCCTGTGGCTGCTGCGGTAAGTTTAGCGTTGCCGGAGAAATTAGCGCAGCGCGCCGCCGCCGAACGGCTCAGCGCGGTGTGGCGATTCCCTTTTGTTTACAATAATTTTACAATGCGCCCCAGAGTCCTGCCTGCCGTGGGGACAGAGCCGCAGCCTGTGCCGATAAGCTGTCGGAAGGTAACTGCTGTAGCCCATCGTGTCGCATGGCGTTCAGACTCTCCCCTGGCGTCAGGGGCGCGCCGTTGAATCACAAAGGAATACGTTATGATCTCTTCTCTGCTCGCTTTTCTGGTGGCGATTATCATCCTGACCCTGACGCCCGGTTTTGATACCGCGCTGGTGCTGCGTACCTCGGCGGCGCATGGCGGGCGGCGGGCCTTCGCCTCAGCGCTGGGCGTCGCCAGCGGCTGTTTCGTCTGGGGCGTGGCGGTCGGCTTCGGGCTGGGAGCGCTGCTGCTGGCGTCAGAAGTGGCCTATAACTTGCTGAAATGGGTCGGCGCCGCCTATCTGCTCTGGCTTGGCGTCGGCCTGCTGCTGCGTCCGCGTACCGCGCTGCCTGCCGGGCAGGAGCCGGAGACGCCGCCGGGTTGGGTGGCGCTGTTCGTTAAAGGGCTGTTCGGCAACCTGCTGAACCCGAAGGTGGGCATTTTCTACGTGTCGTTTTTGCCGCAGTTTATCCCGGCCGATGCGTCGGTGGCGCTGTGGAGCAGCGCGATGGCCTTTACGCACGCATCGATCGGCCTGCTGTGGAGCGTAATGCTGATCGCCGGCACGCGTTATTTTGCCGACAAGCTGCGTCGCCCGTCAGTGATGAAAGCGATGGATCGGCTGACCGGCTGCGTGTTTATCGGCTTTGCGGCGAAGCTGGCGCTGTCGCGGCGCTGATCAAAAAGGGCGCCTTCAGGCGCCCTTATCACATCAGGGTTTGCGCGCCACCAGCACGGCACGCAGCGGGGCGGGGTAGCCCTCCAGCGTTTTACTGCTGTCCTGCGGATCGAGGAAGTCCGCCAGCGACTCGGTGGTCATCCAGTCGGTACGGCGCTGCTCTTCCGTGCTGGTGCGTGAGAAATCGACGATACGCACGTCGACGAAGCCGCACTTCTCCAGCCAGCGCTGCAGCGCGGCGGCGGAAGGAATAAACCAGACGTTGCGCATCTGTGCGTAACGCTCGCCCGGTACCAGCACATCATGCTCGTCGCCTTCAATCACCAGCGTTTCCAGCACCAGCTCGCCGCCGCTCACCAGCTGATTTTTCAGCTGGAAGAGATGATCGAGCGGCGAACGGCGATGGTAAAGCACGCCCATAGAAAAGACGGTATCGAACGCCTGCAGTTCCGGCAGCTGCTCAATGCCCAGCGGCAGCAGGTGCGCGCGCGGGTCATCGCCCAGCAGTTTACGCACTGCTTCAAACTGGCAGAGAAACAGCTGCATGGGATCGATACCCACTACCAGCCGGGCGCCGGCGCCGAGCATGCGCCACATGTGATAGCCGCTGCCGCAGCCGACATCCAGCACCGTGCGATCGGTCAACGGGGAGATATGCGGCAGCACGCGATCCCATTTCCAGTCGGAGTGCCATTCGGTATCGATAAAGGTGCCGTAAAGCGAGTAGGGGCCTTTGCGCCACGGCATCAGATTGCGCAGTAGCTTCTCGATGCCCTGACGCTGGCGCGCGCTGAGCGCGTCGCTGTCGGCGGTGACACTGTTGACCAAATCAAGGTGCTGCGGCGTCAGCTGCGGCAGATGATCCACCGATTTCTGCCAGTTGCGGAAATGGCCGTGCAGGTTTTCGCGCTGCCATGCCGCCAGCTGCGCCGGCAGCACTTCCAGCCAGCTCGCCAGCGGACCCTGCGCGATAAGCTGATAAAACTTCCCGAAATCGATCATGCCGCACCTGCCTTCAGCGCCACCAGCGAGCCGAAGTTAAAGCACTGGAACCAGAGTTCGCTGTGTTCAAAGCCCGCCTGACGCAGGCGCGCCTTATGCGCTTCCACCGAGTCGGTCAGCATCACATTTTCCAGCATGCTGCGCTTCTGGCTGATCTCCAGCTCGCTGTAGCCGTTGGCACGCTTGAAATCGTGATGCATGTTAAACAGCAATTCGCCGACGTCGGCGTCTTCAAAGCTGAACTTCTCCGACAGCACCAGCGCGCCGCCCGGGTTCAGGCCCTGATAAATGCGCTGCAGCAGCGTCAGCCGATCGGCAGGCGCGAGAAACTGCAGGGTAAAGTTCAGCACCACCATGGAGGCGTTTTCCACGGGGATATCGCGAATATCGGCTTCAATCACTTCCACCGGTGTTTTGGCGCGGAAAGCGTCGATATGACGGCGGCAGCGCTCTACCATCGCCGGCGAGTTATCGACCGCAATGATTTTGCAGCCGTCAGCCTGCACCGAGCGGCGCACCGACAGCGTGGCGGCGCCGAGCGAGCAGCCCAGGTCGTAAACCTGGCTATCCGGCGTGACAAAGCGTTCGGCCAGCATGCCGATCATGGAGATGATATTGGAATAACCCGGCACCGAGCGCTGGATCATATCAGGGAAAACTTCAGCTACGCGCTCGTCAAAAGTCCAGTCGCCCAGTTTATCAATAGGCGCGGAGAACAGCGTATCTCGATTAGACATAGGGGTAAATCCGGTCAACTACGGAAAGGCGCATATTTTGGCAGAAAGCGCGGCGCGCTGCATCTTTTGTCGCGCCACGCCACATCCCTGCAGACTACAGGCTGGGCAGCGGTTGCCCGCGCCCGATCAAGGCTGGTCGCAATTTACCCTCTCTCGCGCCGATGGCGAACTGAAAGCGACCCGTATTGCGGATTAAAACAGTGCGCTCTGCTGCGGCCAGTCGGGCGCTGCGCCCACCTGCGGCAGCGCCTGCTGCAGACGCGGCCAGAGCGCCTGCACCAGATCCAGCACCTCGCCGATATCGGGCGTATGCAGAAACAGCCAGGGGGTACCGTCCGCCTGCCAGCCCGGCAGCTTACTGAGCCAGTCATCAAACCAGACCTGATTCTCCTGCAGCGATTCGCTGCCGATAAAGCGCACCATCGGATCGCTGGCGGTCATAATCGCATGCGGCGGCACCTTCGGCTTTTTCGATTTGGCCTCCAGCGAGGCCGGGCTGGTGGAGGTGGAGGCATGCACCGGACGGCTGTCGAGGATCACACGGTTCACGCCGCGCTGATGCAGGCCGCGATTCAGCGCGCGCTCCGCTTCCCCCTTGGCGAAAAAGGCGGCATGGCGTACTTCTACCCCGTAGCGGAACGCGCCAGGCAGCTTATCGAGAAACGCCCAGAGCGCCGGAAGGGCATCCGGCCCAAAGGCGGCCGGCATCTGCAGCCAGTACTGGCCAATGCGCGGGCTGAGCGGATCGAGCGTGCGGAAAAATTCTTCCACCAGGTCGTCGCAGTGGCGCAGGCCTGACTGATGGGTAATGCTGGCGGGAAACTTAAAGCAGAAGCGGAAATCATCGCTGGTCATCGCCTGCCAGCGCAGCACCACCTCCGCCTTCGGCAGCGCATAAAGCGTGGTATTGCCCTCCACGCAGTTGAAGTAGCGCACATAGTCGGCCAGCGTTTCCAGCCCGTAGCGTTTCCAGTGGGGATGCTGCCACTGCGGCAATCCCAGACGAAATGTCGACATGTTGCTCCCGTAGCGGACGGGGCTTGCCCGTCCGGATGAGGTTACAGCGCGGCGATAATCTCTTCGGCGCGGCGCACTTTCGCGATGCGCGGGAAAATCCATTCCAGGCTGCTGTTGTGCTGCGCCTCGCTGCCGGCGCTGCAGATATCTTCAGCAATCACCAGATTGAAGCCCAGCTCCCAGGCGTTGCGCGCGGTAGATTCTACGCCAATATTGGTGGAAATGCCGCCCAGCACGACGGTATCGATACCGCGACGGCGCAGCTGCAGCTCCAGGTCAGTGCCGTAAAACGCGCCCCACTGATGCTTCACCACCTGCAGATCGCCCGGCTCGACGCCCAGCGCGGGCGGGTAATCCCACCAGTTTTCCGGCAGCGCGCCGTGCATCAGCGCGCTATCAACGTCTTGCTTCGGCGCATCGGCGAAGTCGGGCGACCAGCCCACCCGTACCAGCACCACCGGCGCATTAACGGCGCGGAACGCCGCCGCCAGCTTTGCCGCGCCTGCAACTACCTGTTCCGCGCTGTGCGGACCGCCGGCGAAAGGCAAAATGCCCTCCTGCAGATCGATTAACACCAGGGCGGTTGCTGTGGGATTGAGTTTCATATTGCTCTCCGCGAAGAAAAAGAGGTTAGCCTACGCCAGCGCGCCGACGGCAGGCGAGGGGAAAAATGTCGTTAATTCATGAATTTTGTGAATTTATATGTGCATCGCGCTAACATTAGCCTGCGATGAGCAACAAATGCGCGCGCTTTGCGCGCCGCGCGCCGTTCCCCCTTATCGCGCCTTGCTTTTTACATTATAATGCCTGCCTTTTTGCGGCAGCGTCTGCCTGAAGGTTATCTGCCGGATAATCTCACTACACGACGACACAATCGGGCTGCCCATGCTGCAGCGGCGAAGTTAAAAGGATAGCGTTATGCGTACAGAATATTGCGGGCAGATCAATCTGTCTCATGTTGGTCAGCAAGTGACTCTCTGCGGTTGGGTTAACCGTCGCCGCGATCTCGGGAGCCTGATCTTTATCGATATGCGCGACCGTGAAGGCATCGTTCAGGTCTTTTTCGATCCGGATCGTCAGGACGCCTTTAACCGCGCCTCCGAACTGCGCAACGAGTTCTGCATTCAGATCACCGGCGTGGTGCGCGCGCGCGAAGAGCGCAACAAAAACCCCGATATGGCCACCGGCGAAGTGGAAGTGTTCGCTACCGAGCTGACCATCATCAACCGCGCCGAGCCGCTGCCGCTCGACTCCAACCAGATCAACAGCGAAGAAGCGCGCCTGAAATACCGCTATCTCGACCTGCGTCGTCCGGAGATGGCACAGCGTCTGAAAACCCGCGCGAAAATCACCAGCTTCGTGCGTCGCTTTATGGATGACCACGGCTTCCTCGATATCGAAACGCCGATGCTGACCAAAGCGACGCCGGAAGGCGCGCGCGACTATTTAGTGCCGAGCCGCGTGCATAAAGGCAAGTTCTACGCGCTGCCACAGTCGCCGCAGCTGTTCAAACAGCTGCTGATGATGTCCGGTTTCGATCGCTACTACCAGATCGTTAAATGCTTCCGCGATGAGGACCTGCGCGCCGATCGTCAGCCGGAATTTACCCAGATCGACGTGGAAACCTCCTTTATGACCGCGCCGCAGGTGCGTGAAGTGATGGAGCGCCTGGTGCGTCAGCTCTGGCTGGAGGTGAAAGGCGTCGACCTCGGCGAATTCCCGCAGATGACCTTCGCCGAAGCGATGCGCCGTTATGGCTCCGATAAGCCGGATCTGCGCAACCCGATGGAGCTGGTGGATGTCGCCGACCTGGTGAAAGAGGTTGAGTTCAAAGTCTTCTCCGGTCCGGCCAACGACGCCAAAGGCCGCGTTGCGGCGCTGCGCGTGCCGGGCGGCGCCGGGCTGAGCCGTAAGCAGATCGATGAATACGGCAAGTTTATTGAAATTTACGGCGCGAAAGGGCTGGCCTATATCAAGGTCAACCAGCGCGCTCAGGGCCTGGAAGGCATCCAGAGCCCGGTGGCGAAATTCCTGACTGCGGAAATCGTTGAGGCGATCCTGACACGCACCGGCGCGCAGGATGGCGATATGGTGTTCTTCGGCGCGGATAAAGCGGGCGTGGTGGCGGATGCGATGGGCGCGCTGCGTCTGAAGCTGGGCCGCGACCTGAGCATCACCGACGATAAAGCGTGGAAACCGCTGTGGGTGGTCGATTTCCCGATGTTCGAAGACAACGGCGAAGGCGGCCTGACCGCGATGCATCACCCGTTCACCGCGCCGCGCGACATGACGCCGGAGGAGCTGAAGGCCGCGCCGGAAACCGCTATCGCCAACGCCTACGATATGGTGATCAATGGTTATGAAGTGGGCGGCGGTTCGGTGCGTATCCATAACGGCCAGATGCAGCAGACAGTGTTCGGCATTCTCGGCATCACCGAATCTGAACAGCGCGAGAAGTTCGGCTTCCTGCTCGACGCGCTGAAGTTCGGCACGCCGCCGCACGCGGGCCTGGCGTTCGGTCTCGACCGTCTGGTGATGCTGCTGACCGGCACCGACAACATTCGTGACGTTATCGCCTTCCCGAAAACCACCGCTGCCGCCTGTCTGATGACCGAGGCGCCGAGTTTCGCCAATCCGGCTTCGCTGGAAGAGCTGGCGATTCAGGTGGTGAAAAAGGATAAGCCAGAGAGCCTGTAAGATGAGCTTTAAGCATCCCGTTTCGGTACTGGTAGTGATTTACGCGCAGGATACCGGGCGGGTGCTGATGCTGCAGCGGCGCGACGATCCCGATTTCTGGCAGTCGGTCACCGGCAGCCTGGAGCAGGGCGAAACGCCCACTGACGCCGCGCGGCGCGAAGTGGGGGAGGAGCTGGCCATCGATGTGGCGGCGGAAGCGCTGACGCTGGAGGATTGCCGGCGTCAGATTGAGTTTGAAATCTTTCCGCACTTTCGCCACCGCTACGCGCCTGACGTCACGCATAATACCGAACACTGGTTTCGCCTGGCGCTGCCGCACGAGCGCAGCATGGTTCTCAGCGAGCATCTGGCCTGGCAATGGCTGGCGGTTCCTGAGGCGGCCCGCCTTACCAAGTCCTGGAGCAATCGCCAGGCGATTGAAGAATTCGTCGGCTAACCCGCTGCCGACAGCCGCGCGCCGCCGTGACCCGGCGAGCGCGCTGAAGCCGTCAGTCACTGACTGATACGAAATCAACAGCGTCGGGCATCAGGCGCGCTGTCTCCCTGCGGGGAAGCTGGCCTTGAGATGTCTGACCGGTGTCAAACTGGAGAGAGCAGAGTTATGGCAGGTCATAGTAAATGGGCCAACACCAAACACCGCAAAGCGGCACAGGATGCCAAGCGCGGTAAGATTTTTACCAAAATCATTCGCGAGCTGGTCACCGCGGCCAAGCTGGGCGGCGGCGATCCGGCGTCTAACCCGCGTCTGCGTGCGGCGATGGATAAAGCGCTGTCCAACAATATGACGCGTGACACCATGGATCGCGCCATCGCCCGCGGCGTCGGCGGCGATGACAACAGCAACATGGAAACCATCATCTATGAAGGCTACGGCCCGGGCGGCACCGCCGTGATGGTAGAGTGTCTGAGCGACAACCGTAACCGTACCGTCTCCGAAGTGCGCCACGCCTTCACCAAATGCGGCGGCAACCTCGGCACCGACGGCTCCGTGGCCTACCTGTTCACCAAAAAAGGCGTCATCTCTTATGCGCCGGGGCTGGATGAAGATGCGGTGATGGATGCGGCACTGGAAGCGGGCGCGGATGACGTAGTGACCTGGGACGACGGCGCGATCGATGTCTTTACCTCGTGGGAAACCTTCGGCGAAGTGAAAGACGCGCTGGACGCAGCGGGCCTGAAAGCGGAAACGGCGGAAGTGACCATGATCCCGTCCACCAAAGCGGATATGGATGCGGAGACGGCGCCGAAGCTGATGCGCCTGATCGATATGCTGGAAGATTGCGACGACGTGCAGGAAGTTTACCATAACGGTGAGATTTCCGACGAGGTGGCGGCCACCCTGTAAGGGCGACCGCGACCGCCAACCTGACGGAGTAGCCTGATGGCGATTATTCTGGGCATTGACCCGGGCTCACGGATCACCGGTTATGGCGTGATTCGTCAGGTGGGGCGGCAGCTAACCTACCTGGGCAGCGGCTGTATCCGCACCCAGGTTGACGATCTGCCCACCCGTCTGAAGCTGATTTACGCCGGCGTCAGTGAAATTATCACGCAGTTCCAGCCCGATTTTTTCGCTATCGAGCAGGTCTTTATGGCGAAAAACGCCGATTCGGCGCTGAAGCTGGGCCAGGCGCGTGGCGCGGCGATTGTCGCCGCGGTTAATCAGGATCTGCCGGTGTTTGAATATGCGGCGCGCCAGGTGAAGCAGACGGTGGTCGGCATTGGCAGCGCGGAAAAAAGCCAGGTGCAGCATATGGTGCGCACGTTGCTGAAGCTGGCGGCCAACCCACAGGCGGACGCCGCCGATGCGCTGGCAATCGCCATTACCCATTGCCATGTCAGTCAGAACGCCAGCAAGCTGAGCGATACCCGACTGAATCTGGCGCGCGGCAGGCTGCGTTCGTAAGCCATTATCAGGCTGGATATTCATCCAGCCTTTTTTATGTTATAACTCTGACACTTTCTCCCCCCTGTATCAAAGGAAGCAACTGTGATAGGTCGTCTGCGAGGCATCATTCTGGAAAAACAACCGCCGCTGGTGTTGATTGAAGCGAACGGCGTGGGCTATGAAATCCACATGCCGATGACCTGCTTCTACGCGCTGCCGGAACTGAACCAGGAAACGATTATCTTTACGCAGTTTATCGTGCGCGAAGATGCCCAGCTGCTTTACGGCTTCACCAGCAAGCAGGAACGCGCGCTGTTTCGCGAGCTGATCAAGGTGAACGGCGTCGGGCCGAAGCTGGCGCTGGCGATCCTCTCCGGCATGTCGGCACAGCAGTTTGTCACCGCCGTTGAGCGTGAAGAAGTGGCGACGCTGGTTAAGCTGCCCGGCGTCGGCAAGAAAACCGCCGAGCGTTTGGTGGTGGAGATGAAAGACCGCTTTAAAGGCATGCATGGCGATCTGTTCGGCGGCGACGCGACCTTTACGCTTACCAGCGAAAACGCGGCGCCGGAAAGCAACGACGCCGAAGCCGAAGCGGTTGCCGCGCTGGTGGCGTTGGGGTATAAACCGCAGGAAGCCAGCCGGATGGTCAGCAAAGTGGGCCGCCCGGACGCTGATTGTGAAACCCTGATCCGTGAAGCGCTGCGTGCCGCGCTCTGAGGTAACCCATGATTGAAGCCGATCGCCTGGTCTCCCCTGACAACACCAGCGAAGAAGAAATTATTGACCGCGCCATCCGTCCGCGCCTGCTGGAAGAGTATGTCGGCCAGCCTCAGGTGCGCGAGCAGATGGAGATCTTCATTAAGGCGGCCAAAATGCGTGGCGACGCGCTGGATCATCTGCTGATTTTCGGTCCGCCGGGGCTGGGCAAAACCACTCTGGCGAATATCGTGGCGAATGAGATGGGCGTCAACCTGCGCACCACCTCAGGCCCGGTGCTGGAAAAAGCGGGCGACCTGGCAGCGATGCTCACCAACCTTGAGCCGCACGACGTGCTGTTTATTGATGAGATCCATCGTCTGTCGCCGGTGGTGGAAGAGGTGCTTTATCCGGCGATGGAGGATTACCAGCTGGATATTATGATCGGCGAAGGCCCGGCCGCGCGCTCGATTAAGCTCGATCTGCCGCCCTTTACCCTGATCGGCGCCACCACCCGCGCCGGCTCCCTGACGTCGCCGTTGCGCGATCGTTTCGGCATCGTGCAGCGTCTGGAGTTCTACCAGGTGAAAGATCTGCAGCATATCGTCGGCCGCAGCGCCGCCTGCCTGGGGCTGGATCTCAGTGCGGAAGGGGCGCTGGAAGTGGCGCGCCGCGCGCGCGGTACGCCGCGTATCGCTAACCGCCTGCTGCGCCGCGTGCGCGATTTCGCCGAAGTGCGCGCCGAGGGCGTGATGGATGGCGAAGTGGCGGCGAAGGCGCTGGATATGCTTAACGTCGATAGCGAAGGCTTCGACTATATGGATCGCAAGCTGCTGCTGGCGATTATCGACAAGTTTACCGGCGGCCCGGTCGGTCTCGACAACCTGGCGGCGGCGATAGGCGAAGAGCGCGAAACCATTGAGGATGTGCTGGAACCCTATCTGATCCAGCAGGGCTTTATCCAGCGTACGCCGCGCGGCCGCATTGCCACGCAGCATGCCTTTAAGCATTTCGGCATCAGCCGCGAGATCTGATCTCTGCCGGCGCCGGACGGATAGCAGCGTCTTACGACCCGAAGCGCCGATAGCGCCCGAATCGCCCATAAAAAACGCCGGCAGCTGCCGGCGTTTTTTATGGTGAAGACCACCGGCGGCTTACGCCGGCGCGCGCTTCAGCTGGCTTAGAATAAACAGCAGCGCGGCGCACAGCACCACCGACGGCCCCGCCGGCGTATCGTAAAAGGCGGAGAAGGTCAGCCCGCCGGTTACGGCGATAGCCCCCACGCCAATCGCCAGCAGCGCCATCTGCTCCGGCGAACGGGCAAAGCGGCGCGCAGTCGCGGCCGGGATCACCAGCAGCGAGGTGATGATCAGCGCGCCGACGAACTTCATCGCCACGCCGATGGTTAGCGCGGTGACCAGCATCAGCAGCATACGGGTGCGGGCGATATTCACGCCGTCCACCTGCGCCAGCTCCGGACTGATGGTCATCGACAGCAGCGGCCGCCACTGCCAGGCGAGGGCCGCCAGCACCAGCGTCACGCCGCCGCCGATAATCCATAAATCCTCCGGCGTTACCGCCAGCAGATCGCCGAACAGATAAGCCATCAGATCGACGCGCACGTTGGACATCAAACTGACCACCACCAGGCCAAGCGACAGCGCGCTGTGCGCCATAATGCCCAGCAGCGTATCGATAGCGAGGTGAGGGCGCCGCTCCAGCCAGACCAGGCCCAGCGCCAGCAGCAGCGTCACGGCGATCACCGCGTAAAAGGGGCTGACGTTCAGCAGCAGGCCGAAAGCGACCCCCAGCAGCGAGGCGTGCGCCAGCGTATCGCCGAAATAGGACATGCGGCGCCATACCACAAATGAACCGAGCGGACCGGCCGCCAGCGCCAGCATCATGCCGCCCAGCCAGCCGGGAAGTAATAGTTCGAGCATTATTGTCCCTGTCCCTTACGCAAAACAATTCGTCCCTGCAAATCGTGACGATGGTTATGGTGATGACGGTAAATCGCCAGCTGCTCCGCGCCGCGCGGGCCGAACATGGCGATAAATTCAGGATGCCGGGAGACCGCTTCCGGCGTGCCGGAGCAGCAGATGTGGTGGTTCAGGCAGAGGACCTCATCAGTTTTCGCCATAACCAGGTGCAGATCGTGTGACACCATCAATACCGCGCAGTTAAGCTCCATACGCAGCTGATTGATCAAATCATACAGCGCCACCTGGCCGTTAACGTCGACGCCCTGCGTCGGCTCATCCAGCACCAGTACGTGTGGCTGGTTAAGTAGCGCGCGCGCCAGCAGCACGCGCTGCGTTTCGCCACCGGACAGCTTTTGCATCGGCGCATGCTGCAGGTGTCCCGCCTGCACGCGCTTCAGCGCCGGCAGCACATCCGCCTTGCGCGTGCCGGAACGCAGGCGCAAAAAACGCTCCACGGTCAGCGGCAGGGTGGCGTCGAGATGCAGCTTCTGCGGCACATAGCCGATGCGCAGTTTGTCATCGCGCTTCAGCGTGCCGCTGTCTGGCGCAATCAGCCCGAGAACCACCCGCACCAGGGTCGATTTCCCGGCACCGTTGGGGCCAAGTAAAGTCAGAATCCGTCCCGGCTCCAGCGTTAATGAGATATTGGACAATACCTGACGCTGGCCAAAACTGACTGAGATATTTTCCAGACTAATCAGTGGGCTCATAGTTATTAAGACTTGCAGAAGTTATCGGATGTTATAATATCACAATCCATCCCCCCGTCACGATGGATTGAAGCATTATGTTACAGAATAAAAAGGCGTTATTTTCTCTGCTATTACCCCTTGGTATTGCCGCTTCGCTTAGCGCGCCCGCCAGCGCAACGGTCGTTACCTCTATCAAGCCGCTCGGCTTTATCGCCGCCGCTATCGCCGATGGCGTTACGCCGGTTGAAGTATTGCTGCCCGACGGCGCGTCGGAACATGACTACGCGCTGCGTCCTTCCGACGTCAAACGCTTGCAGGGCGCGGATCTCGTGGTCTGGGTCGGGCCGGAGATGGAGGCCTTTATCAGCAAAACTGCGAGCGCATTTCCCCCTGAGAAAAATCTTGAATTGGCCAGTTTGCCGTCGGTAAAACCGCTACTTATGACCGGCGCTGAAGAGGAAGATGAGCATCATCATGACGGCGACGACGATCATGATGCAGCGCATGAACATCATCATCACGGGCAATATAATATGCACCTGTGGATGTCCCCGGAAATCGCGCGCCAATCTGCGGTTGCAATCCACGAAAAATTATTGGAACTTATGCCGCATAGCAAAGACAAACTTGACGCTAACCTGCAGCAATTTGAGTCAGAATTGACGAAAAACGATGAGCAGATAGCGCGTCAGCTGACGCCTGTGAAAGGGAAAGGATATTTCGTTTTTCATGATGCTTACACCTATTTTGAAAAGCACTACGGTCTCACGCCGCTTGGCCATTTTACCGTAAATCCTGAGATCCAACCGGGCGCGCAGCGCTTACATCAAATTCGAACACAGTTGGTTGAGCAAAAAGCGACCTGCGTTTTTGCTGAGCCACAGTTCAGGCCGGCGGTCATCGATGCCGTTGCCAGGGGAACGCAGGTGCGCAAAGGCACGCTCGATCCGCTGGGAATGGGCATCAGCTTAGGAAAAGACAGCTATGTGAAATTCCTCTCACAGCTGTCGAGCCAGTATGAAAGCTGCCTGAAAGGAGCATGAGGAATCACTTAAAGTGCAACAGATAGCCCGCTCTGTCGCCCTGGCATTTAATAATCTGCCGCGACCCCACCGCGTTATGCTCGGGTCGCTCACCGTTGTTACTCTGGCCGTCGCTGTCTGGCGGCCTTATGTTTACCATCCGGGTGAAACCTCACCCATCGTTAAAACCATCGAAATCGATAAAAACGAACTGCGCACGCTGCTGCCGGAAGCGAGCGAGCCGCTCGATCAGCCGTCTCCCGCGCCGGAAGATGACCTGCCAAAAGATGAAATCGACGAGGATGTGACGGCGGAAGCCGGCACCCACGACTACGTGGTCTCCAGCGGCGATACCCTGAGCAGCATTCTCAACCAGTACGGCATTGAGATGGGCGATATCAGCCAGCTGGTTAAAGTGGATAAAGATCTGCGTAATCTGCAGGTCGGCCAGCAGATCTCCTGGACGCTGACCGACGACGGCCAGCTGCAGCGCCTGACCTGGGAGATATCGCGCCGCGAAACCCGCACCTACGATCGCGTCGACAACGGCTTTAAGATGTCCAGCGAGCAGCAGAAGGGCGAGTGGAAAAACAGCGTGTTGACCGGCGTGGTTAACGGCAGTTTTGTTACCAGCGCCCAGCGCGCCGGCCTGAACAGCGCCGAAATCAGCAGCGTGATCAAAGCGCTGCAGTGGCAGATGGATTTCCGTAAACTGCGTGCCGGCGACAAATTCAGCGTGCTGATGTCGCGTGAAGAGCTGGACGGCAAAAAAGAGCAGAGCCAGCTGTTGGGCGTGCGTCTGCGCACCGGCGGCAAAGATTACTACGCGATCCGCGCCGAAGACGGTAAATTCTACGATCGCAGCGGTTCCGGCCTGGCGCGCGGCTTTATGCGCTTCCCGACGGTGAAGCAGTACCGTGTCTCCTCTAACTTCAATCCGCGCCGTTTGAACCCGGTGACCGGCCGCATTGCGCCGCATAAGGGCGTCGACTTCGCCGTGCCGATCGGCACGCCGGTGCTGGCGGTGGGCGACGGTGAAGTGGTGCAGGCGAAACACAGCGCCGGCGCGGGCAACTACATCGCTATCCGCCATGGCCGTCAGTATATGACGCGTTATATGCATATGAAGAAGCTGCTGGTGAAACCGGGCGACAAAGTGAAGCGCGGCGACCGCATCGGGCTTTCCGGCAGTACCGGTCGTTCGACCGGGCCGCATCTGCATTATGAAATCTGGATCAACAACCAGGCGGTTAACCCGCTGACGGCGAAACTGCCGCGCACCGAAGGGCTGACCGGCAAAGACCGCTCCACCTTCCTGGCGCAGGTCAGGGAAGTGCTGCCGCAGCTGAAGCTCGATTAAGCCTGGCGCCCGGCCGGCGGGCGGCGTGGAATACGCGTCGTCCGCCTTGTCGTTTTCTGCCTGAATTCGTACAATTTCCCCGCGATTTATCTGCGGTTTAGCGCCTGCCTGCGGTAACCGTTGCAAATTTACCTGCCCGCACTATCATTAGCCGCTTATTGACCGAGGCGAGTGCATGGAAACCAGCAAGAAAAAAAGCAATACCGAATTTATTCCCGTCTTTCAGAAGTCCTTCCTGTTGCCGAAATACTGGGGCGCCTGGCTGGGCATCGGCGCCTTCGCCGGTATGGCGCTGCTGCCGCCGTCCCTGCGCGATCCCATCCTGGGCGCCGCCGGCCGCCTGGCGGGGCGTCTGGCCAAAAGCGCTCGCCGCCGCGCGCAAATCAATCTGCTCTACTGCCTGCCGGAACGCTCTGAAGCGGAACGCGAGGCGATTATCGATGAGATGTTCGCCACCGCGCCGCAGTCGATGGTGATGATGGCCGAGCTGGCGCTGCGCAACCCGGAACGGGTGCGATCGCGCGTGCGCTGGCACGGCAAAGAGATCATCGAGGCGATGCAGGCGAACAAAGAGAACGTGATTTTCCTGGTGCCGCACGGCTGGGCCGTGGATATTCCGGCGATGCTGCTTGCCTCCGAAGGGCAGATGATGGCCGCGATGTTCCATAACCAGAGTAATCAGCTGTTCGACTATATCTGGAACCGCGTACGTCGCCGCTTCGGCGGTCGTATGCACGCCCGTAACGACGGCATCAAACCTTTTATCAGCTCAGTGCGTCAGGGCTATTGGGGCTACTATCTGCCCGATCAGGATCACGGCGCGGAACATAGCGAGTTTGTCGATTTCTTCGCGACCTATAAAGCGACGCTGCCGGCGGTGGGCCGCCTGATGAAAGTGTGTCGCGCGCGCGTGGTGCCGCTGTTCCCGGTCTATAACAGCAAAACCCACCAGCTTGATATCTTTATCCGCCCGCCGATGGACGATCTGCTGGAGGCGGACGACCATACGCTGGCGCGCCGGATGAATGAAGAGGTGGAGATCTTTGTACGTCCGAATCCGGAACAGTACACCTGGATCCTCAAACTGCTGAAAACGCGGCGCGAAGGGGAAATTGAACCCTATAAGCGTAAAGAGCTTTATCCCCGTAAAAAATAGCCCGCGCGACGGCGGGCATGTTCTCTGCAGCGGGGGCGGGCGCCAGCGTCGCGCCCGCCGGTCAGGCCGGGTCGAGTTTGCTGCGGCGCTTGCGCTCGCGCAGAAACGCGGTCACCAGCAGCAGCCACAGCAGGCCGCTTGCCAGATTGATCAGGCTGAACCAGGCGGTACCACCGTGGAAATACCCATACTTCGACAGCTCAATCCCCACCGCGAAGGCCAGAATGCTCACCATCCCTAACATCGCGGCAACGCTGCCTTTGCCCGCACTGCTGGAAAACAGCGTCAGGCGATAAAGCCCGGCATTGACCATTCCCGCGCCGTAAGCGTAGATGCTCAGACCGGCAGTCAGCCACAGGTAGCTGTGGCGATCGATAATCGAGGTGAGCGTCGCCAGCGCCAGACCGGCGAGAATCGGCCAGGCGCCGAAGCGCAGCGGCCCTTCAATCGGCAGACGGCTCGCCAGCCGGCCCAGCGTCAGGTTGCCGGCGATCATCGCCAGGAATACCGGCAGCTGCAGCAGCGCGTAGTCCATACGCGTCAGCCCTTCATCATGTATCAAAATAACCGGCGACAGCGCCACCCAGGCGAGGATCGGGATAAACACCAGGCCGATAGCCAGTGAGCCGCTCATCACCTGACGGTCGCGCGCCAGCCCAAGATAAACGCGCCCCAGGCTTTTCAGGCTGATGGAGACGCTGCGGTCGCCGGCGGTTTCCGGCATCGCGCGCCACAGGCCGACCAGCGCCACGGCGGCGAGGAGGGCGAACAGCCAGAACATGGTGCGCCAGTCGCTGACGGTGAGAAAAGCGGCGCCCGCCAGCGGCCCGGCCAGCGGCGCCAGCAGGGCAACGTTGGCCATCAGCGCCATAATGCGCACGCTGCGCGCTTCGTCAAAGGCTTCCTGAATGGCGGCATAGCCAACCGCGCCGATAAAGCAGAGGCTGGCGCCCTGGAAAAAGCGCAGGGCGACAAACTGCTCGATCGAGGCGACCCAGTGCGTCATCGCGCAGCAGACGATAAAAAACAGCACGCCGGCCAGCATCACCGGGCGCCGGCCATATTTATCGGACAGTGGCCCAAGCAGCCACTGCAACAAAATGCCGCCGATCAGATAGGCGGTCAGTGAGGTCGACACCCACTCGGCGCCGACATGGAATTCGCTGGTGACCAGCAGCATGCCGGGCTGGATCATATCGTGGGCGATATAGGTGGCGAACTCGAACAGCACCAGCGAGAGCGGAAATAATAGATGCCTGAAGCTCAGGCGGGAAACCGGGGTATATGCGGCCATGCGGGTATGCTCCAGAAATGTAAAAAACGCGACCGAAAAGGCGGTCGCGTCAGATGATGGCTCAGGGCGTATCGTAAGCGACATACCGCGCCTGCAAAGCGGCAAAGCAGGGTTTTCCTGCCGGCCCGGCCCGCGTGGCGGGACGTTTTGCTTACGGGGGGCTGTCGCTCACTTTTTGAGTTGGTCAGCATGCTGACGCGCCCGCGTCAGTATAGCGGTCAAAATAATACTACAGATCAATTATTCCTGATGCGCATAAACGGCAATCGGGTTAGTCAGCTCGCCGGCGAACTTCAGATTTTCCGCCGGATCGGACAGATTGATCATCTGCTGATTGTTCGCCAGCTGCAGCCGGTTCAGGCAGGAGAGGGCGAAAGTCGGGGCAAACATATCGTAGCGGGCGAATTTACTCGCCAGCTGCGGATGCGCCTGCTGATAATCATGCACGCACTGCGCCACGCGCTGCCAGAAGCGGTCCTGCGGCAGCGTGCCGCTGTCGTCCAGAATCGCCGACACGAAGCGGAAGATGCAGTCGAAGACGTCGGTGAAGATAGAGAGCAGCTTCAGGTTATCGGGGACATCCACCGCCAGCCGCTGCGCCTTCTCCGGCAGCGTCGCTTCCGGATCCAGCACCGCGATCTCCTCGCCGATATCCTTCATATAGGCGCTGACCGGCACATTATTCTCCAGCAGCAGGATCAGGTTTTCGCCGTGCGGCATAAACACGATATCGTGCTGATAGAAACAGTGCAGCAGCGGGCTGAGATAGCAGGTGAGGTAGCGATCGATCCACGCCTCCGCCGCCAGACCGGAATCGGCGATCAGCGCCGGCAGCAACGCCTGCTGATGCTGATCGATATGCAGCAGCGACGCCATGGTCATCAGGCGCTGGCCCGGCTTGAGCTGCGCGACCGGGTTATCGCGCCATAGCGCGGCGAACATCTTTTTGTAGGCGGAGTCGCCCTGAATGGCACGCTCGTAGTAGCGGTTGTGGTAGCCGATGGCCGCCACTTCGCGCAGGATGCGGAAATCACAGCGCTGCAGCCACGGATCCTGATTGACCACCCCTTCCAGCCACTGATTGACTGCCGGCGTCGTGGCCATGTAGTAGGGCGACAGCCCGCGCATAAAGCCCATATTCAATACCGACAGTGCGGTTTTCACATAGCGCTTCGTCGGCTGGCTGCGGTTAAAGAAGGTGCGGATCGACTGCTGCGCCTGATATTCCTCTTCGCCTTCGCCCAGCCAGATAATGTCGTGCGCGGCGATATCGGGGGCGAATACCGTCAGCAGCTTGTTCTGCCACTGCCAGGGATGTACCGGCATAAACAGGTAATCCTGCGGATCCCGCGCCAGTGCGCGCAGGCGATCGGTAAAGGCCGCGAGGGTGGTTTCGCCCAGCTCCTCCTCTATCAGCTGCCGGTAGCTCAGCGCATCGAGGCTGGAGAAATGCGCGTTACGCGTATGCACCGCCACCCAGATCAAACGGATCGGCGCGGCCGCTTCCGGCGCGTAGGCGAGATAGTCGCGCGCATCGAAGCCGATGCGGCCGTTGTTGGCGACAAAGCAGGGGTGGCCTTCGGTCATCGAGGCTTCCACCGTCTGGAAATCCGCCTGCGTCAGCGCCGCGCTGTCCGGGTTGCCTTTCTGCAGCTTATAGACGCTGCTGCACAGGGTGCTGGTGATCTCTTCCATATAGGTTGCCAGCATGGCGGCGGGAATGCCGATCTGCTGATTAAACTCGATGATAAACTGCAGCGCGTCCAGCGGGCGCGGCGCGCCGTTTTCGCTTTTTTCCAGCGTGTGCGCGTCGATCTGCCAGTGATCGAGCGCCAGCCGGCGGGCGCGGAAGCGGTAGACCGCCTCGCCGCCCGGCACCGCCAGCTGCCAGCCGTCACCGTCGGGTTGCGGGGCGATCAGTTTTTCATGGGCGAATTCGGAGATCGCCTTGCGCACCAGCAGCCGGTTGGCCAGCGCCCAGTTGTCGCCGGTAAGATGATGGCCGTGAGCGAGAGAAGTGGAGATTGTCATCGGTGAGTGTTCCTGCTGTTGAGCCTGCTGATAATCTTCGCGCTGGCAGAAAGCGAGCCACGCGGTTTTATGTCCCATATCGATGGTGTGCTGGTAACGGAAGCCGGCGCGTTTGTTCAGGCGATGAATTTTCTCATTGCGCACGTCCGGCTCCACCACCACGCGGCGTACCTGCGGCAGGCTGAACAGATAATCCATCACCGTGCTGAACACCTGCCAGCTGAACTGCGCAACCGGCTTTTCAGCCGGGGCGATCAGAATATGCATCCCGTAATCGTCAGGGCGCGCCGGGTAGTGCTTGCCCACCTCATCCTGCTGCGCCTGATAAAACTCCATCAGAAAAACCGGCTCGCCGTTGCAGAGACCGATGACCGCCGCCTGCGGATTATCAGCGGTCAGCTGGCGGTAAAAGGCGGCGACCTGCTCCAGCGTATCGTTCTGCATTCCCCAGAAACGGGCGTACTCCTGCGTCACCCAGCGGTGGATCAGCGGGGCGTCTGCGGCGGTCATCGGCCGCAGGGTAAACGCCCCGGCCGCGCGTTGGCACTGATATAGCGTGGTCATATTACTGCTCCGTCTCTGCCGGGAAGGTCTGGAAGGCGATGCGCTGCTCAACCGGGTAGATTTCGCGCCCGGCGATCTCGCGGATCAGCACCGAGTTGCGGTAGCAGGCCATACCGAGATCGGGCGTCACAAAGCCGTGCGTGTGCAGCTCGGCGTTCTGGACGAACACCGCGTTATGGCGATCGATACTGTAGTTACGCTGCACGTCGTAGCGCCCCTGCTCATCCCAGCGCAGGCGGCTGGCGATGCCTTCGATAAACTGCGGCGGCTGATAGTGATAGCCGGTCGCCATGACCAGCCCTTCGGTGCGACGGGTATAGTGCTGATCCTGCTCGCGCTGGTGCAGCGACAGCTCCAGCTCATCATTCGGCAGGCGACGCAGCCCGGTCAGCGCCGAGTTGGTAAACAGCCGCACCTTCAAATCGCCATCCAGCTGCTTGATATACATCAGATCGTAGATGTCGTTAATCAGGCTGCTGTTGATACCTTTAAACAGGTTTTTATGACCGGCGTTCAGCTGGTCGCGCTTGCCGGGGGGAAGGGCGTGGAAGTAGTCGATCCACTCCGGCGAGGTCATCTCCAGCGTCAGCTTGGTGTATTCCAGCGGATAGAAGCGCGGCGCGCGCGTGATCCAGTTCAGCTGGTAGTCGTGCTGGTCGATATCGCTCAGCAGATCGTAGAAAATCTCCGCCGCGCTCTGGCCGCTGCCCAGCACGGTGATCGAGCGCTGCGCCTGCAGCTTCGCTTTATTCACCAGGTAGTCGCTGGAATGCACCACCCGATCGCGCAGCGGGCGGCTGCACTCCGGCAGCCAGGAGACCGGCCCGGTGCCCAGCACCAGCTTGCGCGTCAGCCAGCTGCGGCGCTCGCCGCTGCGGGTATCGACGGTGTGCAGCTGATAGCACTCACGGGCTTCATCGTAGCTGGCGTACTCCACGCGCGTGTTCCAGCGCAGGTTATCCAGCTGCGAGCAGGCCCACTGGCAATACTGGTTGTACTCTTTGCGCATCAGAAAAAAGCTTTCACGGATATAAAAGCTGTAAAGCTTTCCTTTCTGCTTCATATAATTCAACAGGCTGAAGCGGCTGGTGGGGTCGGCCAGCGTCACCAGGTCGGCCATAAACGGCGTCTGCAGATGGGCGCTTTCCAGCATCATGCCGGTGTGCCAGTCAAAGCCGGGATTCTGATCGAGAAACAGGCCGTTGACCTCTTCCAGCGGCGCGGTAAGGCAGGCGAGACCGAGGTTAAACGGACCGATGCCGATGCCGATAAAGTCATAAATGGTGTCGTTCATCATTATGCCCTTACTGATTCGCTGCGTTTAATGACAGGCTGCGTGACAGCTCGCGCCCGTAATGGGTGATCAGCGCTATCACATCTTCCATATCGGCGACGCTGGTGGCTGGATTAAGCAGGGTGAACTTCAGATACTGACGGCCGTTCACTTTAGTACCTGCTACCACCGCATTGCCGGAGCGGAACAGTGCCTTGCGGATCTGCGCGTTGACCTCATCGGTGATCTCGTCGCTAAGACCCGGACGTGGAATAAAGCGAAACACCTGGGTGGTCAGCTCCGGCGCGTGCAGCACTTCAATTGCCGGATGCGCCTGCAGCAGGCGATGGGTTTGCTGCGCCAGCGCCAGCACGCTGTCAAAGGCTGCGCCCAGCTGCTGTGCGCCCATAATGCGCAGCGTCATCCACATCTTCAGCGCGTCGAAGCGGCGCGTGGTCTGGATGCTTTTGTTGACCAGGTTAGGCGTGCCTTCCTGCTGCGCGCTGAGCGGGTTGAGATAGTCGGCATGCACCGTGACGTGGCTGAGATGGTGGCTCTCACGCACAAAGAAGGCGCCGCAGCTGACGGTCTGGAAAAAGGATTTGTGGTAATCGACGGTCACCGAGTCGGCATGCTCAATGCCCTGCAGGCGCTGGCGATGCTGCGGCGACACCAGCAGGCCGCAGCCGTAGGCGGCGTCGACATGCATCCAGAGCTGATAGTGGCGGCAGATATCGCTTACCGCCTGCAATGGATCGATGCTGCCAAAGTCGGTGGTGCCCGCCGTGGCCACCACCGCAATCGGGATCAGTCCTTCCTGGCGGCACTGCTGGATCGCCTGCTCAAGTTTGGCGGCATCCATGCGGTAATGGTCGTCATGATCGACGGCGATCACCGCATCATAGCCAAGACCAAGAATGGCGGTCGATTTCTGAATGCTGAAATGGCTCATTTTCGAGGTAAAAATTCGCCATTTGCCCGCTTCCGGCGGCAGGCCGCGCTGTTTGATCAGGTGGCCGGGATGTTGACGCGCGCACCAGCTGTCGCGCGCCAGCAGCATCGCCATCAGGTTAGACTGGGTGCCGCCGCTGGTGAAAATCCCATCGGATCCGGCGGGCAGCCCGATGCGCTGCAGCGTCCAGTCGATCACCTTCTGCTCGATCAGCGTGCCGCCGGCGCTCTGATCCCAGGTATCCACCGAACTGTTCACTGCGCTCATGATCTGCTCCGCCAGCAGTGAAGGCAGCACGATGGGACAGTTGAGATGCGCCACATATTTTGGATGGTGGAACCAGACGGCGTCGCGCAGATAGACGTCAGACAACTCGGCCAGCGCCGCCTGCTCATCGCCCAGCGGCGTGTCGAGATCGATAGCGCGCAGCGCCGGCGCCAGCTCGTGCGGCAAAATGCCGCTGAATGGCTTTTCCGTTTGCTGCAGCTGCTGACGGATCAGCGCCAGCGCGCTCAGGGTCTGCTGCGCGTACTGCTCCAGCTGCGCTTCATTAAAGAAAAAAGCCGCGCTGTCGGCGGAGGTAGCGTTGCGGGCTGCTGAAGCGCTGTTTTGCGTTGTTGCGGAAACCAATCCCATTTCCTTGACCTTATTTTGGACGTAAGAACCCCGTGACGACATAACGTGTATGACGACCCTGTACGTCTGATGCGCCACGGCATCAGTTAAAGTTATTTAATGCATTGCCGAAGAGGCGAGACTCACCGGCAAGAAAGCGAAGCGATGGGGATAACCTTTTTCAGCGGCAGACCTCCCATTTCCTACGGATATCACTGTTTATGTTGCGCAAATGCTGCAACTGATAATGTGAATGCGATTATAAATAGCAATCATTATCATTCAATAGGATTTTTGTGACAAATGAGTTATAAGTATCATTAATATTTAAAGTGTGATTAAGATCACATTTTTCTCAGTAGTAGTGATACAAATAACAGGGAAAAAGCGAGCCGGATCGGCTGAATTGTCGCCAGCAAGTGAGTGACAGAGGGCAGGCTGCAGAATGCTGAGGGCAGCGGACGGGATACAGAGGGCAGAGGATAAAGGGCAGTGAGCAGGGGCAGTGAGCAGGGGCAGATGACAGAGTGCAGAGTGCAGAGTGCAGAGGGCAGAAGGTAGAGAACGGGGGACAGAGAACAGGAGGCAGGCGCAGGCGGCAAATGTCAGATAGCAGGCGACAAGCAGCTGATAACAGGCGCAGGAGACAACTGGCAGAGAACAAGGCAGGCAGCAGGAAAAGGAAAGCCTGGCAACAAACAGCGCGCGGAGCGGCCGCGCGCAGCGTTAATGCACCTGTGAAAACGCCGCAGGCCAGCCGCGGCGTCAGGCGTTAATCAACCAGCAGCACGCGGCTGGTATTGGTGGTGCCGGTAGTGCCCATAACATCGCCCTGCGTCACGATAACCAGATCGCCGGAAACCAGGAAGCCCTTGTCGCGCAGCAGGTTAATCGCATCGTGCGCTGCCGCCACGCCGTCATTATTGCTGTCGAAATAGACCGGCGTGACGCCGCGGTAGAGCGCTGTCAGGTTCAGCGTGCGCTCATGACGCGACATGGCGAAGATGGGCAGCCCAGAGGTGATGCGCGAGGTCATCAGCGCGGTGCGGCCCGATTCTGTCATGGTAATGATCGCCGTGACGCCCTGCAGGTGGTTGGCGGCATACATGGCCGACATCGCAATCGCCTCTTCGACGTTATCGAACTGCACTTCCAGACGGTGCTTCGACACATTGATACTCGGCACTTTTTCCGCGCCGAGGCAGACTTTCGCCATTGCGCTGACGGTTTCCGCCGGATACTGACCGGCGGCGGTTTCCGCTGACAGCATCACCGCATCGGTGCCGTCCAGCACGGCGTTCGCTACGTCCATCACTTCGGCGCGCGTCGGCATCGGGTTGGTGATCATCGATTCCATCATCTGCGTGGCGGTAATTACTGCGCGGTTCAGTTGACGGGCGCGGCGGATCAGCGCTTTCTGAATGCCCACCAGCTCCGGGTCGCCGATTTCCACGCCCAGATCGCCGCGCGCCACCATCACCACATCCGACGCCAGGATAATGTCGTCCATCGCCGCCTGGGTAGAGACCGCCTCGGCGCGCTCCACCTTCGCCACGATTTTCGCGTCGCTGCCCGCTTCCTGTGCCAGGCGGCGCGCGTAATTCAGATCTTCGCCGCAGCGCGGGAAGGAGACCGCCAGATAGTCGACGCCGATTTTCGCTGCGGTAGTAATGTCCGCTTTGTCTTTTTCCGTCAGCGCCTCGGCGGAGAGGCCGCCGCCCAGCTTGTTAATCCCTTTATTGTTGGAGAGCGGGCCGCCGACCGTCACTTCGGTAAACACTTTGCTGTCGCGTACTTCCAGCACTTTCAACTGTACGCGGCCATCGTCAAGCAGCAGCACGTCGCCCGGCACCACATCTTCCGGCAGGCCTTTATAGTCGATGCCGACTTTCTCTTTATCGCCTTCGCCCTTGCCCAGATCGGCGTCAAGCAGAAAACGATCGCCGACGCTGAGGAATATCTTGCCTTCCTTAAAGGTCGACACGCGGATTTTCGGCCCCTGCAGATCGCCAAGAATGGCGACGTGGCGGCCCAGGCGGGCGGCGATGTCGCGCACTTTATCCGCACGCAGCTGATGATCCTCGGGCGTGCCGTGCGAGAAGTTAAGTCGCACTACGTTAGCCCCGGCGGCAATAATCTTTTCCAGGTTGTTATCGCGGTCGGTGGCCGGGCCTAAAGTGGTTACGATCTTGGTTCTTCTGAGACGTCGGGTCATGGGTTTTCCTTAAGGTGTAGAAACCTGAGTGATGCACAGAGTAAGCATGGATGGTCTGATTATGATTATTTATCGGCTTGCAGCGGGTAAACTTTCCTCTCTGTTGCTCTCGTACGCGCGCTTTTAGCGGCGGAGAGAGAAGATAATCTGTTCGACAAATACAATACTGACACCCGTTGCTAAAGTCACTCTTCCTGCACGCTGAAGGAAAACTTCATTGATAACAGACAAGATTTAACGCAGCGAACGGGCGACAGCGCGCGCCGGCGCGCTTAGCGCGGTGCGGAAAGGGCATCGCTCGCTTTATCCAGCCGCGACGCTTTCAGCGCCTCTTTAACCCGCCGGAGATTGTCGCGAAACTGGGCGCCGCGATGCAGGGTGAAGCCGGTCGCCAGCACGTCAATCAGCATCAGCTGCGCCATGCGTGACACCATCGGCATATAGATGTCGGTATCCTCCGCCACGTCCAGCGCCAGCAGCAGCGACGCTTCGCGCGCCAGCGGCGAGCCAGAGGCGGTAAGGGCCAGCACCGCCGCGCCGTTCTCGCGCGCCAGCTGTGCCAGCTCTGTCAGGGATTTGGTGCGGCCGGTATGGGAGATCAGCACCACCACATCCTCCGTACCGCTGTTGATGCAGCTCATGCGCTGCATCACCACGTCATCGGAATAGATCACCGGCACGTTGAAGCGAAAAAATTTGTTCATCGCATCGTGCGCTACCGCCGCCGAGGCGCCCAGCCCGAAGAAGCTGATCTTTTTCGCCGCCGCCAGCAGTTCGACGGCGCGCTGGATCGCCTGCATATCAAGCTGCTGGCGCACCTGTTCAAGACCGGCCAGCGCCGAATGGAAGAGCTTATCGGTGTAGATTTCCGCCGCATCATGCTCGTCAATATTGCGGCTCACCCAGGGCGTGCCGGTCGCCAGGCTCTGCGCCAGCTGCAGTTTGAAATCGGGAAAGCCTTTGGTCTGCATCCTGTGACAGAAACGGTTTACCGTCGGATCGCTGACGCCCGCGCTGCTGGCCATCAGGGCGATACTGGAGTGGATAGCGCTTTCCGGCGCCGCGAGGATCGCTTCGGCGACCTTACGTTCAGATTTGCTGAGGTGGGGAAGCTGCGTTTGAATTCGGTCCAGCATGTTGTTCATTTGGTCACGCTCATCACTTCCGTCGATTTCATTTACAGGTGCATCCGATGGTCATTTACTGAGAATATACCGTGCGGCGACAGCAACATGGCAGCGCAGGTAAAACGCTTCCTGACGTTTTTTGCCAGAATATGAGCTGTGTCTGATTTTTACCGGCCGAAGCCATAAGAAAAGTAAGGTGAAATCGATGCGCGATTGGACCAGAGCGTCGCTAAAATAAGCGGTTATGGCAAAAGAGGCGGGCGCCGGTTTACCCGCGCCGGTTAAACACAGTACATTGTGCTGAAATAAAATTACAATAAGAGCTGAGCCAGTCGGGAATTTTCGGCTCAACTCATCCTGCAACGAGGAGATAAGAATGGCGGTAACACAAACAGCCCAGGCATGCGATCTGGTCATTTTTGGCGCCAAAGGCGATCTGGCGCGCCGGAAACTGCTGCCTTCCCTGTATCAGCTGGAAAAGGCCGGGCAGATCCATGAGCAGACCCGAATTATCGGCGTTGGGCGTGCGGAATGGGATAAAGCGGAATACACCAAAGTGGTGCGTGAGGCGCTGGAAACCTTCATGAAAGAGAAAATCGACGAAGCGCTGTGGGATCGCCTCAGCAACCGCCTCGATTTCTGCAACCTGGACGTGAACGACACCACGCACTTCGCGCGTCTGGGTAAAATGCTCGATCAGAAAAACCGCGTCACCATTAACTATTTCGCTATGCCGCCCAGCACCTTCGGCGCCATCTGCAAAGGCCTCGGCCAGGCGAAGCTGAACGCCAAACCGGCGCGCGTAGTGATGGAAAAACCGCTCGGCACCTCGCTGGAAACCTCGCAGGAAATTAACGATCAGGTCGGCGAATATTTCGAAGAGTGCCAGGTGTTCCGCATCGACCACTACCTTGGTAAAGAGACGGTGCTGAACCTGCTGGCGCTGCGCTTCGCCAACTCGCTGTTCGCCAATAACTGGGACAACCGCACCATCGACCACGTGCAGATCACCGTGGCGGAAGAAGTGGGCATCGAAGGCCGCTGGGGCTACTTTGATAAAGCGGGCCAGATGCGCGATATGATCCAGAACCACCTGCTGCAGGTGCTGACCATGATCGCCATGTCGCCCCCCTCCGATCTCAGCGCCGACAGCATCCGCGATGAGAAGGTCAAAGTGCTGCGTTCGCTGCGCCGCATCGACCATACCAACGTGCGTGAAAAAACCGTGCGCGGCCAGTACACCGCCGGCTTCGTGCAGGGCAAAAAAGTGCCGGGCTATCTGGAAGAAGAGGGCGCCAACAAGGCGAGCAACACCGAAACCTTCGTCTCTATTCGCGTCGATATCGACAACTGGCGCTGGGCGGGCGTGCCGTTCTACCTGCGCACCGGCAAGCGTCTGCCGACCAAATGTTCTGAAGTCGTGGTTTACTTTAAAAACCCGGAAATGAACCTGTTTAAAGAGTCCTGGCAGGAGCTGCCGCAGAACAAGCTGACCATTCGCCTGCAGCCGGATGAAGGGGTGGATATCGAGATCCTGAATAAAGTGCCGGGTCTTGATCACAAGCATAACCTGCAGACCACCAAGCTCGACCTGAGCTACTCCGAGACTTTTAATCAGTCTCACCTGGCGGATGCCTATGAACGTCTGCTGCTGGAAAGCATGCGCGGCATTCAGGCGCTGTTTGTGCGCCGTGACGAAGTGGAAGCGGCATGGACATGGGTCGACTCCATCATCGACGCATGGTCCGCCGATAACGAGGCGCCGAAGCCGTATCAGGCTGGCACCTGGGGGCCGGTCGCCTCTGTCGCAATGATCACGCGCGACGGCCGTTCCTGGAACGAGTTTGAATAACACTGAGTGACTAAGCCCGCGAAAAGCGGGCTTTTTTTTGCCCTGACGCGCTTATCTGAAAAAGTGAACCGCAGTTTCAAAAACTGCTGAAGGGCGTGGACGGCCGCGAATAAAATCGGGTATGGTATTGAGCGTTTCCTTTGCTGCGCGGATGCGCGCCATTATTGCCAGTGGTCGGATGGGTTCGCTGGCCTGACAGGAGAGTAGAACGATGAAAAACTGGAAAACAAGCGCTGAGGCGATTCTGACAACCGGACCGGTCGTGCCGGTGATCGTGGTTAACGATCTGGCGCACGCGGTGCCGATGGCTAAAGCGCTGGTGGCAGGCGGCGTAAGGGTGCTGGAAGTGACGCTGCGCACGCCGGTGGCGATGGATGCGCTGAAAGCGATCATTCAGGAAGTGCCGGATGCCATCGTCGGCGCCGGAACGGTAATCAATACCCAGCAGCTGGCGGAAGTGACCGCCGCCGGCGCCCAGTTTGTCATCAGCCCGGGCATCACCGAGCCGCTGCTGCAGGCGGCGGTGGAAGGCACCGTTCCGCTGATCCCCGGCATCAGCACCGTTTCCGAACTGATGACCGGAATGCAATATGGCCTGCGCGAATTTAAATTCTTCCCGGCGGAAGCGAATGGCGGGGTGAAAGCGCTGCAGGCGATTGCCGGGCCTTTCCCGCAGGTGCGCTTCTGTCCGACCGGCGGCATTTCGCCGAAAAACTACCGCGACTATCTGGCGCTGAACAGCGTGCTGTGCATCGGCGGCTCCTGGCTGGTGCCGAATGACGCGCTGGCCTCCGGCGATTATCAGCGTATTACCGAACTGGCGCGCGAAGCCGTCGCCGGCGCGCGTTAAGACATAGCGGCTCTCTCGCTGCGGGAGAGCCGTCCGCCTCAGCCGCTGACCTGCACGACGGCCGCGGCGGCCACCGCCCGCGCGACCGCTTCTTCTGTGCTTTCCCCGGTCGCCAGCGCGACGCCCATTCGCCGTTTTCCTTCCACATCCGGCTTGCCAAACAGCCGCAGCTGCAGACCGGCGCCCAGCGCCTGCTCAAGGTTACCGTAGCGGACATCGCCGCTGCGCAGTTCCGGCAGGATCACCGCCGAAGCGGCGGGACCATACTGACGTACCGCGCCGACAGGCAGACCGAGAAAGGCGCGTACGTGCAGCGCGAACTCCGACATATCCTGCGAAATTAGCGTCACCATGCCGGTGTCGTGCGGGCGTGGCGAAACTTCGCTGAACACCACCTCATCGCCGCAAACAAACAGCTCGACGCCGAACAGGCCGAAACCGCCCAGCCCGGTCACCACTTTTTCGGCGACCGCCTGAGCGCGCTGCAGCGCCAGCGGGCTCATCTGCTGCGGTTGCCAGGATTCGCGGTAGTCGCCATCCTCCTGACGGTGACCAATCGGCGCGCAGAAGTGAATGCCGTCCACCGCGCTGATAGTAAGCAGGGTGATTTCAAAATCGAATTTCACCACGCCTTCGACGATCACTTTGCCGGCGCCGGCGCGGCCGCCCTGTTGCGCATACTCCCACGCCTGCGGCAACTGCGCCGCTTCGCGGATAAAGCTCTGCCCCTTGCCAGAGGAACTCATCACCGGCTTAACGATGCAGGGAAAGCCGATCTCTTGCGCCGCAGCGATAAACGCCTGCTGGCTGTCGGCGAAACGGTAGGAGGAGGTGGGCAGCCCCAGGGTTTCCGCCGCCAGGCGACGGATGCCTTCACGGTTCATGGTCAGACGCGCCGCGCGCGCGTTGGGTACCACGCGCTGGCCCTGCTGCTCCAGCTCGAGCAGCGTATCGGTGGCGATCGCTTCGATTTCAGGCACCACGTAATCGGGACGCTCCTGAGCGATCAGCGCTTGCAGCGCTGCGCCGTCCAGCATATTGATCACATGGCTGCGGTGCGCAACATGCATCGCCGGCGCATCAGCGTAACGATCGACGGCGATCACCTCCACGCCCAGCCGCTGGCATTCTATCGCCACTTCTTTACCCAATTCGCCGGAGCCCAGCAGCATAACGCGTGTCGCGCCCGGACGCAGCGCCGTTCCAAGAGTCGTCATAATCTCTACCTGAAAAGTGAAGAAGAAAAACGCGCGCAGTATATACGAAAACGTTTGCGTACGCAGCTGTCGGGAAAGCTTGATCTCAATATTGGGCCTGCTATACTGTATAAAAATACAGTAATCGAGGTGAGTCATGGCTGTTGAAACCAAATTTGTAGTGGTGAGAAAAGGTGAAGAAAAGATGACATTTGCCAGCAAGAAAGAAGCAGACGCATACGACAAAATGCTCGATATGGCGGAGGCCTTTACTGACTGGCTGTTGCAGAGCGAGCTGTCGCTGGATGAGGCGCAGTTTGAAAACCTGGGCCTGTTCCTGGCCGAGCAGAAAGATGCGGTGCAGCATATTCTGCGCACCAGCAAGCTGCCGGAAGCGCAGCCTGACAATGCCGCGCCGAAAGCGGCTGATGAAGAGAGCAGCAAAAAGGTGCGCGCCGTTAAGGCAGCCTGATCAACATTGCAGCCTGACGAATATCAGCCACACTTTGTTCAGAAGAGGTTGAGCAGAGCGGGGCTACCCGCGGGTCAGGCAGAGCTGCGGTCGCGTGCTTAGCAGGCGGCCGCATCGTTTCAGACAACGCGCCGGGGCGCCTGAGCGTGTAACGGTATCGCGTTCGTTTTATTATTTTGTCTGTCCTGCCTGACGCCGCGCCGGTTTTCCGACGCGGCGTTTTCATCTGTTTGCTTCCGCTTACGCTTCTTGACGTCCGGTGCTTCAGACTGAAACGCATATTGCGAAAGGAGAGACTATGAGTAACTGGCTGCAGCAAATTCAACAACTGTTAGGCAACAAAAATCTCGGCAACGCGGGCGCGAAAGCGCAGGGTGGCAGCGAAGCCTTAAATAAGATGCTGGCGCCCGGCGCGCTTGGCAGCCTGGCGGGCCTGCTGATCTCCAGCAAAACCTCGCGCAATTTGCTGACCAAATATGGCAAAAACGCACTGATTATCGGCGGCGGCGCGGCGGCGGGCACCTTGTTGTGGAACAAATACAAACAGCGCGTGCGCGAAGCTCATCAGGACGAGCCGCAGTTCGGCCAGCAGACGACCCCGGTCGATCAGCGGGCGGAGCGTCTGATTACCGCGCTGGTGTTCGCCGCCAAGAGCGACGGCCATATCGACGGCGATGAGCGTAAGGCGATTGAGCAGAACATTCATCAGGCGGGCTACGGCGAACAGGCGGAAGCGCTGATCCAGCAGGCGATCAATCGTCCGCTCGATCCGCACTGGCTGGCGCAGGGCGTAAAAAATGAGGAAGAGGCGCTGGAGCTTTACTTCCTCAGCTGCGCGACCATCGATGTCGATCACTTTATGGAGCGCAGCTATCTGAAAGAGCTGGGCGACGCGCTGAAAATCCCGCCAGACGTACGCGAAGAGATTGAAAAAGATATCCGTCAGGAAAAAGAGAAGCTGCCGTCCTGATTTTCTGTTGTTAAGGCCTGACGCCGCCTGGCGACAGGCTGCCTGCTGCTTTTTACCGCTCACCGCTTGGCAATCATGGCCTTAGCTGCCACCCTTAATGGATGTTTGTCTGGAAACAGTAACCGTTATGATGCCACCTAAAGCAAAAAAAGTTGCCCATGAGATGACGCTGCACGGCGATACACGCGTCGATCACTACTACTGGCTGCGTGACGATCAGCGCGACGATCCTGAGGTGCTGGATTATCTGCACGCGGAAAACAACTACGGCCACAAGGTCATGCTGTCGCAGAAGGCGCTGCAGGATCGGCTGCTGAAAGAGATGGTCGGGCGTATTTCTCAGCAGGATTACAGCGTGCCGTACGTGAAAAACGGCTATCGCTATCAGAGCCGCTATGAAGCAGGCAACGAATACGCCATCTATCTGCGCCAGCCGGCGGAAACGGACACGCCGGACGAGTGGGAGACGCTGCTTGACGCCAACCAGCGCGCTTCCCACAGCGAGTTCTATACCATGGGCGCGCTGGACGTCAGCCCCGATAACCGTATTATGGCGCTGGCGGAGGATTTCCTCTCGCGCCGCCAGTACGGCATCCGCTTCCGCAACCTGGAGACCGGTAACTGGTATCCGGAGGTGCTGGAGAACGTCTCACCCAGTTTTGCCTGGGTCAACGACTCAAAAACCCTCTACTATGTGCGTAAAGATAAACAGACGCTGCTGCCTTATCAGGTATGGCGCCACAATGTCGGCACGCCGCAGCAGGATGATGAGCTGGTTTATGAAGAGAAGGACGATACCTTTTACCTCAGCGTGCATAAAACCACCTCGGAGCATTTCGTTTTAATCGCGCTGCACAGCACCACCACCACAGAAATTCACCTGCTTGACGCGGAATATGCCGATGCGCGCCCGCGCGTCTTCGTGCCGCGCCGCAAAGGGCATGAGTATACGCTTGACCACTACGATCACCGCTTCTGGCTGCGATCCAACCGTGACGGCAAAAACTTTGGCCTCTACCGCACCAGCTATCTGGATGAGTCGCGCTGGGAGACTATTATCGCGCCGCGCGACCATGTGGTGATGGAAGATTTCCAGCTGTTCCGCGACTGGCTGGTGGTGGAAGAGCGTCAGCGCGGGCTTTCCAGCCTGCGGCAGATCTGCTGGCGCACCGGCGAGACCTTCGGGATCGCCTTCGACGATCCTGCTTATGTCACCTGGCTGGCCTTTAACGCCTCGCCGGAGACCAGCAAGCTGCGCTACGGCTACTCCTCAATGACCACGCCCACCACGCTGTTTGAGCTGGATATGGATACCGGCGAGCGGCGCGTACTGAAGCAGACGCAGATTAACGGCTTCGACTCCGCCAACTATAAAAGCGAGCATCTCTGGATCAAGGCGCGCGACGGCGTCGAAGTGCCGGTGTCGCTGGTCTATCACCGCCAGCACTATCAGCCGGGCAAAAATCCGATGCTGGTATATGGCTATGGCTCCTACGGTTCAATCATGGATGCCGATTTCAGTTCCAGCCGGCTGAGCCTGCTCGATCGCGGCTTTATCTATGCGCTGGTTCACGTGCGTGGTGGCGGCGAGCTGGGGCAGCAGTGGTATGACGACGGCCGTCTGCTGAACAAGATGAACACCTTCAACGATTTCCTCGACGTGACCGACGCGCTGGTGCAGCAGGGTTATGGCGATCCGCAGCGGCTGTACGCCATGGGCGGCAGCGCCGGCGGGCTGCTAATGGGCGCGGTGATCAACCAGCAACCCGATCGTTTTCACGGCGTGGTGGCGCAGGTGCCTTTTGTGGATGTGGTGACCACCATGCTGGATGAGACCATCCCGCTGACCACCGGCGAATATGACGAGTGGGGCAACCCCAACGATCCGCAGTACTACCACTATATGAAGCAGTACAGCCCGTACGACAATGTCGGCGAGCATCACTATCCGCATATGCTGGTGACGACCGGGCTGCATGATTCGCAGGTACAGTACTGGGAACCGGCCAAGTGGGTAGCGAAACTGCGCGAGCAGAAGAAGGATGAAAACCTGCTGCTGCTCTGTACCGATATGGACTCCGGTCACGGCGGTAAATCGGGGCGCTTTAAATCTTATGAGGGCGTCTCGCTGGAGTTCGCTTTTATCATCGGGCTGGCGCAAGGCACGCTGCACAGCGGTAGCGGCTATTAATCTTCCTGATTAACCTGCTTCTGTAGCGCGGTGCGCAGGGCAGGTTTCAGATCCGGGATAGCGTTCAGCATCCAGCGCAGATAGCCGGGATCGCGTTTCGCTACCTCGGCAATGGCGCGACCCCGATATTTGCCGAACGGCATCACATCCAGCCCACCCGAGGCCGAGGTGCCAACAACGCCCGTCATGCGCGGCGCGTCCCAGCCGGAGGTCTCCATAATGCGGATCAGCAGCGCGGCGGTGACGTAGCAGTCATACAGCGCGCGGTGCGCATGGAGATCGGCGGGCGGCGTCACCTCCAGCTTCAGATGTTCGCGCAGCGCCTGGTTGCCGTAGCGCAGGCCTGGCCAGAGCTGACGCGCCAGCTTCATGGTGCAGATCCATTCGCCGTGCATCTCCGGCAGCATGCGACGGTCGAAGCTGGCGTTATGCGCAACGTAATAAGGGCTGCCGTGATAACGGTGGATCAACGCCTCGATCGGCGGCTTATCGGCCACCATCGCTTCGGTAATGCGATGCACCGCCATCGCCTGACGACTGATGGGACGGTCGGGGCAGACCAGATCGCTCATGGGGTTAACGATTTGTCCGTCAATCACGTCGACGGAAGCGATCTCAACGATACCGCCCTGCAGGCCGCAGGTTTCAGTATCAATAACGCGTAGCATAGAGCCTCTTAGCGCGTGGGCGCACTGTTATTTCTTCGGTTCCCAGGGCAGGCGGGAAAGATTAAGCGACGCCTGTCGATGATGCATCAGGCGCTGGCGGAACCAGTCGCGCAGCGCTTCCGGCTGCTCGCGCTCTACGATCTCCGCCACCACCGGCATATTGTAACGCTCTTTAAACGCGACGCCTGCTGCGGCTAAATCGACGTTCACTTTATCCTTCTCATCCTGCGATAGTGTTGCCAGGTTGTTACTCATTTTTTGCTCCTCTGTATAAGCACGACGCGGCCCGGGCGGATCGCCGTTATTGCCTCGACAGCTTTCGGTACGGAGAGTATGCTGCGGCCTCGTCGGTGACAACCACGATAGTTTACAGGATGAAATCATGTTGAAAAACCGCATCTCTGCTTTACCTGGCGCAGCCCTCCTGGTACTGGCGGTCGCCTTTTCTCCGGCTGCGTTGGCCCATGCCCACCTGAAATCACAATATCCCGCCGCCAACGCGAAGGTTGAGGCATCTCCGCAGGCGCTGACCCTGACCTTCTCTGAAGATATCGAACCGGCGTTCAGCGGCGTAGAAATCCTTGGCGCAGGCCAGCAGGCAATGCCGACTGCAGAAGCCGAGCGCGCGCCGCAGCAGCATAACCAGCTGATCGTGCCGCTGGAGAAACCGCTTCCGGGCGGCAGCTACCAGGTTAACTGGCACGTGCTGTCGGTGGATGGCCACAAAACCAAAGGAAGCTACACTTTCAGCGTGAAGTAACCATGACGCTGGAATCGCTTTATATCCTCTGCCGTTGGCTTCATTTCAGCGCCCTGATGCTGCTGACCGGCAGCGCCTTTTATAGCGCGCTGCTGGCGCCGCGTCGTTATCGGCCGCTGCTTAGCCGCCGCCTGATGCCGACGCTGACGGCCAGCGCGCTGTTGGCGTTGCTGAGCGCGCTGGCGATGCTGGCGTTGCAGACCGGCCTGATGAGCGGCGACGGGCGCAATATCGCCCAACCCGCCATCTGGCGCGCGGTGCTGCATACCGGCTTCGGCCAGGCGTGGCGCATTCAGCTGCTGTTCGCGCTGCTCGCCTGCCTGAGCCTGGCGGCGCGCGGCGCATGGCGGCAGCGTATGCTGTTGTTGTGCGGCATTGTTCAGCTTGGCGGCCTGGCGCTGGTGGGGCACGCGGCGATGCTGGACGGCTGGTGCGGATCGCTGCAGCGCATTAACCATGCGGTACATCTTGCGGGCGCCGCGTTCTGGACCGGCGGCCTGATGCCGCTGCTATGGCTGATGCGCGACGCGCGGCAGCCGGCATTGCGCGCCGATGCGATACGCGCCATGATGCGTTTTTCGCGCTATGGGCATCTGGCCGTGGCGCTGACGCTTATCAGCGGCGTTATCAACACCGGGTTGATCGTCGGCTGGCCGTGGCCGGCGGAGAATGACTACCGGCTGCTGCTGCTGGTTAAAATCGGGCTGGTAGCGTTGATGGTTTGTACCGCGTTGTTTAACCGCTACTGGCTGGTGCCGCGTTTTCGTCAGCCAGACGGCAGGGCACAGCAATGGTTTGTGCGCGCAACGCAGTTTGAACTACTGACTGCGGTGGTGGTGGTCTTTTTAGTCAGCTTTTTCGCCACGCTGCAGCCGTAATAACAGAAAGCCCGGGGCTTCGGGCAAGCGTAAGACAATAAGGTAATGCAATGAAGAAAATCATCGGATTGGTACTGGCGATGGGATGCTGCACCAGCGCGCTGGCGGCATCGGAAGTGATCACGATCAGCCGTTTTGAAATCGGCAAAGATAAATGGCCGTTTAACCGTGAAGAGGTGATGCTCACCTGTACCAAAGAGCATGCGCTGTTTGCCATTAATCCCAGCACTCTGATGCAATACCCGCTGAATGATAAAGCGGCGCAGAAAGTGGCCTCGGGTCAGGCGCAGGCGCAGCCGATTGCCGTGATCCAAAATGATGACCCGCAGCATCCGGGGCAGAAAGCCAGCCTGCAGCCGATTATCGATCGCGCGGAAAAGCTCTGCAATTAATGCTGACGGCGCGGCCGGGCCGCGCCATTTTCCTGTAGTCAATGCTGGCGCTAAGCGACAGCTCTCCGTTACAGTTCTGCCGTTAACCTCACAGAGTTCAACTCTTCTTTGCAGCCTGTTTACATCTGGCTGGAAAATCCGCACGTCTGTTCTACGCTTTAAAAGGCAAGGCGACATCGCCTGCATCAATGCCAACTTTTAGCGCACGGCTCTTAAATGAGCCATTTCCCTGGACCGAATATAGGAATCGTATTCGGTCTTTTTTTATTTATACTTTATAAACAATAAGTTAGTGAAAAATCAGTCACTTAATCATTATCCTGTTACCTGCTGTTTTACCCTGTTGGATCTTCTACCGCCATTTTGTCGCCACTTTTTTTAGCTATTAGCGCCAGTGGGTTGCAAGAGACTGCATCTTCTAAATGGTCTGGTGCGAAGTGGGCGTACCGCATCGTTACCCGAATATCTGAGTGTCCCAATATACGTTGCAGCACAAGTATGTTTCCTCCAGCCATCATAAAATGGCTTGCGAAGCTATGACGTAAGACGTGGCTCATCTGGCCTTCAGGTAACTCAATACCAGCCAGGCGGATTACGCGATAGAACTGGCGGTAACACTCAGCAAAATAACGTCCTTCTTTGTATTTAAGCTCTTCATACAATGCTGCGCTAATGGGAACGGTGCGGTTTTTTTTGCCTTTGGTGTTAACGAAGGTGATTTTTCTGGGTGACAGCTGGGAGGCTTTCAAATTTGCCGCTTCGCTCCAGCGACAGCCCGTAGAAAGACAGATTTTAATAATCAGGGTCAGGTCGGGATTCCCATGCTTTTCGCAGGCGGCAAACAGTTTCTCTATTTGTGACTCTGTCAGCCAGGCCATTTCCTTTTCCGGTTGATCAAATTCACGAATATTTTTAAGTGGGTTGGGGTAGGTGATTTCACCGAGACGTTCCAGCTCATTGAAGAGCGCCCGCAAAAAAGCATGCTCACAGTTTATTGTCCCGGGGGAAACTTTTAAGGATTTAGCGCTGGTTTTATAACCATTCTCGATTAACCCCTGAAGCCTTCGATCACGGTAGTGGGCCCAATCCTTCGGGGTAATATTGGCTGCGACAGGATCGCCCATGCCTTTGCAAATAATATTGAGCTTACCGAGCCTGCCTTTGCGGTCATTCAGCGAACAACCATGCAATTTATACCAGAGATCTACCAGTTCACTAAGACGACGGTTATCTTCTTTTTCAGCGAGCCAAGGTTTGGCTTTGGTCTCTTCCTGCGTGTACTGTTCGAATGCAATGGCCTCCGCGCGCGTTTTAAACTGACGCCTGACGCGCTTCCCTTCACGGCCGTTGAGATAGCATTCACAAAGCCACTTGCCTGTCTTGAGTTTCCTTATTGCCATAATCAATCTCACGTTCTGAAACGCGAAGTAAATTACTGTATATAAAAACAGTATTCAATGTTTGTTTAAAATCCATCAAACATAAAAAAACCTGCCGGAGCAGGTTAGTATTGAATCGGTAGGCTGGGGAGGGGAGAGCAGTATCAGTGCAGCAGAGAAGGCTGGTTTTGGTATTGGCTGTGCAGGCTGACTTTATTAACTACGCCTGGCGATACGATCACGCTTGCTACGGTTTCGTGCGTCTTGAACGTACAGCTGCAGTTGATGTTCTGACACTGGTGATAGCGTTCTTTGGTCTCACGCGATATGTATCGGCTGCTTTTGGCATGAGCAGCAGTCTGGCAAAGCGGGCAATGCATCATGGTGAACCTACCTTAAACAAGCGAAACAGAGACGATGTTTGCATTTTAATAACTAAACTTGCTTTTGCAAACTAAAGTTTGCTTTGTTTAATTTAAATTTCTTTGCTGTCGTCGGCTTCCGCTTCATAATCCACATCAGACAGCAGCACTTCAAAATCCAGCGTAGTGGTGTAGCCGTTGCCGTTCAGGTTGTGCGTGACCTTGCTGATGAGCCAGGGCTGCGCGTCGATCACTGACTTGAAGCCGCTTACCCTCACTGGCATCTCGGGGAATAAATCGGCCCGGCCCATCGCCAACGTCAGCGAAAACTCCGCAACGCCGCGCTGCAGCTTTTCCCATTTGGCTTTTGCGGCGCGCATGGCCGCCGCTTTGGTGGCGTAAACCGTGGTCAGCGCAAAAACGTTATCTTCACTGCCTGCCAGATATTCCCCTTCACGGGCTTCCGGGGTTTTTGTGGCCGTGACCTTCTTTTTTTTCGCGGCGGGATGCTCCAGTGCGCGCAGATGTTTCTCTTTAGGCTTGCGCTGCAGTTTAACCTTTTTCGGCTTCGGATCTCTGGTATGCAGCCAACTGGCCGTCACGCCGGTATAGGCGCCGCGATCGGCAATGCTGAAGCTGTGCCGGTCGCCGTCCTGGCGGGTCAGCGTCAGCTGCGGGATCGGCTTACCGCCGACTGTCACGCCGCCGCCGGGGCGCATAAACAGCAGGCGTCCCGCCTTGATGGCCGCCACCGCACCATGCAGTGAGGCAAGACGCGTCAGAAATTTAGCGTCGGTCTCCTGCGTCTGGTCGATGTGACGTACCGTAATATCCGTAAACTCAGCCGCAATAGCGGGCGTCAGCTTGTTGCGCTCTGCTATCTGCTTCACCACGGCGCCCAGGGTGGTATCGTGCCAGGACTCCTCGCGACGCGAGTTCAGGGTGCCGCGAAAGTCCGCGCTGCGGGCGCGAATGGTCAGCGTATCCGGCGCGCCGTGATGCTCCACCTCATCCACGGTAAACTCGCCTTTCCCGGTGAGCGGCTGGCCCGCCCAGCCGAGAAACAGTTTTACCACCGCGCCGCGTACCGGCAGCGCCAGCTGGCCGTCGGCGTCGTCCAGCTCAATGTCCAGCTGGTCAGCCTCAAAGCCGCGGTTGTCAGTGAGCGTCAGCGACAGCAGACGGTCGCGCAGGTTCGCGGTCACATCCTTTGCATTCACGGTCAGCCTGAAGTCGGGGGAAAGACGGGCACCTGCCTGCACCGGCAGGCTGCTGATACCCGTCATGATAAAAGCCCTCCTGCGGAAGAAATCACGCTGCCGGCCGCTGACTTAAGGCTGTCGATCGCCGACGTGACCTGGCCCGGCAGGTTGCCCGCACCGCTTATCAGTCCGTCCGCCTGCTTTTTCAGATCGCCGAACATCGCAGCCAGGGACTCATCAACGCGCAGCAGGCTCAGGTTAAAGGTAATTTTGCGCGCGCTGCCGTCGCTGTAAAATTCGCTGTGCGAGTCCGCGAGGCTCTGCGTCACGTACATGCCGTAAATGGTGCCGTTACCGCCTATCAGCGGCCACGCCCGGCCCTCGTCGGCCATCACTTTCAGCGTCAGCAGCGACACCGCGCCGCCGGTGATCTCCGGGCGCAGCTCGCCGCTGAGGGTGATTTTCTCATCCCCTGGCCCGATAAACTGCGCCGCTGCCCGCTGTCCGATGCGGCTGTTTGTCGGCCAGCGGTAGTCAACGCTGCGCTGCAGCTCGTCATAAGGCAGCGTCTGCAGCATGAACGGCAGCATGCCGTAAATCATCATCATGGTTTAATCCTCCCAGCCCATTTTGCTGCGCTGCTGCGCCTGGCGGTTTCGCTGTTCGCGCGCCTGATGCTGTGCCATCAGCGCCAGCGCGTCGTCTTTGGTCATGCCCGGATGCATGTGGATATCGTACTGGTAGCTGTTCTGGCTCTGGTCGGTGTAGCCGGCCTTTGCCGCCGGCGCCACGACCGGCTGATACGGCGCGCCAGTGTCGCCCAGCAGGTACGGCAGCCCGTTCGGCGCCACGGCATCATGCTGTTCATGCTCCGGCACCTTGCCTTTCAGCCCGTCAGATTTCGTATCAATGATGCCGAGCTTTTCCAGTACCCAGCTGATGCCACCCATGAGCTGGTCAAGCTGTCCGGACGCGAATTGCAGCGCCTCCCCCAGGGCGTTACCAAACTTTTTCCCCATATCGCCGGCGGAGGCCAGCTCCGCCTGCGTCGGCGCAGAGCAGCAGCGATATCGACCGGATGCGCCAGGCGATGCGCGACACGAAAGGCCTGGGTAACTTCCGCAACCTGTTTATGTACGCGCCAAACGGCAAGCCGGACGGGATTAAGATCCTGCCGCTCAGCGAGGTAGCGACAAAGGACTATTTCTTTAACATCAAGAAGGCGAGCCGCGACGACCTCCTGAGCGCGCACCGCGTGCCGCCGCAGATGATGGGGATTATCCCGGACAACTCCGGTGGGTTCGGGGATGCGGTGAAGGCGTCACAGGTTTTCGTCAGGAACGAGCTGACGCCGCTACAGGAGCGACTGAAGGAGATAAACGACTGGATGGGGGAAGAGGTAATCGCATTCCGTCCCTATTCACTGGAAGCGAACGCAACAAACTGAAAATATAGCGCCTGCCTTTGCAGGCGTTAATTATTTACCCAGCCAGCGACCGGCCCGTGCAGACTCAACCAACAGACGAATAGTCAGCGGATCATGGGACACAGTGAAATCTTCCGGGAAATATTCGGCAAATGTAATAGTGCCGGGGTCAATACCAAACTTTTCAGCATAGCGTTCCAACAGCTCATACGCGTCAATAGGATCCATGCGAAAGTCGTTGTTCAGATCGGTGTCCAGCTCAAGCTTATAACGCCTGAACGTGAACAGACTTCTGCCGTTATAATCTTCAACCAGCGCAAATACGGCCTTTTCTGTATCCTCGCTTACCATATCCTGTCGTCCTTATTGGCAATCCGGTTGTATTTTACCGTGGCTTTCCAGCCTATTTCTGCCACATCAGCGGCCATAAGTGCCCAGCCTAAAACCGGGATTGTGCGACCGACAAACGTCCCCAGCTTGTGAGTCATTAACATTTTAATTTGAAGCGGCTTTTTGGGATTTTGTATCCACGTAGGCAATCTGAACGGAAGGCGGTAATCGCGTAACAGCTTGCGGGAATAAACCGAAGCATAAGAGGTACCTTTCCAGGCCCCGTTTAGCTTGCCGGATACGTCAATCGTATTTTGTCCCGAGTAGATCGCAGCCAGCGCGATGATATCTTTTGCACCGCTGAAATGCTCGGCAGTCACATCAATCATTATCCAGAAATAAAGCTCTCCGGCGGACAGGTTGGTAAGCCCGCCGTAAAAATAAGTCCCGTTTAACTGCTCAGTTGTATCCATATCATTCCCTTACATGGGTAACCGGATTGGTTAAAACTGTACCATATTGATTCTGACCAATGCCAGACGCCGCCTGACGCCCTCAGACGCATTTTGCGCGCCCCCCATGCTTAATCATCTCTCTGCCACCTCAAACCATTGCGCACGCCTCCGGGGGCTGACGCAGCCCACGACACACATGTTTTCCCCCTCTGCGCGCAATGCTATCCCCGCCACGCCTGCGCGCTTCATGTAATAGTTTTCATGCAAATGCAATAAACAGGGGAAAGCCCGCCAGAACTGGCGGACCGGAGGATAAACGACACTCAAACGATCATGCGGATTCATGCGGCATAGTCATGCATGCTCTAGAACCGCCTTATCGCTTTTCTTTTTATCTCACTTTCTACCATACCATGTCGGGTGCGGCTCAATTAAAAGGATTACCTACTTTCATACACGCAATGCTCACCCCGCCACGCCTGCCCGCTTTATAGGTCGGTTTTAATGCAGATGCATTTGTAGCTCCGAGCCGCACCAGCGCTGGTGCTGGCTTACATTAGTTTGCATCAAAAAACAATGCAAACTAATGAAGTAATGCACGCGTTACTAAAATCAATGTATCCAGCTATTATTGTTTATTCAGAATCGAATATGCGCTCAAAATGCGCATGCAATGGCAAAGCACATATATAAAATATTAAGAAACACGCATAGATAGTCGATGCAGAAAAGCACATGCCATCATACAAATTACCGTGAGCTAGTTTATGTCTTAAGAGCGGTCCATTTTTTCTGTTGAATAACATATCAATAGTCAAAGCAATGTCTTTCGTGAAAATCAGATCAATGTCTTCCCTACACTTATCTAATAGAATAGAAATGCTTGTTGATTCTTCTATGCCCTTATCCAGATAACGAGTGGAGTCTTTACCACTAATTTCATAGGCATGTCTTAAAATCCCTTCCATTTGAGGTATAAGAAGATAGCTAGCCCCCATATAATCACCTTGGAAAAGCCGGTAGAAACCAAGTGAAAAAATATTCGCGTGCTCGTCTTTTATGAATGGGCTATACGCAGTAAATTTAATAAAGGTATTTAATGTTATATTGTGCTCTTGAATTATAACAAACCTAGCAGGTTCAAAGGCTGCTTTTATGAAAAGATCATGAGTTATAGTGATATTTCTCATGTAATGATCAATTGCTTCATTATCAGTCATTTCATTAACATCACTTAGCGGTTTATATCTATGAATCCTGTGCCCCGCCTCATCCATGATTTCCGAAGCAAAAAACCTTGAGAATAGACTAACCTCTGAAATCCTTAATACTTCTTCCCTTATGTTTGAAATGTTTTCAATGGGGTTTCCCTGATTATATATTTGAGGATAAAAGACAACTTACGATTGGCTAAGCTATCAAGTGCATTGTTAACTTCATCGGTAATGTCTATCGACGAGCTTAAGGTGGCATAGCTGTTTAGACTCTCCTCCCGCGCGTCGACTAATTGTTTTTTTAAATCTTCAATAAGTTCTTTTTCGCCAACCTTTCTTAGTTCTGATATCGCCGTTCTAAGCCAACTTGCTTTTAGCATAGGCTCACTATGACTATTAACTACATCAATAGTGATTTTAGCGGCACTAATCCTGCATTGCTTCGCCTCATCATTTTTACTATTTTTCTCATATATGCGCGCAGCAGTTTCATAAAGATCTTTAACTGCTTCAAAGTAAGCTTTACCAGAATGGGCTTTAGCCATTGACTCTGCATTCACTGCAAATTTCAATTTATCTGTATCGCCCGAGTGCTGCATCATTACCCAGGTTAAATTGTTGAAACCCTCAAATACAAGCAGGTCATTTTGAGTTTCATAAAGAGAGGTAATAGCAGTTTTAATATGCTCATTACCCCCTGATTTCCTCGGGTAAACGCAGGATGATATAAATAATGCTCTTGCAATGTATTCCTTGATGAAAATAAATAGACTTAGACTTGAGTCATCTTTTTCTTTTTTCATTCTCTTTAAATAAGATGTTGCCTCGCCTATCATTTCAGAATAAGAATCTATCGCCTTTATTGCCATATCTTTTTTTGCTTTGTTATTTACCCATATAACATCACAAATTCTAGAAAGCAAAAAAGGATTTGTTATTCTAGTGGATAGTTCAATGATGTAGTCATTTAATTTAGAATCAAAATCTTCTGGCAACAACGATCTCTTATTCCCAAATATTGCCATGGGCTCAAATACAGAATTACCACCAACCACTTGCAAGTTAAACATAAAAAGGATGCTCAAAAATTCCGCAACCTTTTTTTCATTTACATTTATAGCTTCATCTTGAATTGTTCTTAGATATGCTGATATTTCATGTTCGTGGAAAGTTAAAGGAACCTGAGAAAATAATTTAAAATCAACTTTGTTTAATTCATCAACTGTCAGTATTAAATTTTCACCAATCATAAGAACCCCCGCTAATGTTGTAAGATAAATCAGTCTGTGTATAGCATGAGCTAGCATAACCTTTGCAATTTTTAGAAGGTAGGGTCTGAGCCTATTTTAAGTCAATTGCGTGTTCTACATCAAAAAAAGAGTCTGATATACAACCAATGCGGGCATGTATCAGTAATGTTGAAGATAATTCAATCCCGCCGACTCGAAAAGCCAGCTTTCAAATCGACGAGATTTGTTATTTAGTGCCAGCTTTCATCTTCCCACACTTCCTTAATAATTCCGTCCAGGCGTTCCCGGTCTGAGTCGCTCGGAAAGCCCTTTATCTCGACGCCAGTCATTGATCCTTTTTTGACCGTGACTTGAGAAGCAGGAAAGGTGTCTTTAACTCTGCGATTAAGCTCACTTTCAAAGGCTTCAACAAGTTGCTGCCCCATGTTTTGTGTTTTATCCAACGTGATGTGTATTCTTACTTCATTTTCTCTTTTTAATAGTTGTTTACACGGTTTGGCTGAAACAACTACTGAATAAGAATCTTTTTTTAGCAAGTTCTCATGCGCCAGTTCAGCAATTAAATTCAATGCAATTTCACGATCTCTTTCCTGACAAACACCCTCTGTTGTCAGACGTGCTATCAGCTCTACCCTTTCAAGCATAATATGCTTGCTCAGCTCTCTATCCATGCGCCCTCCCATTCGAGATACTGTATAAATAAACAGTACCATATTGTACTAAAAAATGGGAAGAAAAAAATTGGGCAGTTTCGCTAACGTATGCACATGAAATTATGCGATTTAGTTAAGAGCTTAACTTAGTAGCTGAAGCCAGTCGAGCCACTCGACCGAGTATTATTCTGGCGTTATGTCCGTGAGATGGCGCAGCCCTAAAAACTTTCCCTGTAGATGAGCCACTAAACCATTTATTGTTAAACCGACTCTTCCCCCCGGCCATCAAATGCAGAGCTTCACCCCGGCTGATGCTTATGCCAGTATTCATTTACACTTTGTCGATAGTCCTGATGATCGCGGCATGCTGGTCATCAGTTCCGTGTACAAAATGCCGCCTACCCATTTCCTTTTTCACCCTGATTCTAACCGTTAGCTTCCTTCTTTCGCTTCTGGTTAGTGGTTTTGATAAATCCAGTTCTGGGGGTTCGCTTTCGCTACCCGTACAGTTATTGACAGAACTCCGAGGGGACGCAGACGCGTCCCTAAATTCCAAACCCAAATCAACGGCGCGCTTCGGCACGATCTTCCACTGCGCCAGACGCGTCAGAATTGGCGTATCGTCACCCACAGATGCGGCGTAAACGCCTTTGATACGTACTGTCTCCTCACCGTATTCATTCCATTCATTGCCTGCCTGATACCAGGTGCGCACGGCCAACTCGTCACGGCGCACAAACGGGCCACCTTGAGCGTTAACATAGGCAGCCCAGTCACCGGCGTCAGCGGCATCATGCGCGGCGGCGAACTCCACGCTTAGGCCGTGGGCGGTTTCGCTGTCGGCCATGCGGCGCAGCTCGCGGTAAACCGTCACCGGCGCACCGCCCACAAACTGGAACTGACGGATGTGCCAGCGTGCCGCCCAGGCAGAAACAGCAGAAGCGGTTTCTTTAAGTTCTTTACCGCTTTCATCATCCAGCTCACCGTCCAGCGCGTACCCGTCGATATTCTTGGAGATGTATTTCGCCACGTAACCGGTGGCGCTGCCTTTCTCCGGATCGATCGCTTCAGCATGGAAGCGGGCCTTACGGGCTTTCTCCGTAGTCAGCTCGTTGCCGTCTTGCTGATATGCGTAATCGCGTATTATCTGACGCACCTGATCCACATCTTCCGGTCGCATAAACATCAGCATATGCCAGTGTGGCGTGGCGTCGTGATGTGGTTCAGCTACCCGGATGCCAAAGATGCGGATATCTTCACGGTGCAGCTTGGCGCGGATTTTTTGCCACACGCTGCAGAGATAACGCTGCGTATCGGCCGGGCTGGCGCCGTTCCATTTGCGGTTGCGGTATCCGGTTTTAATCGTGGCGTGATAGCGGGCCGGCGCGGTTAGCGTATAGAATTCGCCGACAAAGCCCATTTCGTTGCAGATATTTTCAAAGCCGCGAATACGAGTCATCAGCTCACAGCGGCGGATCGCCGGATTGGCAACGCTGCCGTCGTATTTTTCAATCAGGCTGATGCGGTTGCCTTCCTCGTCTTCCAGCTCCATGCCCTTGAGAAACTCGCGGGTACGACGCTTCTGTTCTCGCCATTCGATAATGGCCATTGAACTGGCATAGGGGGTGTGCTTTTTGCTGACGTTTGCCAGGGCAATCTGCAGATGTTCACGCCATGAGGCAGCAACACGGCGCAGACGTCCTTTCCACCACTTTTCGTTTTGCATCCTCATGATGGCCGGGGCAATGTCTTCCGGGCAAAACAGGCGGGAGGTAACTTTATCCCATAGCGGTGGCGTCTGATTCAGCTCACGAGTGATAGCCGCCGCGGTCATATAAATACGGTGAGTGTATTTGTAGTCTGATTCGCCACCGGCCTGACCGTGCGCTTGCGCCATTTCCGCCAGGATAAAACTGGCGATATCGCCGGCCAACAGGTCAACATCGGCACGTGCCATATCAGGCAGCCGGTTAAAACGGCGCATCAGCTCCCATAGCGTGCCGGCAGCAACCGCCGCGCCTTTATACTCTTCGGCGTTGCTGGTTAGTAGGGTGAAGGTTCCTGTGTTCATATCGCCGAGACGATATTGCGCGTTAACTTTTTCAACGCGTGGCAATGTGCGCTCAACAAAGGTTTTTGCTAAGTACGCATTGGCACGAGCTGTACCGTAAGTTTTCTCCAGTTCACTGACGCGACGTTTAACATCAAGCTGTACCAGCACGGGCTGTTTTTCCAGTAGCTCCTGCGCATGCAGCAGCGCCGCAATCAGCTGATCGCGGCGGCGGGTTTCTTCATAGGTGGGATATGGACTGGCGATGGCCTCCCGTGGCGCGTTCCACGGGTAGGCGTATTCCTGATGCATCAGAGGCCGCCGTGATAATGGCGACTTTTAAGTTCAGCCACTTCCTGACATGCAACACAACGGGTAACACCCGTTATGGCCTGGCGTCGTGCTGCCGGGATTTCTGCGTCACAGTCATCACAAAAAAACGCACTGACCAGTATCGGTCGGCGGATAACAGCTGCGATATTGCGCGCCAGCATTTCTTCAGTGTGCTGCTGTACAAGATCCATTGTGTCAGCCATCAGTGCAGCTCCCGTGATTCGTTGTCGTAACGCTCAGCTTCGCGGCGGATCAGTTCAGCGGCTTCAACACCATTCAGTCCCTGTTGGTTGATATGCGCAGCCAGTTCAGCCAGGCGTTCAGAAACAACCTGTGCGCGGCCTTTACGCTCATCCATACGTGCGTTGTTTAATAACGCCGTTATGGTTTCCACATCTTCGTTATATTTATGGGTTCCAATATTTCGCATTTATCTATCTCCAGATTTCAGGCAAAAGAATGCCCGGCGGGTTTACGCCATTAATTTCGATTGGGTTATTTATTCAGCTAAAAAGCTATCTGCTATAGAGAACTGATGCGGCAGGATACGGCCCCAGCGCGCCATTTTGTTCATTGCCACGATGATTAGTTCGCGGCGACTTTCATCGAAATATTCAAACGGTTTGCCGACTTCATCTACCTTGAATGAGCCAGGCGCATTACGGTTCGCCAGGGTCATTACGCAAAATTTGAATTCTTCGTTCTGTCGGTTGAAATAGTTCAGTGCCGGGTTGCTGTTGTTCTTTAGTAGCTGCCGCCACGTTTTCCGAAATTCGTCAAACGTCATTCTTTCGACTTTATCCACGCGCGCATGCACCAGACGAATTTCGGTAAAAGGTGCCGTTGCGTGTTTTTGTGGTACAGCGAGGGCTGCATTACTCACAGAAACCTCCGATAAAAACTTTCATGCGTTCGATAACGCTTTGAGGCCGGGTTGTCAGTTCATTCAATAGTTGCTGTTGACCGTGACATGGATGCCAGCGTTTACCGTTCTTACCTGTGATCCAGCCATGCCCGTGCGCTGGCAATTGGCTCTGACGCTTCAAAAGTGGTGCGACTGAAAAGGGCATAGTTATCTCAGCTCAGACTGATAGAAGCGCCGAGACCGCTTACAGCATCGAGCGTAGAAGCCATCGTCGGGTTAGTATGGATACGAGCATGAACGGCCATTGCCGCCAGTGTCAGGCAGCGAATACCTGAATTCACACTATCGACGAAAGCATTTTTGCGTGACTGGGTCATACGCTCGGTTGATACCGCGCCGGCAGCAACCTGACCAACAGCAGCTGTTGCATTCATCACATAAGACGCCAGCTTTTCCGCTGCCAGTTCGTTCACTGGTACAGAAGGCAAACAATGAAGCTGTGCCAACAGGCCATCGACCAGCGTCGAGTCTTCAGTGATATCTGTAAGCTGCAATACCTCAGTTAGTGTTAACTGGTGCGGCTGATCGGGATTCAGCTTGTTACGCAATACCTGTGGCTTCATCTCAACTTTGCCAGCCAGCTGGCTCAGGTTGTGGTTCTGAGCAAACTGCCGACAGGCATTATCGAGGTGAGGGTGTTTAGAGACCTGATAATCAAACATGATTCGAATCCTTGAAACTTGCAAAATCAAGTTAGCGTTTGATGTAACGACAGTTGATGGCGTGCTGCAGGTTTTTTTCACGCCATGCAGCAACGTTAACCAGCGCATTGCCGTGCTTCTCCATCACGTCAGTACGCGTCTGGCCGGTCTTTTTGCATTCCACCGTGCGTTTAACGGTACTGGTTGGAGTAGGGGCGAGAAGCACGACGCCATTAGCAATCCACTTTTCTAACACGGACTTGCTAATGCCGTTCGCTGCAGCGAAATCTTCTTTGGACATGGTGGCCGAGGTATTGAGTGCCAACGCTTTTTCAACGGCGGTGTTAACCGCCGCGCTAAGCGCAGGCATTAAGGCAGCAGCAAGGTTGGCGATTAACTCTGGTGACTGGGGTAAGTCAAAAGCGTTTCCACTGTTTGCATTTTCAGTATGCATAAAGCAGTATCTCCTTCGGGTCGTTTTGTTCTACGGTGTTTCATGTGGTGTGATACATCCTAGATCATCAAATGGCGTTTAGTAAACAACAAATGTTTATTTATTTGGTGGCTTATGGATTTTAGCGAAGGGACGGCGTTAGAAATCGTCGAGCGTCTGTCGTCTGCCTATGGGGTTACGACTCAAAAAGCTTTGGCTGAATGCCTTGGTGTGCCTGCTGCCAATGTCAGTAATTGGGTGCAGCGTGACAGCGTTCCCGGCAGCGCTTTTGTAAAATGCGCATTAGATACTGGCAGTGACCTCCACTGGCTCACAAGCGGTAAACTTGCAAATGCAAATTTAGACACTTCTCCGTCTATCCCGAAAGGCGAAGCGCTCTACAACGAGATCACTTCAAACGGTGGCAAGCCGGTTCTACGCCGCATCATGGACGCCTATGGCTTTACTCTTCAAAAACAACTTTGCGAGCTGCTGGGTATTTCATCCGGTACGGTCAGCACCTGGGTGCGTAGAAATTACTTTCCCGGTGATGTAGTCGTGACATGTGCGCTTGATACCGGCGCGTCTTTAGAGTGGCTAGCGACCGGGAAGGGCGCGCATTTGGCTGAAAGTACTAAACAAAGCACAGGAACGGCTATTCCGCGTAAGAACCTTATAGCAGGTGTGCTACAGGATGCCGGCAACTGGTCGGTTGATTTAAGCTTTATCCCTCACACTCTTAATGAACCAGTTTTTATCTCAAGTAACTCAGGGACGTGGATCGTTGACGCTAGCATATCTAGTATTAGCAATGGTCGCTGGTTGCTGGGTATCGACGATAAATACGACATTTATGATATTGCCCTTTTGCCGGGCCGTAAGATTAGTGTGGCGAGTAAGGGAACTAACTTCACTTGTGGTGCTGATGAAGTAAACCCCGCTGGGAAGGTAGTGTTAACTATGGAATATAATTATTAGATGGTAGCAGATAAATAATAGACTATTTTGTTGTCCTATGAATTAATAAATCCGTTTAATTTGAATTAAAAGGTGATTACATGAGTAAAGAAAGGGAGTTAAGGCTAAAAAGTATTAATCAATGGCCGAAGGCATTTAAATTTGACATTGAAGAAGTTTTTGAAAAAAAGGTTGAAGAGGTAGGTTTAGCAAAAGTATTTCATCCCTTCGAGTTACCAGAAAGTGATAATGTTGAATATAATAAGGTGGTTTCATTTTTACTTGATGCTTTGTATATGATTCCAAATAGATCTGATATTGCATTTGACCACGTTTGGAGGGCTCTTGAGTATATTTTTACTCATAATGGCAATGGTTCAAATATCACAAAACTTATTCAAGATACTTTGAATGTTCGGATTGAAAACGTAATTTCAAACGATAGCAACTATCGAAATGCGCTGTATATTGTATTTGAGGCTATTCCGCATCAAGTTTGTGAATATCTCCTAAAAAAAATAACTAATGAAAATAGCAGATTAGAAGATAGTAAAATTTATAAAAGATTGGTATTAAATGATGGCGATCCCAATAAAAAAATAATTAACTTGGACGCGCTAATGCATTACTTCTCAGGTAAAAATTATTCTGACAAAGATGAAAGAAGAGGCGGTGCTAACCTCTTAAAAAAAATTATCTCTGGCAACACTGTAACTCTTGGTAAACAAGAGGAAGCAGAGCCCCTCACTTTAAGCGAAAGCGAAAGGATTAGGTTAATAACGTTAGGCCTACTATATACATTTAGGAATGATAGAACTCATGCCAATGTTATTTCTCCTTTTAAAAGTAGTAAGGCATCAATGAAAACTTATGCCCATACTTGGTATTTATTTCTACTTACATATACTATTTTGATAATTATGCTAAAGAGTGATGATTCTCCAGTAAATGTGAGTGGTGATCTAAGTAGTAACGCAATAAGAAACGTTGCTTCAATGAAGGAAGTTTTTGGTAGGCACTTACGCACTTAAACATTAAATTTACAGGCATGATATTTATGATTTTAAATGAAAATCATGCCTTTAATAAGTGTTTTATAAAGCTTAAAACTGAGCCATAAGTATGTTTTTATATCAGTTATAAAGCAATAGCCTGAAATCAAATTTAAAATAATTATATGATATTAATATCTAATGTAAGAGAAAAATTAATTCAATAGCTTTAATTTACGAAAAACCATAGTAAAACGGTTAAATTTTTGTAGTCAAATTTACGCCATTTATTCACATAAATCATTGATTTTAAAAGGTTAAAATCGTATTCGGTCTTTTTTTATCCACGATTCAATATCAGCAACTTACATAAAAATCAGTAAGTTAATCAGCTTCCTGTTCTACCTGATATCCTCTCTGTTGACCCCTTGTAGTCAGTTTGTGGACGCAGCTTAACTCTTTGCAGCGGGTTTAAATAAATCGCACCTTCCAGGTGGTCTGGCGCGAAATGCACATAACGCATAGTGAACCTGATATCTGAATGGCCGGGAATACGCTGAAGCACCAGAATATTACTGCCGCCCATCATAAAGTGGCTGCTGAAGGTGTGACGTAATGCGTGGCTTATCTGACCTTCAGGCAGTTCTATTTTCGCGAGCGTTAGTACCTGGTAAAACTGCCTGTAGCATTCATCAAAAGGCATACCTTCACGTGCTAACCATTCTTCATATAACTCTTTATCGATGGGAACCGTGCGGTTCTTTTTTCCTTTGGTTTTAACAACGGTGATTTTATTCGGTGAGCGTTGTGAAGCGCGCAGACTGGCCGCCTCATTCCAGCGGCAGCCGGTGCTAAGGCAGATTTTAACGATAAGGGTAAGATTGGGGTTGGCATGACCATGACAGGTACGCATTAATCGTGTGGTTTGTTCTTCGGTGAGCCAAGCCATTTCTTTTTCTGGTACATCAAACTCACGGACATTTTTAAGCGGGTTAGGGTAGTTAACCTCACCCAACCGTTCCAGCTCATTAAAGACCGCACGCAAAAAGGCATGCTCACCGTTAACCGTACCGATCGATACCTTTAGCGACTTGGCGCTGGTCTTATAGCCATTCTCGATTTCACCACGTAAGCGGCGGACACGATAAGGCGCCCAGTCTTTAGCGGTTAGCGTTCGCGCAACCGGATCGCCAAGTCCTCGCCAGATGATGCCCAGCTTTCCCAGACGGCCTTTTTTATCACTCAACGAGCAGCCGTGCAGCTTATACCAAAGGTCAATCAACTCACTCAGCAGCCGGTTATCTTCTTTACCGCCCATCCAGGGCTTATCTTCTACCTCAGATAGCGTGAACTTTTCATAAGCTATCGCTTCACCGCGTGTATTGAAAGTTTTGCGTACGCGCATGCTGCCACGGCCGTTGAGATAAAAGTCGCATTGCCACTTACCGTTAGGTAATTTTTTGGTCCCATAAATTTTAGACATATACAGATTTTTTGCATGAAAGAACTGTATATGAAAAATTATCAATATTTTTTTGCATACTATCAAACATAAAAAAACCTGCCGGGGCAGGTTAGTATGATATCGGTAGGGTGAGGCGAGGATATCAGTGCAGCAGTCTGGCAGAGAGGGCAATGCATCATGAGGAACCTACCTTAAACAAGCGAAATAGAGATGATGTTTGCATTTTAATAATTAAACTTGCTTTTGCGGGCTAAACGTTTGCTTTATTTGGTTCACAATTATCTCAATTTGGTTTTTTCATATCTGGCATAAACAACAATACCCTAAATTTGGCAGTGTTTTATCCCCGGTGACTTTCAGGATGTGGGTGAAGGCATATGATTTTACGCACAAACGTCGTTACGAATACTGAAACCGGTCATGAAAAAATCAGTACCATTTTTTTATAAAAAAATCATCGTAATTGATAGTCGTAATAATTTCTGTGCGTGTTTAATGGGGCTTCTTATTTCAATAGCTTGTTGTAATTTTCAATGTAATCCGATGATTTTTATTTCAGGGTGATTCGTTTAATCTACTGGCCCATGCTAAATCAAGGAGCCGAACATGAAGGAATTAAGCGGAGTAGCCTGGGTCAATAAATTTCAGGATAAGACATCGACGCAAACATTAAGTTATCCATTCCGCACTAATGTTGAGCAATTTTTGTCTGCGCTGAAGCAAGCTGGAGCCAGAGTGACAATAGCAGCTACGCTCCAACCACCAGAAAGAGCTTATCTGATGCACTGGTGTTGAAAAATAAGCCGGAGGTAGTACGCGCTTCTGATGTGCCTCCGATGGCTGGCGTAAACATTGAATGGGATCATAAAAATGATGCTAAAAGTCTGCGCGAAGCTAATGCGATGGTGGCCGCATATGGAATGACCGGATTGCATGTCGCTCCAGCCTTACGGAGTCGGCATACAGAAGAGAAGGCCATTGATATGAACATTTCGTGGGCAGGCTAGCTGAACATCATCGACAAGAACAATAAAACCGTCATTATAAGAACGCCACCAAGAGATGGAATGAACACAGAACTCCATCAGGTGGGTAAAAGCTATGGTGTAATCAAATATCACGGTGGTGCCCGAGACAAGCCCCACTGGTCATCGGATGGGAGATAAGATGAAAAAAATCATAATGGCAGTAACGACTTTACTGTTGACAGTTAGCTGTTCCGTCGTGCAGGCTGAGTCACTGGGAGCTGATATAAAAGCTTTTCAGGATAACGCTGAAGATTGCCAGCATTTTGCAGGTGAATGGGATAGTTCTTTGTCCAAGAGCCGACAAAAGGAAATTGAAGCAGGCGTAGATAAATATTGTACGCTGGCCAGCAAACAACAAGAGCAGCTTAAGAAGAAGTACCCGGGCAACAAAGACGTTGAAAAAATCCTTGCTGAGTATGATCTCTGAATAACTTACTTTACCAATATCCGGGCATTGCGTCTTGGGCGGCATCAGGTAACGGACGATCCGCCCAGGAAAGGATGAACCTGTAATGGAGAACGCATTTTGCGTAATGGATATTTCTATTCACTCGTCTTTATATTTTAAACGCCAACAAAATCTTCCTGTTCTTTCATTTATTTACCGCCAACAGAGTATCACCAGAATGTGATCTGCTGACTGTATTCCTCAGCTAACACGCGATGGACATAACGTTAGGGTTTATAACAACAGCGCCGGCATTATCTTCGCCATCTGCCTCACTTACGCCTGAGTAACAAGAGGTGTCCGTGAGCATTTGCGAAAGGCGTTAAAGCTGGTGCTGTTAGCAGGTGCGCATTTAATGACGGACAGACGAAGAGATCGTTAACACCTTTGCACCCGGTATGCGCAAAGGCGTCAGGAACGCCTCTGCGGTTTTTACGTTAATAACGGGCACTCTCTTATCCCGCATTGATGCTTAGGTACCGGGCATCCATGCGCCGCTGGCGATGAACCACACCAGAAGTACCACCCCTGCGATGCCGCACACGGCCGGAAAAATATATCCAATTTTCATACAGTTAACCAAGATTAATTAAGTTTGTCATACTGGTTGTTTTCGCTGTTTATGGATTAAGTTTAGATACCATCATCAACTTTTTCGGCGATACGGTATGTTAAATAAGCCGCTAAAAAACCTAAACAGGATATGCCCGCCATAAAATAGCGGTATTTAAATTCTGACATAAAGATGAACCAAAACAACAGCCCAAGAGTAACGATAATGATGCAATCACGCACGCCAGCTATACCATGGGATATTAATTTCAAGAAAATCATAAGCTTATCTTCTTGAGAAACAAGGCGGTTACTTCATTGAACAGGCGACGGTTTTTATGCCATAACGCAGTTGCGCCCTCGAAAGGCTCAACTCTTTTTTCAATAATAAAATAAAGAAGAACCAAATGCCCCTGTCTACGCAGAGAGTCGTACAGCTCTGCATCACGTTGATTCAGCTGTCGTGATGAGTAAACTGCGCTGGATGGTAATGCTCCTACAGAAAGCAACGTTAAGAAAGTAAATCCCATCACTACTTTTGCAGCCATACGACTGGTAAACATCGTCCCACTGTTACCCAGCCCTGGCCTGTTTGTCATTATACTGCCGGCCAGGCTTCCTGAGCTGTTAACGACGACGTTTTAAGCTTTTCAATATCAATGTTATCCAGTGAGCGCTGAATGATGTAATCAGCCATTTTCTCGAGGTATTTACGATTAGTAAAACCATCTTTACTACCAAAACCATGCCCAGACAGGGCAGACAGAGCAAACGTGAGGCTTCGTGACAACGTCACATAAAATGGCCGCGACCGTTTCCGTGAGGCATAAGCGACTTTGTCAGGCGTGGCATTGTTGCATTACCTGCAGAAACAGAGATATGGCTGATGATGACGAAGCAAAGAATTGAACGATTGCCCTGAAGTGGTTAATTTTGCCAAAGCGGGGCATTAATGGATGCTGCTGAAGTAGTTGGTTTGGCCAGCGCAGAGGGATGGAAAGGGCTTACCAAAGGCGTAGAAAAACTACAGAGAGGTAACCAGGCCGACAGAGAACCTGCCGGCCTTAGGGCCGATTATTTACGGCCTAACAGATAGCCCAGCACGACGCCCGCTGCCGCGGCCACGGCTAATCCGCCGAGCGGGTTAGAAGAAACCTGGCTTCTTACTGTATCAGCGGCGTCACGCACTGCGTAGCTCGCCTGGCTGGCGTATTTGCGCGCCGAACCTTCCGCCTGATCGCTATAGCTGTCGGTTGCACGGCCGTAAGCTTCCTGCGCTTTACCGGTACCTTCGCGTACTTTGTCTTCGATTTTACCCAGCATCTGTTTCTCCTTTCTATGCGTTGAAAAATTAAGTCTAGCAGAAATATAAGCGGCTATATGACGACCGGGAAACGAAACGGCGATGCCAGGTCAGAAGGCGGTAAAAAAATCTCTTTTAGCGGCAGACGAGACGATAAAATATGAACTGCCGTAACGGGCGGGCAAGTTTTAGTGCGTTTAGGTGATTGAAAATTAACAGGAAAAAACAAATCAGCGGCGCGTATCTGCCGTTTTAGACGCGAAGTGAAACGATTCGTAAATAACAATAAGCAGATGAAAAAGTAAAAACTGGCGCTTAATTAAGAAAAATCTGTCTCCATTTTATAACAACCACACGGCGGTTTTAATTATATTCAAAAGAGTAAACAGCGGTTGCTTTAGAGGCTATAGCGCCATTTTTACTTATTAAGTATGTACCGGTAAAACGGTCTTGCTGCCGGTTAGGCAATCAGGTGTTATCGGTGTGAATAGAGAGCAACCTGAGCGCAGCGCATAAGTGGTAAAAGAGAGGATTTAAAAGGGACAGGCCTCTGCACGGGCGGCGTTACCTCACCGGTAAGAGAGAACGCCGCCAGAGAAAAAGATTAACCGATCTCGCCGATAAGCTGTTTTTCAATGCGGGAGCCGGGCATCATCAGCGCAATACCCTGAATCAGTTCATCACCCGCCTGGTGCAGCGCCTCCAGCGGCATTGCCGGCAGGCTTTCGAGGATAAACCACATCTGTTTCGCCTCGGCGCTCAGCCGGGTTCGGACGCCCTGACGCCAGTTCCAGCGTCGGCAAGTGACGCCCTGTTCATCACGCCAGATAACTTCGCCCGGCTCGGGGGATTCGCTGGCGGGTTCTCCCTCTTTAACGGTATCAAACAGCTCCGTTCCGTCAGCAATCGTCAACCGTGGCTGGCTGGTATAGGCGGCAAAGTTTTCCCCGCCGACCGGAATGGCATAGCGAATGCTAATGGCGTTATAAAGATCGACGATCGGATCGATCGCGGGCATTGCGCCGTCACGCTGAACGCGCTTACGTAAGGCGTCGGCCGAGCAGGGCGTGCGTTTAGGTTTGGCGCCAAACGCCTTAAACGCCTCCGCCCATGCGGCAAGGTGCGCCTCCGCCCAGTTCGCTTCGCCGGCCACAACGGATGCGCACGCCCGCTTCAACGCCTCGTCAGCAATGGCGGGATTAACTAACGGTGCGGCATCGACAACAAGGCTTAGCGCGCGAAAGCCGGGTGCCAGACGGATAACCGCCGGGTCGATTGACGGGGTAACAGAAAACATAACATAATCCTTTAGTGACTAATTTAGATTATAGTAGTGACCGATGACCAAAAAAGTCAATAAATCGACCGCTGCCGGCGCTGATATCGCCAGCGTCAGCGAGGCGGTGTCCACCAGCATTCATCATCACCGCAAGGAGCAGAAGCTCTCCCTGGATGAGCTTTCCCGACGGGCGGGAGTCAGCAAGGGCATGCTGGTGGAAATTGAGAAGGGCAGCGCGAATCCCAGCGTGGCGATCCTTTGCAAAATCGCCGCCGCGCTCGGCCTTTCCGTTGCGGATATTGTTAATGTCACGCGTGCGCCCGATGCATGGCTGATTGAAAGCCAGGATATCCCTACGCTCTGGCAGGGCGAGAAAGGCGGTAGCGCGCGCCTGCTGGCTGGATCCAGCGGGCCGGATATGGTTGAGCTTTGGCGCTGGGAGATGTTTCCTGGCGAGGTATTTACCTCTCCTGGCCATCCGCACGGCACCTTTGAGCTGCTGCACGTTGAGCAGGGAGTGCTGAGCCTGAAAACCGAAACCAGCAATCTGACAATTTATGCCGGCAGTTCGGCGGTCGCCAGAACGGATAATGCACATCATTACGCTAATTTCGGCGACGCCCCGCTGCGTTTTACCATGACGGTCGCGGAGCTGCATCGCTAACGGCCCCGGGATCGCCTTGATGCCGCGCGTTTTTTTTCCGCTGATAGCAGATAAGTGCTTGCGTAAAGGGCGCCATATTGTGTAAAACTGCGTCTTGCTGAATGCGTACCGGCATGACGCAGCCTGCCGGGCGGGTATCGTATAATGGTATTACCCCAGCTTCCCAAGCTGGTGACACGGGTTCGATTCCCGTTACCCGCTCCACGCTCTCTTTTTTCCGCCCTGTCTGTCCACAATCCCCGTTTAGCCGGAAGAGCGTTTGATTTTGACGTATCAGGCTAAACTGTGGCATTTTTCCGACGTCAAAGCGCCTGCAGGCAACCATAGAACGCGCCTTTTGCTTTGCCGTCGGCCCGCAGCGCGTTTATGACGGCTTCGCGTCTTCCTGCGCCGCGCGATGCAGCAGCGCCAGCACGCTGCTCAGATCGCTCGCCTCCAGCTGCCCCGGCGCTGAGGCATCGCCCGCCATGCCGAAAGTCAGCGCTGAGCCGGTCAGCTCGCCGGCCAGACGCGTTACGGCGCCCATGCCGCCCATCGACATCGTCAGCAGCGGCTGCTGTGCGTAGTGCCGCCGCATCTCCCAGGTGGCCGCCATCATGCCGATGACATCGCCCGGATCGTGCGGCATAGCGGCCATTTTCAGGATATCCGCGCCCATTGCCTGCTGCTGGCGCAGGCGCGCGATAATCTCCCGCTGCGGCGGCGTCTGTTGAAAATCGTGGCTGGAGAGGATCACGCGCACCTGCCGCTGATGTGCCAGCGTAACCAGCTCTCTGGCGGCGGGGCGATACATCTCAATATCCAGCAAATCCATCTCTCCCTGCGTCAGCAGCTGCTGACAGAGTGCGCTGTAGCGCTCATCGTCAATCGCCTGCTTGCCGCCTTCCGCCTGAGTACGGAAGGTCACCAGCAGGATTTTATTCGGCAGCATGGCGTAAAGCTCGCGCGTCAGCTGCGCCATCGCCGCCGCGTCCTGGCCGTTGTGCAGCAGATCCAGCCGCAGCTCGATAATATCGCTGTCGCTCCGCGTCGCCTGACGGCGCACAAAGGACTTCACCGCATCGCTCTGCGTGGCGGTGGTGGAGACGATCACCTTCGGCTCGCCTTCGCCGATGGCAATATTCTTAATTTTTACTGGCCGTAAAACAGGGGCGGTGGGGGTGGCGCGGGGCGCGTCCGCTGCGCCTGATGCGGAAGGGGACATCAGCGCCAGCGCAAACATGGCGCTGCCGCATCCAATAAAATCTCGGCGTTGCATAGCGGTCCTCGGTGATTTATGTAATAAATGGCACAGCGTTAAGCGTAGTAAAAGATGTTGCCGCCGCGCCTTTTCCGGCCGCAAGCGTACAAGAAACCGCCATTCGGCCCGGTCATACGGGCACAGGAAAACATCAGACATGCATAGCAAACCGGCAATCTTACTGGCTGGCGTTCTGGCGCTGGCGCCTGCGCTGGCACAGAGCGAAACGCAGCACGCCCACTGGGGCACGCGCTGGCAGCGGCTGCCGGCCACCCCAGCGCCGCTGGCTGAGATGCAGTCGGGCTACGCCGAGGTCAACGGCATTCAGCTTTACTACGCCGTAACCGGGCAGGGATCGCCGGTTATCCTGCTGCACGGCGGGCTGGCGAACAGTGACTACTGGGGGCTGCAGGTGCCTGAGCTGGCGAAGCACCATCAGGTGATTGTGGTCGATAGCCGCGGACACGGACGCAGCACGCGCAACGCCCAGCCCTACGGCTACGATGTAATGACGGATGATATCGTCGGGCTAATGGATCACCTGCATATCGCCAAAGCTGATATCGTGGGCTGGAGCGACGGCGCGATCATTGGTCTGGATATGGCGATGCGCCATGCGGAACGCGTCGGGAAGGTGTTCGCCTTTGCGCCTAACGTCACCACGCGCGGCGTTAAGCCGGGCGTTGAGAATAATCCGGTCTTCACTGCCTATATGGCGCGCGCCGGGGAAGAGTATAAAAAGCTGTCGAAAACGCCCAACGACTATCCGGCGTTTGTGAAGCAAATTAGCGGGATGTGGCAGTCGCAGCCGGAATGGCGCGATGAGGCGTTAGGTACCATCCGCGCCCAGGTGCTGATCGCCGACGGCGATCATGATGAAGCGATCGACCGGGCGCATCTCGAACATATCGCCGCCGCTATCCCTGACGCCGGCCTGCTGATCCTGCCTACCGTCAGCCATTTCGCTTTCCTGCAGGCGCCGAAAGAGTTTACCGACGCGGTGATCCACTTTCTCGACGGCAAATAGCGCCGCGCCTGCGCAAAAGCGGGCGGCAGCGGCGCGATGAGAGGGCTTGTCCGCCGCGCCGTTAGCCGACGATAAGTTTATGCGCCAGCCGGGCGAGGATCTCCAGCAGCAGCAGGCTGCCGGTGAAAAGACATATCAGCATGACAATAAACTTCTTCTGGCTATCCATATTGGCCTGCACCTTTCTGATTACCTCGCCTGCTACACTTTAAAGGCTACAGCCTTAACCGCACATCAATATTCCTGTTACAGCTGTAAGGAAAAGGGCGATGTTGTATCAATATCTGGAGGGGGATAACTGGCGACACATCTATATCGTCGGCGATCTGCACGGCTGCCGCTCCCTGCTGGATGAACAGCTGCTGGCGGTGGCGTTTGATACGCGACGCGATCTGTTGGTCTCGGTCGGCGACCTGATCGATCGTGGGCCTGATAGCCTGGCCTGTCTGCGGCTGCTGGATCAGCCCTGGTTTCGCTGCGTGCGCGGCAATCATGAAGAGATGGCGCTGGCCGCGCTGACGCAGGGGGATGAGCTGTTGTGGCGCATGAACGGCGGGGAATGGTTCTGGCGGCTGGGCGAGGCCACGCGCGCCGCCGCGCGCGCCTACCTGATGCGCTGTCAGGCGCTACCGTTGATTGTGCATATTGCGCTGGGCGAGCGGATTGTCGTGGTCGCCCACGCCGACTACCCGGCCGCGCGCTACGCCTGGGCGCAGCCGATCGACGCCTGGCAGACAGTGTGGGGACGTGACCGCATTCACCAGCTTCAGCGCGGACAGGGCGGCGTCATTGCTGGCGCCGATGCGTTCTATTTCGGCCATACGCCGCTGGATGCGCCGCTCAGCGGCTGGAATCAGCACTATATCGATACCGGCGCCGTCTTCGGCAACCGGCTGACGCTGGTGAAAGTTCAGTAGCGTAAGCGGCCGCGCTTGTCAGGCGCGGAACAGTTTGCCGTCGCGCACCAGCTCGCGCGGATAGCTGTTTTTCAGGCGCTGGCCTACTTTCTTCGCCAGACCGATCGGCTGCTGCTGCCAGGTGACCAGCACCTCATCGCGCGGCAGCGCTGCCTCTGGCCAGATGTCGCGGCCGCGATACCACTCTTCCGCCTCGCTTTCCGTCAGCGCCACGCTGTTCCCTTCCTCAACGCGCGCCAGCGCGATGACCGCCTCATGCTGCCAGCGATAGCCTTTGTTAAAGGTTTCCGCCAGCTTCAGTCCGATACGCGAGAAACGCACCCGACCGATCAGCGGCTCTACCGCGGCGGGGAACAGCCAGATCTCTTTATCGCGCTGCCACAGCGACAAGGCATCCTCCTGCCAGCACAGGCCAGATTTTGCCGCCGCCTGGATAACCTGCTGTGCATCCTTACGCGACAGCGGGCTGAACGGGAACTTGCCCACTTTGTAACCTGGCACTGGCATCGGCTCGACGCTGGCGGTTTTGCGCAGCCGGGCGACGAAAAAGCCTTCGCTGTCGAACAGCTGCGGGAAGACGTGCAGAAACCCTTCCGGCGTGACGGCCTGCTGCGCGCCGGGGAAGAGATCCGCCAGCGACTCGACCGTCACCGCGTCGGGATAGCGCTCACAGAGCCACGCCACCACCTGCTGGTTTTCCAGCGTGTTGAGTGTACAGGTGGAGTAGATCAGCGTGCCGCCCGGCTTCAGCGCATGAAAGGCGCTGTCGATCAGATCACGCTGTGTTTCCGCGATGGAAAGAGTGCTGTCCAGCGTCCAGTTGCGCAGCGCGTCCGGGTCTTTACGAATCACTCCTTCGCCGGAGCAGGGCGCATCCAGCAGAATGGCGTCAAACGCCTCCGGCAGCGCCGGACCGAACACGCGTCCGTCGAAATGGGTCAGCGCGGCGTTGCTGACGCCACAGCGGCTGAGGTTGGCGTGCAGCACCTTCACCCGGCTGGCGGCATATTCATTGGCCAGAATAACGCCCTGGTTTTTCATTAACGCCGCTATCTGCGTGGTTTTGGAGCCGGGCGCGGCCGCCACATCCATCACCCGGCAGGGCTGCGGCTGAGCGGCGAACAGCGCGCTGACCGGCAGCATTGAGCTGGCTTCCTGAATATAAAACAGCCCGCTCAGATGCTCCGCCACGCTGCCGAGCGGCAGCGAGTCGTCGCTTTCGTCGCGCTCAATCCAGAAGCCTTCGGCGCACCAGGGGATCGGCGTCAGCCGCCAGCCGTAGCGGGCGGTCTGGCGCAAAAAATCCGCCACGCTGATTTTCAGGGTATTCACGCGCAGGCTGCGGCGCAGCGGCTGTTGGCTGATGGCGAGAAAGGCCTGCAGGCTCTCCTCATCGGGCAGCGTTTGCCGCATCAGATCAAGAAAGGCTTCAGGGAAGCTGGCTCGGGATTGTTGGACCACGACGGAATTCCGGTAGTTGCAGAAAAAACAGGGCGGGAAGTGTAACACAGCTGCGGCGAAAGCCGATGAAACGGGAGCCCTGCGCGGGCTCCCGGAAGAGATCAGGAGGAGGGGATTGCCGTTCCCCATTGGCGCCACGCTTTCGGCTCCTCATCCTGCAGCAGGAAATGCTTGCCGGACGCGGCCTGCGGTGCCAGCGGCACGGTCGGCGGCGTGGCGAACTGAATACCGCCGCGGATAAATTGCTGGAAGGTGCCGGTTTTCACCACGCCGCCGATCAGGCCGAACTCCAGGTTATAGCCGGAGGCGAGCCAGAAGACGGAGTTATTGCGCACCAGATGCTGATATTTCTTGCTGATGCGCAGCTGTACCTGCACGCGATCCGCCATGCTGCCCAGCGAGGTGCCGGTGACCGTACCCACTTCGACGCCGCGGAATAGCACCGGCGTGCCGATGCCGAGTGAACCCGCCTCCGGCGCATCGACCACAATGCTCAGGCCGTCAAGATAGCGCGAATCGGTAATCGTGGTCTCCTGTAGCTCGAAGCGACGCACCAGGCCGCCCTTGCCGGGATCGACGTTGATATAGGGCTGCAGCAGCGTCTCCAGGTGGTTGACGCCGGTGGCCGAAATCTCCGGTGACACTACCGAGAAGCGGCTGCCGGTGCGGGCGAAGCTCTGCACATATTCCGGATACAGCACCGCCTTGGCGATCACCTGATTATGATCCTGGCTCAACGCCAGCGACTCGACCTGGCCGATATCGATGCCGAGATAGCGAATCGGCATGCCGGCGGAAAGCTTGCTGCCGTCATAGGTATGCAGCAGGATCTGGCTGCCGACGGCGCGCGCGGCGGTTTCTGAGCTGTACAGCACGCGCTTCTCATTTTTGCCGGTGCTGGCGCCTTCCAGATTATCGAAGCTGATTGCGCCACGCAGGGCGCGGTTCAGCGGCGACGCCTGCACCGTCAGGCCGGCGCCGTTGAGCTGCACTTTCGCACCGCCCTCCGCCCAGAAAACGCTGTCAGGCGTCAGCAGCTTGCGGTATTCGGGCTTGATATGCACCGCGACCAGAAACTCGTTCGCTTTCGGCGTCACGTCAACAATCTCGCCTACCTGGAATTTGCGGAACAGCACCACCGATCCGGGCTGAATATCGGGCAGGCTGTTGGCAATCAGCGTCAGGGTGGTTGGCGGCCGTTCGCCGGTAATGCCTTCTTCCGCTTTTTCGGCGTTAGCGTAAAGCGGATACTGATTCAGCGGCGCGCCTTTGCCGCCCGGCTCCAGGCGGATGCCGCCGTCAACCCATTCGCTGGCGCTGGCGCCCAGCACCTTCATGCCGTCGAGGCCAAACTTCACGTCGAGCCGGCTGTTAATAATAAATTTACTGTCGCCATGCACCAGCTGACGATGTTCCGGCGCGATCGCCGCCTCGAACTCTACGCCTTTGGTGGTCAGCGTGCGGCGGATAACCTGACCGATCTGAATGCCGCGCAGCATCACCGGCTGGCCGGCGTTAATGCCGTAGCTCTCCGGCGCGGTGAGGCGCACCGTCAATACGTCCGGGCGCTGCAGCAGTGCTTCATTGCTCTGACGCACTGAGAAATGGTGTTGCGGCTCGCCTTCGCCGGGGATCAGCTCAAGGGTGGCGCCGGTCAGCAGGGTGCTAAGGCTGGGGTTCTCCAGGCTCACTTTCGGGCTGCGCATTTCGATGCGTGTACCGCTGCGCATCAGGCCGACCACAGAAGGATCGAGCGTCAGTTCGCCGTTCACCTTACCGCCCGGCTGCAGCGTCATCTTCGTCAGGGTGCCGACCTCCAGCCCCTGATAGATCAGCGGCGTGCTGCCCGCCTTCAGCGCTTTGCCGTCGGGCAGGTCAAGCGTCACGATCACCCCGCGCTGGCTGTGCGCCAGATCGGGATAGAGCTGATAGTTGCTTTCGCTGGCCGCTTGCGGCGAGGCCGGCGGTGAATCAAAGGCGATGGCGCCGTTTACCAGCGCCGCCAGGCTTTCCAGCTCGACCTTCGCGCCGTTAAAGCCGACATCCGCCTTCACACCGGAAACGTTCCAGAAGCGGCTCTCTTTTTTCACCAGGTTGGTGAAGCGGCGCTCAATCAGTACGTCGACGGTCACGCCGTTGTTGTCCGGATTGATGGTGTAGTCATAGACGCGGCCGACCGGGATCTTGCGGTAGTAAACCAGCGAGCCGGTATTGAGCGAGCCGAGATCGGGCGCGTGCAGATGCACCAGCATTTCGCCGGTATTGACGCGATATTTCGGCTGGGTATCCAGCGCGACAAAGTTCTCGCGCTGTTCGCCCGACTTGCCGGGCATCATGCCGATATAGTTGCCGCCGACCAGCGCATCCAGCCCGGAGACGCCGGCGAGCGACGCTTTCGGCGTCACCAGCCAGAACTGCGCGTCCTGGCGCAGCGCGTCGCGCATATCGCTTTTGATGCTGACGCGCACCTTGATGGTGCGCAGATCGTCGCTAAGGCTGATCCCCTGGACGGTGCCAACCTCAACCCCCTGATAGCGCACCGGCGTGCGGCCCGGCACGATGCCGTCAGCCTGGGCAAAATCGATGGTGACCGTGGTACCGCGCTCCTGGTAGTTGGTCCAGAGCAGCCAGCCGGCGATCATCAGGGCGATAAAGGGCAGCAGCCAGAACGGCGAAATTTTACGCTTGTTGGTGATCCGCGCTCTAGTCGGTGTAGTCGGCGTTTGTTGCATGAGCATCCCAAATCAGACGGCTATCCAGCCATTCAACGGCAAGGATAGTTAAAATTACCGCGGCGCCAAAGTAGAAGGCGGCCGGTCCCATAGTAAAAGCCAGCAGCTGGTCACGATTAACCAGCGACATGGTCAACGAAATCACAAACAGGTCCAGCATAGACCAGCGTCCGATCCAGGTGACCAGACGCAATAAGCGAATGCGGGTTTTGAGTCCCTGCTGGCAGCGAAAATGAATGCTGATCAGCAACACCAGCAGCACCAGCACTTTAGTAAACGGCACCAGAATACTGGCGATAAACACGATCGCCGCCACCGGAATATTGCCGGAGCCGAGCGAAAGGATGCCGGAGAAGATGGTGTCCTCCTGGCGACCGCCGTTCAGGTAGATAATCGAGATCGGCAGCAAATTGGCCGGGATCAGCAGCACCATCGCCGAGAGCAGCGCCGCCCAGGATTTCTGCAGGCTGTGAGGACGGCGATGCGCCAGCCGGGTGTGGCAGCGCGGGCAGCGCCCACGATCGTCGGGCATACCGGTATAGTGGCAGTTCAGGCAGATCTGTAGCTTTTCTGGCGTCACCTCCGGTTCTGGCTGCGGGTAGAAGCGATGCCAGAGCTGCTCCACATTCAGGTGGATCATCGTCAGCAGGCTAAGCGCCATCAGCGAAACAAACGCCAGCAGCCCGTAACCGACATTGATATCAGCGTAATCCTTGACCTTAATTGAGGCGACGGCGATGCCGACCAGATAGATATCGAGCATCACCCACTCTTTCAGGCGCTCCAGCATCAGCAGCACCGGACGCAGGTTCATGCCGAGGCGGTTGCCAAAAAAGAGGAAGGCGATAGCGGCCACCAGCGTAACCGGCGCGCCGATAGTGCAGAACGCCACCATCGCGGCGGTCAGCACGTCGCCCTGTTCGGTCATCTGCATAATGCCCGCCAGCAGACTGGCGCGGATCGGCGTGCCGAGCAGGCGTATCTCAATCAGCGGCTCGGTAAAGGCGAAAGGCATCAGCAAAAACATCGTGACCGCCATCGCCGTCAGGCGGGTCATCGACCAGTCGCGTCCGTTCAGCACTTTCGCGTTGCAGCGCGGGCAGTGAGCCGTCTGACGAGATTTCACATCTGGTAAGGAAAAAAGGGTATCGCATTGCGGACAACGCTGATAACGTTCACGGGGCAGAACGTGACTGATAGTATGTATTTTCATATATTAAATGCAGTGTCCCTCGTGCTGCAGGTACGCACGGTCCTTAAAACGGCGCAAAACGGACGCTGAGGGGCATAGCCCGTTTTGATAATCCGATCCGCAAGATTCTAAGGTTATATTAACTACCGGAATGATTCACCTTGTGGCGGTGGATATTTAATGCTTATTTTACCGGACGGCACTTTGTAGCCGTCCGCTTGCTTTTACAATGGTCAGGAAATGAACAAACAAGAATTTTATCACGATCTCAACCGCGATCTTCGTGCGCTGATTGCCGGTGAAACCAGTTTTCTCGCGGCGTTAGGCAACAGCAGCGCGCTGCTGTTTGAACGACTGGAAGGCGTTAACTGGGCAGGCTTCTATCTGTTGACGGAAGAAAACACGCTGGTGCTGGGCCCGTTCCAGGGAAAAATCGCCTGCGTGCGTATTCCGGTCGGCCGCGGCGTGTGCGGCACGGCGGTAGCGGAAAAAAGGGTGCAGCGCGTGGATGACGTGCATGCTTTCCCGGGCCATATCGCCTGCGATGCGAGCAGCAATGCTGAAATCGTATTGCCGCTGATGGTCGACGGCGAGGTGATCGGCGTGCTGGATATCGACAGCACGGTGTTCAACCGCTTTGATAGTGAAGATGAAATCGGCCTGCAAACCTTTACCGACGGGCTTTGCGATGTGCTGACCAACAGCGATGTGAAAAAATTTATTCATATGAATCGCAGCTAAAGCGCTGGATTTCGTAGCAATTGCCGATGGGGTCATTATAATGTCGCCTGTTCATGCCCGCGCTGGTTGGCAAACCCGTTGTAATCAGGAAATTTCATGGAAAATCAACCTAAGTTGAATAGCAGTAAAGAAGTCATCGCCTGGCTTGCGGAACGTTTCCCGCACTGCTTTAGTGCCGAAGGTGAAGCGCGTCCGCTCAAAATCGGTATCTTTCAAGACCTCGTCGAACGTGTTCAGGGCGAAATGAACCTGAGCAAGACGCAGCTGCGTTCAGCGCTGCGCCTGTATACCTCAAGCTGGCGCTACCTGTACGGCGTCAAAGCGGGTGCGACCCGCGTCGATCTGGACGGCAACGCTTGCGGCGAGCTGGAAGAGCAGCATGTTGAACATGCGCGCAAACAGCTTGAAGAGGCGAAAGCCCGCATTCAGCAGCAGCGTCAGCAGCAGCAGGCGAAAAAACGCGAAGCCGGCGAAGAGGCACCAGCGCGTCGTCCGCGTAAAGCGGCCGCCCGCAAGCCTGCCGAAGGCGAAGGCCAGCCCGCCCGCAAAGCCCGCTCTAACGACGCGCGCCCGGCTCAGGAACGCGCCGCCGCCCCTCGTCAGCGCCCGCCGCGTACGCAGCCTGTCACCGACACCTCCGCGTTGCAGCCAGGCCAGAGCATCAAAGTCAAAGCCGGCAAAAATGCGATGGACGCCACCGTTCTTGAGATCTCCAAGGATGGCGTTCGGGTGCAGTTGGCTTCCGGCCTGGCAATGATCGTACGCGCAGAACACTTACAGTTCTGAAACGGAGGCCACCCAGGGCATGAACACATTTTTTAAGATGAGCGTGATGGCGGGCCTGCTGCTGGCAGGTCACGCCATTGCCGCTGACAGCATTACCCGCGCGGATCAAATTCCGCAGCTGCAGGAAGAGCCGCAGCACGCCACCGTTAGCGAACGCGTTACGTCACGCTTTACCCGCTCACACTACCGCCAGTTCGACCTCGACCAGCAGTTTTCCGCCAAAATCTTTGACCGCTATCTGAACATGCTCGACTACAGCCACAACGTGCTGCTGGCGTCGGACGTGGCGCAGTTCGCCGATAAGAAAAGCACGCTGGGCGACGAGCTGCGTAGCGGCAAGCTGACGGTGTTTTACGATCTCTTCAATCTGGCGCAAAAACGCCGTTTCGAGCGCTATCAGTACGCGTTGTCGATACTGAACAAGCCGATGAATTTTAACGGTAGCGATACTATCGATACCGACCGTAGCAAGGCGCCGTGGCCGAAAAACGCCGCTGAACTGAACGCGTTATGGGACGCCAAGGTAAAGTACGATCAGCTTAGCCTGAAGCTGACCGGCAAAAAAGATGACGAAATCAAAGACATCCTCACCAAGCGCTATAACTCAGCGATCCGCCGTCTGGCGCAGAGCAACAGCGAGGATGTGTTCCAGCTGGCGATGAACGCCTTCGCCCACGAAATCGATCCGCACACCAACTATCTGTCGCCGCGCAATACCGAGCAGTTCAATACCGAGATGAGCCTCTCCCTGGAAGGGATCGGCGCGGTACTGCAGATGGATGAAGATTATACCGTCATCAACTCGATGGTAGCGGGCGGCCCGGCGGCGAAAAGCAAGGCGCTGAATGTCGGCGACCGCATTGTCGGCGTCGGTCAGCCGGGCAAACCGATCGAGGATGTGATCGGCCTGCGTCTCGATGACGTGGTGGCGAAGATTAAAGGGCCGAAGGGCAGCCGCGTGCGCCTGGAGATCCTGCCGGCCGGTAAAGGCACCAAAACCCGCACCATCACGCTGACGCGCGAAAAAATCCGTCTGGAAGATCGCGCGGTGAAGATGAGCGTGCATAACGTCGGCAAAGATAAGGTCGGCGTGCTGGATATTCCCGGCTTTTATGTCGGCCTGACCGATGACGTCAAGGTGCAGCTGCAGAAGCTGCAGAAGCAGCATGTTGATAGCGTGGTGATCGATCTGCGCACCAACGGCGGCGGCGCCCTGACCGAAGCTGTTTCGCTTTCCGGCCTGTTTATCCCCAGCGGTCCGGTGGTGCAGGTGCGCGACAATAACGGCAAAGTGCGCGAAGACAGCGATACTGACGGCGTGGTCTATTACAAAGGCCCGCTGGTGGTGCTGGTCGACCGCTTCAGCGCCTCGGCGTCGGAGATCTTCGCGGCGGCGATGCAGGATTACGGTCGCGCGCTGATTGTCGGTGAACCGACCTTCGGCAAGGGCACCGTACAGCAGTATCGCTCGCTGAATCGCATCTACGATCAGATGCTGCGCCCGGAGTGGCCGGCGCTGGGATCGGTGCAGTACACCATCCAGAAATTCTACCGTATCAACGGCGGCAGCACCCAGCGCAAGGGCGTTACGCCCGATCTGCTGATGCCAACCGGCGTCGAAGCGGCGGAAACCGGTGAGAAGTTCGAAGACAATGCGCTGCCGTGGGACAGCATCGATGCGGCAAGCTACACCAAATCGGGCGACCTGAGCGACCTGGTGCCGCAGCTGACCAAGGCGCATGACCAGCGCATCGCGAAAGATGCCGAGTTCCAGTACATCATCAAAGATATTCAGCGCTTTAATGCCATGAAAGATAAGCGCAATATCGTCTCGCTCAATCTTGCCCAGCGCGAGAAAGAGAACCAGGAAGATGATGCGCTGCGTCTGGATCGCATTAACGCGCGCTATAAGGCGGAAGGGAAGAAGCCGCTGGCGAAGCTTGACGATCTGCCGAAGGATTATAAAGAGCCCGATCCTTATCTCAATGAGACGGTGAACATCGCTAACGATCTGGCGCATCTGAAGCCGGAACAGCCAACGGATAAAGCGGAAGCGAATAAATAATCCCGCTTTTATCCGTACGAAAAAAGGCACTGCGCAAGCGGTGCCTTTTCTTTTTGTACACGTTTGTTAAGCGGCGCTGATTTGTTGCGGCGGAAAGGGTTAAAAAAGAGTGCGACAAAATGTAAAGTTATGTCTTTTTAGACACTTAAACGTTAAGGATGCTTGAAATGCTACGCGATGACCCTACGATGTATATCCGCGCATGGGCGCTTAGTTAACTGAGGAAGATAAAAGTTTATGATGCGTATTGCTCTTTTCCTGCTGACCAACCTTGCCGTGATGTTGGTATTCGGGCTGATACTGAGCCTGACAGGAATTCAGTCAAGCAGTGTGCAGGGCCTGATGATAATCTCAGGTCTGTTTGGCTTTGGCGGTGCGTTTGTTTCACTGCTGATGTCGAAATGGATGGCACTGCGTTCCGTCGGCGGTGAAGTAATTGAACAGCCGCGTAACGAAACGGAACGCTGGTTGATGAACACGGTAGCGCAGCAGGCGCAGCAGGCGGGTATCGCCATGCCGCAGGTGGCTATCTACCATGCGCCTGATATCAACGCCTTCGCCACCGGCGCGCGTCGCGACGCGTCGCTGGTCGCGGTGTCGACCGGTCTGTTGCAGAACATGAGCCGTGACGAGGCGGAAGCGGTGCTGGCGCATGAAATCAGCCATATCGCCAACGGCGATATGGTGACCATGACGCTGATTCAGGGCATCGTGAACACCTTCGTGATGTTCATCTCCCGTATTATCGCGCAGGTGGCCGCAGGCTTCATGTCCGGCAACCGGGAAGATGAAGAGAGCAGCAACGGCAACCCGCTGGTCTACTTCGCGGTTTCCATGGTGCTGGAGCTGGTGTTCGGCATCCTGGCCAGCATGATCACCATGTGGTTCTCGCGTCACCGTGAGTTCCATGCCGACGCGGGATCGGCGCGTCTGGTGGGGCGTGAGAAGATGATTGCGGCGCTGCAGCGGCTGAAAACCAGCTATGAGCCGCAAGAGCCGGCCAGCATGATGGCGTTCTGCATTAATGGCAAAGGGAAATCGCTGAGCGAGTTCTTTATGTCGCACCCGCCGCTGGATAAGCGCATTGAAGCGCTGCGCAGCGGGCAGTACCTGAAATAAGAAAAGGCGACCTGCGGGTCGCCTTTTTTATTGCTGCCGAAACCCTCTGACGAGGGTTTTTTATTGCCTTCAGCCGCGCGCGGGCTGCCGCATGCGCGACAGGCTGAACAGCGCGGCGACCGAGGAGAACAGGCCTGCCAGCAGCAGCGAGGCATGGGTGCCGTGCTGGCCGAAAAGGTTAAACATCAGTGCCACCAGCGCCGCGCCGCTGGTTTGCCCCAGCAGGCGCGCGGTGCCGAGCATGCCGCTGGCGCCGCCGCTGCGATGGCGCGGCGCGGCGGAGATAATGGTGTGGTTATTCGGCGACTGAAACAGCCCGAAGCCGGCGCCGCACAGCACCATCCGCCAGATGATATCGCCATCGGTCGGCGCCGCGGGCAGCCAGGCGAGCGCAAACAGCCCGACGGCGAAAATCGCCAGCCCGATGCCGCCCAGCAGACCAGCGTGAAAGCGCTCCAGCAGTCGTCCGGCAACGGGCGACATAATCATCGTCGCCAGCGGCCACGGGGTGAGCAGCAGCCCGGTCTCCACTTCGCTGCGGCCGATAACGCTCTGCAAAAAGAAGGGCAGGGAAACCATCGCCAGCATCTGCGCCAGGAAAGAGCAGACCGAGGTGCAGATCGACAGCGAAAAGATAGGAATACGCAGCAGATCCACTGGCAGCAGCGGGCTGGTCATGGTGAGCTGGCGACGAATAAACAGCGTGCCGACGATCAACAGCGCCAGCAGCTCAACGAGAATCAGGCGATAATCCTGGCCCTGCGCCGCGCCGCTCAGCGCTGACAGCAGCAGGCCGAAGGTGAGGGCGTTCATGATGGCGCTGGGCACATCGAAGCGCTGGCCGGTCGATTTCTGGGTGTTTTCGGGCAGGAAGCGCAGGGCGAACAGCAGCGCCAGCGCGCCCGCGGGCACGTTAATCAGAAACAGCCACTTCCACGAGGCGACGGAGAGGATCGCCGCCGCCACCGTCGGCCCCGCCGCGCTGGAGACGGCGACGATCAATGCATTAATGGCCATGCCGCGGCCCAGATGATGCTGGGGATAGATGATGCGGATCAGCGCGGTATTGACGCTCATCAACGCCGCGCCGCCGAAGCCCTGCAGAATGCGTGCGCAGGTCAGCATCACGAGCGAATCCGAAAAGGCGCAAAGCAGCGAGGTCGCGCTGAACAGTAACAGGCCCGCCTGATAGATGCGCCGGTAGCCAAGCAGATCGCCTAAAAAAGAGAATGAAAGCAGCGAAACGATAATCGCCAGCTGATAGGCGTTAATGATCCAGATCGATTCCGCCGGGCTGGCATGGAGTTCGCTGGCGATGGTCGGCAGCGCGACGTTGGCGATGGTGCCATCAAGCACGGCGACGGTGATACCTAAGGCAATCGCGGCGATAGCGCCATAGCGGCGCGGCAGCGGCAGGCCATCCATCTGTGATGTCAGAGTCATAGGAAAAAATTAAAGGGGGTGAATATCATCATGCTAATGATTTTTTGGCCCCGATGCACCCTTCCGCTGATAAAAAGTGGTTACAGATGTGTTCGTGGTCACGCTGGCGTATTGCCTGGCGATAACCCGCCCACGTATACTGGAAATGGTGTTCCATTTTTAATAAAACAATTTCAAAAAGGTTTTCACTATGGCGAATGCAGACGCAGATAAACAGCCGGACTCGGTCTCTTCCGTATTGAAAGTGTTTGGTATCCTGCAGGCGCTTGGCGAAGAGCGCGAAAACGGCATTACCGAACTCTCCCAACGCGTCATGATGTCAAAAAGCACCGTCTATCGCTTTCTGCAGACCATGAAGTCGCTGGGCTATGTCTCCCAGGAAGGGGAGTCGGAAAAGTATGCGCTGACGCTGAAGCTGTTTGAGCTGGGCGCGAAGGCGTTGCAGAATGTCGATCTGATCCGCAGCGCGGATGTGCAGATGCGCGAACTGTCACGCCTGACGAAAGAGACGATCCATCTCGGCGCGCTGGAAGAAGACAGCATTGTCTATATCCATAAGATCGATTCGCTCTACAACCTGCGTATGTATTCGCGCATCGGCCGCCGCAACCCGCTGCACAGTACCGCTATCGGCAAGGTGTTACTGGCCTGGCGCGACCGCGCCGAAGTGCATGAGATTTTAAAAGAGGTGGAGTTCCGCCGCAGCACGCCGCACACCCTGGGCAGCGAAGAGGCACTGCTGGAGGTGCTGGATGTGGTGAAGGCGCAGGGGTTCGGTGAAGACAACGAAGAGCAGGAAGAGGGGCTGCGCTGCATCGCGGTGCCGGTTTTCGACCGCTTTGGGGTGGTCATTGCCGGGATGAGTATCTCTTTCCCGACTATCCGCTTCTCAGAAGAGCGTAAGCATGAGTATGTCGCGATGCTGCATCGCGCCGGGCGCACGCTCTCCGCGCAGCTGGGCTACCACGACTATCCTTTCTGATACGTAAAAAGCGGCGCCGTTGACCGGCGCCGCGCTGCGATGGCCAGCTACTCGTTGCTGTCCACCACTTCAGCCGTTTTCCTTAACAGCGGACAGTTGGCCACGCCGATTAACCCGCTGTCGCTGTGCAGATACTGCGCTTTAATCATTCCCCGCGCCGTCAGGTACTGGCACTGCAGGCCAATGCCGGCGACGTTTTTATGGCTGCCGGTCAGCACGCCGTAGCCGGTCAACAACAATCCCAGCCAGACAATCGCCAGCAGACTCACAATTCGAAGCAATATTTTCATTCCGTCTCCCTGTAAAAATGGCAAGCTTCCCGTTTCGCTGCCGGAAGAGAAGCAGCATAGCGCGGCGCGAAATCGGGGTCGATCGGAGGATGCTTAAAGCGCCGCCGGGCATGAGGCTATCAATTCCTTCCGTTCCGGGTAAAATCGTCCGCGAAATCTATAACAAACAGAGGCTGTTATGAACGAATTAAATGGCGGCGCAGGTTTGATGCCGCTCATCAGCGGAATCGCATTTGCACTGGTAGGGCTGATCGCCTGGTTTTACGTGAATCGCGCCAGCGTGCGCGCCAGCGAGCAGATCCGTCTGCTGGAGGCGCTGCTGGAAGAGCAGAAAAAACAGAACGCTATGCTGCAGCGCCTGACCGCAGCAGGATCTGACGAAGAAGAGATCGTCGCGGAGGAGGAAGGAGAGCAGGATTTTACCCGTCTGATCCCTGAACGATAAACCGTTACCGGCAAGTAAGGAGTGGCAGGATGAAATGGCAAAACCCCTGGTATGACGCGTCCAGGCCGCACCACACGCCGGAAGGATTCCGCAATCCGGAACCTGAGCAGCGCCAGCCTGGCGATCTGCAGCGCTGGCGTAAAGAGCGCAAAGCACAGGGGCTACCGATGGCGCCCCGGCAGGGCTACCCGGCCTTTATCCGGCAGTGGTGGCAACCGGCCGACTTGAGCGGCGAAGAGGATGCGGTCTGGTGGCTTGGGCATGCAGCGCTGATGCTGCGTATCGATCAACGCTACGGGTTAATCGACCCGGCGCTCTCGGCTCGCGCTTCCCCGCTGCGGTTTTATGGCCCAAAGCGCAAAACGCCGACGCCGCTGAAGATCGACCATCTGCCGTCACTGGAGTGGGTGCTGATTTCGCATAACCACTATGACCACCTTGACCGGCCGACCATCAAGGCGATTCTGCGCCGCTTTCCGCAGGTGCAGTTTATCGTGCCGCTGGGGCTGGAGCCCTGGTTTCGCCGGGCCGGGGCGAAGAATGTGGTGCAGCTCGACTGGTGGCAGCAAACGCAGCGCCACGGCGTGACCTTTCACGCCGTGCCTGCGCGTCACTGGAGCATGCGCACCCTGAAGGATCGCAACCGCTCGCTGTGGTGCGGCTGGACGGTTTCAACTGCCACGCTTAATTTCTGGTTTTCCGGCGACAGCGGCTATTCTGAAAATTTGCTGCAGATCGCCCAGCGTCTCGGTCCTTTTAATCTTGCAGCGCTGCCGGTTGGCGCGTATGCACCGCGCTGGTTCATGCAGACGCAGCATATGGACCCGCAGCAGTCGGTTTCGCTGTATAAAGCGATCGGCGAGCCGCTCACCATTCCTATTCACTGGGGCGTATTTGAGCTGGCCGACGAGGCGCTGGATGAGCCGCCGGCGGAGCTGGCGCGCGCTATCGCAGAGGCCGGGCTGGATAACACGCGCTTTCGGCCGTGGAAAATAGGCGAAAGCGCCAGCTTAAATAACATCAGCCAGGATTAATCCTATAAAGGCAGGCATTAATTTAACAGCGTTGCGGTTTCGCTCGTTACGTTATCCTGCCTTATTCGATCTACTAATAAGTTTATCTGAAAATAGCGTTGCATTTATTTGGGGCAGATCACTTTAAATATATTCTTTTTTGGTGCAAAACAGGCGCAGCCTTTTCTGCAGGCCGATCGAACAGAAAGAACCTCTGACTTTTACTGGACCTGCCACGCCTGCGCGCAAAAGGTTATTGAGTGCATTTAACGTGCCATAATTATGCAACAATCCTGTGGCAAAGTAGCAGGCTGGCAGGGGTCTCACGGAGACGTGCGTCTCTTCAGGCCCAGGGCGTGCTGGACGCGGAGAGATAAAATGCGGATAAAAGGCGCGGCTGTCGAGCTTTTTTTATTGCTGCTTAATGCATAAATGTGCAAAGAATGCGATGGGTTTGCAATAAGTGTGCGACAGGTCGATCGCTGTTTAAAAATAGCTTGCCATAAATTATCGAATATGTGATAACGCTATTAAGCAAAACGAGGTACAGCTCTGTTTATGTATGGCATATTCAGTAAAGAAGTAACGAGTAAAGACGTTGACGTTGAATACCGCTTCCTTGCCGAACCTAATATTAGTGCCTCATTCAGTAGTGTCTCTGGTTTTCTGTCAGTCGCCTCCGGGCAAATAAACATTCTAAGGAATTACGAAGATGGCAAAAATTAAAGGTCAGGTGAAGTGGTTTAACGAATCCAAAGGTTTTGGCTTCATTACTCCGGCGGACGGTAGCAAAGATGTGTTCGTTCACTTCTCCGCTATCCAGGGTAACGGTTTCAAAACGCTGGCTGAAGGTCAGAACGTTGAGTTCGAAATTCAGGATGGTCAGAAAGGTCCGGCAGCGGTTAACGTTGTGGCGATCTGATCACATCGCAACGTCTTCGTTGTACCCTCAGTGTACAGCGGAAAGATGATGCAAAGGCCCCGGCTCATCGCCGGGGCCTTTCTTTTTGGCGGGTGACGCTGTTCACCACAGCGTGTAAACTGCGCGCCTGATTCAGCCAGAGAAAGAGTTATGCACTATCTTTGTCCCCTCTGTCAGCAGCCGCTGGCGCTGGTTCAACACAGCTGGCGCTGCGCGCAGCAGCATCAGTTCGACCAGGCGAAAGAAGGTTACGTCAATCTGCTGCCGGTTCAGCATAAACGCTCCCGCGAACCGGGCGACAGCGCGGAAATGATGCAGGCGCGTCGTCAGTTTCTTGACGCCGGCCACTATCAGCCGCTTCAGCAGCGCGTGGCCTCGCTGCTCGCGCAGCATTTGCCTGCGGCGGCAACGGTGCTGGATATCGGCTGTGGCGAAGGCTACTACACCGCGGCGGTTGCCGCGGCACTGGGGGAGCAGTCTCGCGTGTGCGGGCTGGATGTGGCGAAAGTCGCTATCCGCGCCGCGGCGAAGCGCTACCGCAATATCGATTTCTGTGTCGCTTCCAGCCACCGCCTGCCTTTTGCTGACGCATCGCTGGATGGCGTGCTGCGAATTTACGCGCCCTGCAAGGCGGAAGAGCTGTCGCGCGTAGTGCGCAGCGGCGGCTGTTTGCTGACCGTCACGCCAGGGCCGCGTCATTTGCTGCAGTTTAAGGCGCTGATCTATGCGCAGGTCAAACTGCACGAGACGGCAGAGGAGAGCCTGCCGGGCTTTACGCTGGAAGAGCAACAGCAGCTGGGGTATCCGCTATTGTTGTCGGGCCGCGACGCCACGACGCTGCTACAAATGACGCCGTTCGCCTGGCGCGCCACGCCCGACGTCTGGCGTCAGCTGGGCGAAAGCGAACAGTTTCACAGCGAAGCGGATTTTATGGTGCGGCTCTGGCGACGCAGCTAAACGAGGGCGCGGCGGCGCGCCTCAGGCAAAGTGCTGCCACAGAATCTGCGCGCCGATAAAGATCAGGACCGCGCCGCCGAGAATTTCAGCGCGCTTGCCCAGAAGGGGGCCAATCAGACGGCCGATCAGCATACCGATGGTGGTCATGGTAAAGGTACAAAGGCCGATTAACAGCGCGGTAAGCAGGATATTCACCTGCAGAAACGCCAGGCTGACGCCAACTGCCATCGCATCCAGACTGGTGGCGACTGCGGTGGCCGCCAGCAGCAGCAGACCGTGCTGCTGCACCGGTTCGCAGGGGGCGGCGTGTTGACGGCAGCCTTCAATCACCATGCGGCCGCCTAAAAAGCAGAGCAGGGTAAAAGCGATCCAGTGATCCCAGCGGGCAACGAAGTGGGTGGCAAACTGACCGAGACCCCAGCCGACCAGCGGCGTGAGTGTTTCGATAACGCCGAAGATCAAGCCGGTGCGTAGCGCTTCGCGCAGGCGCGGACGCTGCAGGGCGGCGCCTTTACCGATAGCGACGGCAAACGCGTCCATAGACATGCCAAACGACAGAATAAGCAGAGCGGAAAAGTTCATCGAAGTCGTAACCTCGGCCGGGAATACCATAACCAAATGCACCTTCCCAACCAGACAGGCACATCGGTCAATGGTCTCGCCTACCGTAAACGGTCGCACATGCCACGTTGAATTAACAACGAGTATGTTGACAGGTGCATTTCTGTATTAACAGAAATCGGCTACTCCCCAATAACGGCGCTCACCTTACCACATTATCATTTGGTGTCAAAATAAATTGATAATGGCGGAAATAGTGTACGGATAAGCGCCGGCGGGATGCTAAGCAGCGGTAAAAAATAAGCCCGACGATGTTAAGGGAATGGTAAAAAGATAAACAATGCCGGCTATTTCTGAGTCAAATATAGCCTTATGAATATGCCATTGGCTATATTTTATCTTATTGATTATCCAGCATTGTTTGATAAATCCTTTCCAGATCGTCAAGCTGTTTTACCCGAACAAGCAGGGGTTTTTGTTCAAGTTGAATAACCAGAACGCCATCCTCGGATAAATTCATACCTTTTATACGGTCATAATTAATCCAGACATTGGCGAAGAAAAAGCCATGGTCTTTCAACAATAAGAGCGGCGTACGGATCCAGAAGAGATAAATCGCCACCAGGATTAACGCCAGCAACAGTGTGGTGGTTATCACCGCGCCCTGATGTGACACATTATTATAAATAAGAATCATTATCAGACCGATAAAAATCAGGCTGTCCGCCTTACCGCGTCGTTGCAAAGGAACCCGCAGGCGCGTGGCACCGTGACGACGCGGCATAATCCACTGATCGTAAACGGCATACAGCAGCAGCAGGGCGATAAACAGCAGGATGGCGGCATCAGTCAGCGACATGGCGATTCCTTCAGGTAAGCGGCCCGGCGTTGGATAACGAACGGCGCCGGGCGGATAAAAAAATGGCCCGCCGCCGCAGGCGACCGGCCATCTTCCGTTGTCACTACAGGCCCAGCAGGCCGATCCAGTAACCAAAAATACCGATGGCGAAAAAGCCGATGATAATCCACAGCGCGTTCACTTTACGCCGCAGCAGCCACATACAGGCGAAGGTGAGCAGCAGCGGCACCAGCCCGGCATCAGCTGATCGAGAATCGACTGTACGGTGGTGACAGTGGTTTTCCCGGTCTGGTCGGTGATGCGTGACACCACCAGCGGAATATTGACATGCGTCCACTTGTTAACCAGCGCCCCCATGACAAACAGGCCAAGAATTGATGCCCCTTCCGTCAGCTTTTGCAGAAAGCCGCCGCCCATATCGTTAACGATGTCGACCCCTTTTTTATAGCCGTACGCCACGCCGTAATAGCGGAACAGCAGGCGCACCACGTTAAACAGCACGAAGAACAGCACCGGCCCCAACAGGCTGCCGCTCATGGCGATGCCCGCGCCCAGCGCCGCGAATACCGGACGCATGGTGCCCCAGAAAATCGGGTCGCCGACGCCGGCCAGCGGCCCCATCAGCCCCACCTTAATGCCGTTAATCGCCCCGTCGTCGATCGGCGCGCCATTGGCACGCTGCTCCTCCATTGCCAGCGTCACGCCTAAAATTGGCGCGGCCGGATAGGGATGGGTATTAAAGAACTCCAGATGACGTTTGATCGCCTGGCGGCGCTCCTCATTGTTTTCCGGGTACAGACGACGGATCGCCGGTACCATGGAGAAGCAAAATCCCAGCGCCTGCATACGTTCAAAGTTCCATGATCCCTGAAACAGGTTAGAGCGCAGAAAGACGCTACGCACGTCGCCGGGCGTGAGTTTTTTCGCCGTTGATGCAGTGGTATCTACCATTTTTCACACCCCTTAATCTAATTCGTTATCCAGATCGTTATGAGCAGGGCCTGCGGCTGGCGCAGCGCCGCCGGCGGCACGGTTATATTTCGGGCTGAGCTGAATATAGAGTGCAGCCATTACCACGCCGATCACGCCCAGCGCGACCAGGTTAAAGTCGGTAAAGGCGGCGGTGACGAAGCCCAGGTAGAAAAACGGCATCAGGTAGCCCGCGCGCATCATATTGATGACCATCGCGTAACCCACCACCACAATCATGCCGCCAGCGATATTCAGGCCGCCGGTCACCACTTCCGGAATGGCGCTCAGCATGCTTTGTACCGCATCGGTGCCGACGGAGACCGCCACGATCACTGCCGGAATAGCGATACGCATCGCCTGCAGGATAAGCGCGGTCACGTGGATCCAGGAGATGGCGGACAGATTGCCTTTCTCCGCCGCTTTATCCGCCGCGTGCTGGAAAGCGACGGTGATGGTGCGCACGATAATGGTCAGCACCTGGCCGGCCGCCGCCAGTGGAATCGCCAGCGCAATACCGGCGCCGATGCTCTGCCCGCCGGCGATAACCAGAATGGTGGAAATGATGGACGCCAGCGCGGCGTCAGGCGCGACTGCCGCGCCGATATTCATCCAGCCAAGCGCGATCATTTCCAGCGTCCCGCCGATAATAATGCCGGTTTTCATATCGCCCAGCACCGCGCCGATCAACGTACAGGCAACCAGCGGCCGGTGAAACTGAAACTCATCGAGTATCGATTCGACACCCGCAATACAGGCGACAATAAATACCAGCGCAATTTGTAGAGTGGTGACTTCCATTGCACTTCTCCTGTGACAAAGTAAAACTGCATGAAACCTGACGCATCAGGCGATAAGTAAAGCGGTGGGTCAGGCGTGGACTTTGGCGATCAGATCCATCATCTTCAGCCGGGGATCGTTGGAGACTTTGCGAACCTCCAGTTCGATGCCGCGCGCGTTTAGTGTTTTAAACGCCTCGATATCTTTGGCGTCGACCGAAACGGCGTTGTTGACCTGCGTTTTCCCCTGGCGGAAAGCCATGCCGCCGATATTGACCGATTTTATTTCCACGCCCTGTTCCACCACGCGCACCACATCGGTAGGGTTGGTAAACAGCAGCATGACGCGATCGCGGGCATATTTCGGGTTATTCCAGACGCGCACCATCTTATCGACATCAACCACGTGCGCGCTGACGCCGGGCGGCGCCACCTGGGTCAGTAACGTTTTACGCACCTTATCGGCGGCGACCTCATCGCTGACGACGATGATGCGCGATACGTTGGTTTCTTTGGTCCAGCGCGTTGCCACCTGACCGTGGATCAAACGGTCATCAATGCGCACCAGGCCGATTTTCATATGATCGTCAGGGCCCAACGGCGCCTGCGGCGTCGCCTGACGGGGAGGGGCGGCGGGAGCAGGGGTGGGTTCTGGCGCTTTCGCTTTTAACGCTTTGACGCCTTCGCGACCCGCCTCCACCGCCACGGCGATCAGTTCGTCAAAGGCGGGCTCGTCGTCGCGCGCCATCAGGGTTTCCACCAGCATCGGGATGTTGACCCCGGCAATTACCTCGTGCTGCGCTTTATCGACAACGATACGGCTGGCGGCATTAAACGGGCTGCCGCCCCAGGTATCGACCAGGAAAAGTACGCCCTTGCTGGTATCCAGCTCAGCGAGGCGCGCATGGTATTTTTCAATCAGGGTCTCGGCATTTTCGCCCGGCACGAAATCGATCCAGCCGACGTTTTGCTGTTCGCCTAATAGCATCTCGGCGGTTTTGAGCAGTTGCTCCGCCGCCCAACCGTGTGTGCCAATTACAATAGCAATAGTCACTTGCTACCTCCGTTTTCAATATTGAGCGACCCGGATGCATAACCGACTCGCCAACGCTGTCATCTGGACTAAGCTAAATGCAGGCGCGTTGCGCGTAGCCGCCACGTCGTCGGCGGAACGGTTCTTTTTATTTATCCGACGACGGAAAGATGACTTCGCGATTTATTTTAGTAAGTAAAAAAATAAATTATGTGACCCGCCTCAGTTATTTACAGCCTTACCATTTCGATACGAAATAATTGAAAATGCAGGGAATGGGAAACGTAAATTTTTGTTAATTTTAACGAATCCTTTTGACGACCCTGTGGCTGCTGTTAAAATCTGCTTCTCTTTTTAACTACAGGAGTAATGGGCCTCAGCCCTCCCTATGGACTGTCACCGAAGTTGCTTATCCACGCCACCGGGTCATCCGGCTTGTTTCTTAACGCCTTTCGGCGTCACTTTCTGCTCTGCTTCTCTTTCCTGCCGCGCTACGGTTACTGAACCCGGCGTCCGGTTTTCCTGTTGCTTTTTTCGGAGTCTGTAATGGAATTTCTCTTAGACCCTTCGATTTGGGCCGGTCTGCTGACGTTGATTGTTCTGGAGATCGTGCTGGGTATCGATAACTTGGTGTTTATCGCTATTCTGGCGGATAAGCTGCCGCCGAAGCAGCGCGATAAAGCGCGTCTGATCGGCCTGTCGCTGGCGCTGCTGATGCGGCTCGGCCTGCTGTCGTTGATCTCCTGGATGGTAACGCTGACCAGGCCGCTGTTTAGCGTCGCGCAATTCAGCTTCGCCGGCCGCGATCTGATCCTGCTGCTGGGCGGTATTTTCCTGCTGTTCAAGGCGACCATGGAGCTGCATGAGCGGCTGGAAAACCGCCAGCTTGAAGGTGACGGCAATAAGAGCTACGCCAGCTTCTGGGCTGTGGTGATTCAGATTGTGGTGCTGGACGCCGTCTTCTCGCTGGATGCGGTGATCACCGCTGTCGGCATGGTGAACCATCTGCCGGTGATGATGACCGCGGTTGTGATCGCCATGGGCATCATGCTGCTGGCGTCGAAGCCGCTGACCAACTTCGTGAACGCCCATCCTACGGTAGTGGTGCTTTGTCTGAGCTTCCTGTTGATGATCGGCCTGAGCCTGGTGGCGGAAGGTTTCGGTTTCCATATTCCGAAAGGCTACCTCTACGCCGCGATCGGCTTCTCTATTCTGATTGAGCTGTTTAACCAGATCGCACGCCGCAACTTTATTCGTCATCAGTCGCATCGTCCGATGCGTGAGCGCACCGCAGAAGCGATCCTGCGCCTGATGGGCGGCCGCCGCGGCAGCGGTTCAGCGTCCGCCGAGGACAGCAACGCGCCGACGGAGAGCCCGACGCTGCCGCAGGAAGCGTTTAAGGATGAAGAGCGTTATATGATCAACGGCGTGCTGACGCTGGCGTCCCGCTCTATTCGCAGCATCATGACGCCGCGTGGCGACATCTCCTGGGTTGACGCCACCAAGCCGCTGGATGAGATCCGCATGCAGCTGCTGGATACGCCGCACAGCCTGTTCCCGGTCTGCCGCGGCGAGCTGGATGAGGTTACCGGTGTGGTACGGGCGAAAGAGCTGCTGGTGGCGCTGGAGCATGGCATGGACATTAATGTCTTCGCCGCGGCATCGCCGCCGATCATCGTCCCGGAAACGCTGGATCCGATTAATTTGCTGGGCGTATTGCGTCGGGCGAAAGGGAGCTTCGTGCTGGTGACCAACGAGTTTGGCGTGGTGCAGGGGCTGGTGACGCCGCTTGACGTACTGGAGGCGATCGCCGGCGAATTCCCGGATGAGGATGAAACCCCGGATATTGTCAGCGACGGCGAAGGCTGGCTGGTGAAAGGCGGCACCGATCTCCACTCGCTGCAGCAGTGGCTCGACTATCACAGCCTGGTGAAGCAGGGCGACGATTACGCCTCGCTGGCGGGGCTGCTGATTGGGCAAAAAGGGCAGCTGCCGCAGCCGGGCGAGGTGATCGATATCCCGCCGCTGCACTTTACCATTGTCGAAGCGACCGATTACCGCATCGATCTGGTGCGTATCACCAAAGATCAGCCGCGCGACGAGGATGATGAAGAGTAATAAAAAGGGGCTGTCGTCAGACAGCCCCGGCAATCAGGAACGCAGGCTGGCGCGATGCTGCGCCAGCCAGGCGGGAAAATCATCCAGCGGCATCGGGCGCGCATAAAAATAGCCCTGCAGCGTATCCACCCCGCGCTGACGCAGATAGCTCGCCTGCTCGGCTGTCTCCACCCCTTCAGCTACCAGCCTGATATTCAACCGTTGCGCCAGCGATATCACCATATCCGTCACGGTGGCGTTAATCGCGTCGGTGCCGATTGCGGCGGTAAACACCTTATCCAGCTTCAGCACATCCGGACTGAGTGTTTTCAGGTAGGAGAGCGAACTGTGCCCGGTGCCAAAATCATCAATCGCCACCTTGACGCCAAGCTGATGCAGCTGCGACACCACCCCCTGATCCACTACCGGCAGCGCATCGCGCTCGGTTAATTCAATCACCAGGCGCGGCTCCGGATTGGCGGGCCACCACAGTTCCTGTAAATCGTCTACGATCGCCCGATCGCGGAAATGGCTGGCGGCAACATTAATCGCGATATGAAAATTTGACTGCGGCGGCAGCTGCGGCAGGTGGCGCACCGCCTCGGAAAGCACGAAGCGCGTCAGCGGCGCAATCAGGTTCTGCCGCTCCGCCAGCGGGATAAACACGTCCGGCGAAATCCAGCCCTGACGCGGGTTATGCCAGCGCAGCAGCAGTTCGATGCCGTCACAGTCGCCGCTGGCGCCGTCAATCAGCGGCTGACAATAGACCATAAATTCCTGTGCCGACAGGCCATAGCTGATCTGCCAGGAGAGGCTCATGCGGTTGGCGGTCGCCAGCCAGACGATATAGCCGGTCAGCAGGCTGAGCAGCAGGCCCAGCGGCAACTGCGAGGGCAGCGTCAGTAGCGCCAGGCGGGTCGGCGCCGGACCGAAGAGCGTGATAGTGAAAGGGTAACGCAGCGACGATTGCTGGTATCTCACTTCATCCTCGGCGGGCTGCGCCTGTTCAATCAGCGGATTGCCGTACTCCAGGCTTTTGCCGCCGACGTTGAAGATCGCGCGTTCCACCCAGGGCAGCGTCGGCTCCAGCAGATAGTTGCTCATCAGCTCAATATTAATAACCTGCAAAATACCGGCGCGGTTATCCAGCGATTTCGGCGTCCAGAGCAGCAGCACCGGTGAGCCTTTTAGCAGATAATCATCCACGCTCAACGACATATGCTGGTTGTTAACCGCCAGTTCAGGGTAGTTTTCGCTAAACGGGATGGCGCGATCGCCATAGATGCTGGAGCAGTAGATTTGATCATCATCCACCAGCAGAATGGCGCGCACCGTCTGCAGCGCAGAAATTTTCTCGTTCAGCAGAAAGCGAACGTCATTGCAGCTCAGGCCGACCAGCGCCAGCGTATTGTTCGCGGCGACGTCCAGCGGTGAGAAAAGCCGATCGAAACGCGTGATGGCGTTATCGGCGAAATTATGCGATTGCTGTTCTATCCGGTTTTTTTCTTCGAAAAAACGAAAAGTTAATGTAAGGATAAGCACCAGTGCAGCGACTATCGACGCGATTAACAACCGTTTCCGACGAAACTGTCCAACAATCTGCTGGGACACTTGCATCCGTAGCCACCCTTAAAGCACAAATAAAAATCCGACAGTTTCATATCGGCAATCACCGCCTTAAGTTTAGTTGCGCCAATGAAAAAAGCGCTTCGATTCGCCGGGGATGGCGAATAAACGTCCTGCGGCGCGGTAACGCCGGCGGCGTCGCTTCACAGGCAAAAAAAAGCAGCGCCGAAGACGCTGCTGTTATCAGGCGATGTCGCGCGGCAGGGATCAGTCGCACTGCACCTTAATCGCCAGGCCGCCGCGCGAAGTCTCGCGGTATTTGGCGTTCATATCTTTGCCGGTCTCATACATCGTTTCGATCACTTTATCGAGCGAGACGCGCGCTTCGCTGGTGCGGCGCAGCGCCATACGCGCCGAGTTGATCGCTTTGACCGAGGCGATGGCGTTGCGTTCGATGCAGGGCACCTGCACCTGGCCGGCAACCGGATCGCAGGTAAGGCCGAGGTTATGCTCCATGCCGATCTCCGCTGCGACGCAAACCTGTTCCGGGCTGGCGCCCAGCAGCTCCGCGAGGCCCGCCGCCGCCATTGAGCAGGCGACGCCCACTTCGCCCTGACAGCCCACTTCGGCGCCGGAGATAGAGGCGTTCATCTTATACAGCACGCCCACCGCGCCCGCCGCCATAAAGTAGCGGATAAAAATGTCGGGACTGACCGATTCGATAAAGTGATCATAGTAGGCCAGCACCGCCGGCACGATGCCGCAGGCGCCGTTGGTCGGCGCGGTCACGACGCGGCCGCCGGCGGCGTTCTCTTCATTAACCGCCAGCGCGAACATATTGACCCAGTCGATCACGTTCATCGGATCGTTAGAAAGCTTGCCGGAGGAGACCAGCATACGACGCAGCGCGGCGGCGCGGCGCGGCACCCGCAGTGGCCCCGGCAGCACGCCCTCGGTGTTGAGGCCGCGATCGATACAGTCGCGCATGGTTTGCCACACCGCGGCGAAATAGCTCTCAATCTCCTGGCGGCTGTGCAGCGCCAGTTCGTTTTTCATCACCAGGCCGGACAGCGAAAGGCCGGTTTCGCGGCAGTGCGCCAGCAGATCCTTCGCCGAATTGTAGGGATAGGGCACTGACACCTCATCCAGCACTGATTCGCCGAAATGCTCTTCGTCGACAATAAAGCCGCCGCCGATGGAGTAGTAGGTTTTGCTGTAGAGACGCGCCTCGCCGGCGAAGGCGTGAATGCGCATGCCGTTCTCATGCAGGGAGAGGTTTTCGCTGCGGAAGTTCATGCCGCCTTCGCGCGGGAAATCGACCTCATGCTGGCCATTGGCCAGCAGCAGGCGCTCGCGCTGCTCGACATCGCGGATAAACGCGGGGATGGCGTCAATATCAACGCTCTCCGGCGAGGCGCCGGAGAGGCCCATAATAATGGCGATATCGGTATGGTGGCCCTTGCCGGTGAGCGACAGCGAGCCGTAGACCTCAACGGCGATGCGCGTAACGTCCAACAGCCGGTTATCCCGGATCAAATCGTCGACAAACTGTTTGCCGGCTTTCATCGGGCCCAGGGTATGGGAACTGGACGGGCCAATGCCGATCTTAAACATGTCGAAAACGCTAATCACGCTACACGCTCCTTAATTGTTAACTTCGCAGCAAAATATGCACTGCGTATAGTAATCATCCTGGTGGTTAAAAAATCATCTTTTCGCATGAAATAAACTAATTAGTGCGGCTAAAAAATCTTATTCCGGGCCGTCAAATCCGCGGGCTGATACAGTAAGCGGCGTATCTCTGCCCTGAAGCAAATTTATGCGAAACGGCGCCGGTGGCCTGCCTGCCGCCCGGCGCGCCAAATATAACTACTTTGGCGTAATAGGGAAGTGATTTGGATCGCTTACTGAAGAATATTTAGTGAAATATCACGGAAAGGCGGCTTTTTGCACAACTTTAATTTGGTTATCTGCTAACCAGTTCCGGCATCACCTGCAGGCTGAGCTGACGAATAATGCCCGCCGTCATGCCCCAGACGAAATAGTCCTGATACCAGGAGAGCCAGACCCGGTGATGCAGGCCGCCGCGATGAATATCCAGCGGCGCATAGCGCGACAGGCGCAGCGCCTCTTCCAGCGGCATCTCAAAGATGGCGTCGACCTCATCGGCGTTCGGTGTCCAGGGTAAATCGGGCGGGATCAGGCCGACCACCGGGGTCACCTGAAAGCCGGTGCTGCTGCTGACCGCCGGCAGCGTACCGATGATGCGCACATCCTGCGGACGCAGGCCAATCTCTTCGTGCGCCTCGCGCAGGGCGGTGACCTGTAGCGAGGCATCGGTATCGTCGCGCATGCCGCCGGGAAAGGCGACCTGACCGGCATGCTTGCGCAACAGGGGCGAGCGGCGCGTCAGCAGCAGTCCCGGCTGTTGACGCGCCACCACCGGCACCAGTACCGCCGCCTGACGGCGTGCCGGCTGGGGCGCTTCGGCCGCGGGCGGCTGTAGCAGAAAGCGGGTGAGGAAGCGATCAAGCGTCATTGGCGGGCTCACTCTGCGTGTCGTTTTCCAGCAGCGGCAAAATACGACGCAGCTTATGCAGCGTCTCCTGATACTCCAGATCCGCCTCGCTGTCCGCCACAATGCCGCCGCCGGCGGCGCAGTAAAGCTGGCCCCGTTCCGCAATCAGTGTGCGAATGGTGATGCTGCTGTCCATACGTCCGCAGCAGCTCAGATAGCCAATACTACCGCACCAGGCGTTGCGACGTTGTGGCTCCAGCGTTTCGATAATCTCCATGGCGCGGACCTTGGGCGCGCCGGTAATCGATCCGCCGGGGAAGCAGGCGCGCAGCAGATCGCAGGCGCTCAGCCCCGCCTTCAGCCGCGCGCGGATGGTGCTGACCAGGTGATGCACGGCGGGAAACTGCTCGACGACAAACAGCTCCGGCACGCTGACGCTACCGGGCACCGCGACGCGGCCAATATCATTACGCAGCAGATCGACGATCATCAGATTTTCCGCGCGATCTTTTTCCGAATTCGCCAGCCGGAGCGCCTGCTGGCGATCCGCGCCGGCCTCCTCCAGCCGCGGCAGGGTGCCCTTGATCGGACGGGTTTCAATCACACCGTCGCGTAAAGAAAGAAAACGCTCCGGCGAGAGGCTCAGCACGGCGCTCTCTGGCAGCCGTAAAAAGGCGCTAAAGGGGGCGCGGTTGCTTTGGTTAAGGCGCAGAAACGCCTGCCATTCATCGCCCGCGTAAGCCGCCTGGAAGCGTTGCGCCAGATTAACCTGATAGCAGTCGCCCGCCTGCAGCCACGCCTGCACACGATCGAAACGCGCCCGGTACGCTTCCTGCGTCATATTTGATCGCCAACGGCTGGTGAGGCGGAAAGGGCCGGTTTCGCGCGCGGGCAGGCTCTCAAGCCAGCGCAGCCGCGCGCCGTCCGGCTGGTGATCGACCAGCGTCAGCGTTTGCCGCTGATGATCGGCAATCAGCGCCCAGTCATAAATGCCTGTCGCCATGTCCGGGGTAGTGAGATCGGCGGTGGCCTGCTGCGGCAGGCGCTCAAAGCGGCGGCCCAGGTCATAGCCGAACAGGCCGAGCGCGCCCCCCTGAAACGGCAGATCATCGCGCGACGGCGCGGCGGGCAGCAGCTGACTCAGCTCGCTGTTCAGCAGCGTCAGCGGATCGGCCGTGGATTCAGTGACGCTGTCACCTTTAATGAGGCGTGTGATCGCCCCGCGCGTCTCCAGCGTAGCGAGCGGATCGGCCACCATAATATCGAAGCGGCTGTCGGGATGATCGGCGAAAGCGGAGCTGAGCAGCATTGCCCACGGCAAATGCGCCACGCGTTGAAATAAGCCCGAAAGCGCGTCGGGCGTATAGGGTAAAGCATGGTAAACTACGGGCATCACTCTCTACGGCGTCGATAATGAACAAACGGCAAGCCTGGCATATTTTGCCGGCGCTGGCATCTGTTTGTTTGCCGCCTTTTTATGATGAACAGGAGCCAGAATGTTTACAGGTTTACCGGCGTTGAGCCACGAGCAGCAGCAGCAGGCAGTGGAGCGTATTCAACAGCTTATGGCGGACGGCATGAGCAGCGGCGAGGCGATTACGCTGGTGGCGCAGGAGATCCGCCAGTCGCATACTGGCGGACATATCGCAGCGCGCTTCGAGGATGAAGACGAGGCGTGATCAGGCCGGGTTCAGCGCGGCGATGATTTTAATTTCCACTTTATATTTCGGGTTCATCAGGCCGGCCTGCACGGTGCAGCGCACCGGCGCATTGCCGGGCGAGACCCAGGCATCCCACGCGCGGTTCATGGCGGGGAAATCCGCCTTATCAACGAGAAAAATAGTGGCGTCGAGGATGCGGCTCTTATCTGAACCGACGCGCGTCAGCAGTTTGTCAATCACCGCCAGCGCATTCGCCGTTTGCGCTTCGGCATCTTCATCCAGGTTTTCCGGGACGCTGGTGTAATAAACGGTATCGTTGTGGATCACTGCCTCTGACATGCGGTGTTCAGGATCGATACGGGTAACAGACATAGCGAGCTTCCTTATTCCATTTTTTAAACGCCGTTAGCCTGGCACAGTTAGCCCTGCGCTGTCATCTGTTGTAGAGACCGCGTGGGAATGCTGACATAATCAGGCCGTTTTAACGCGACCAGTGAGGATATGTGGCAGACGATTTTGCAGCTGATGGCGCTCTGGCGCAGGCAATACCCGGCTTCCGGCCGCGCGAAGCGCAGCAGCAGATGGCGGCGGCGGTCGCGCAGGCGATAGAACAGCGCAGCGAACTGGTGGTGGAGGCGGGCACCGGCACGGGAAAAACCTATGCCTATCTGGCACCCGTGCTGCGCGCCGGTAAAAAAGCGATCATTTCCACCGGTTCGAAGGCGCTTCAGGATCAGCTCTATAGCCGCGATCTGCCGGGCGTGGCGCGGGCGCTGGATTACAAAGGCAAAACCGCGCTACTGAAAGGGCGCACCAACTACCTGTGTCTTGAGCGTCTGGAGCAGCAGGCGATGACCGGCGGCGAGCTGACCGTACAGACCCTTAGCGATCTGGTCTATCTGCGCAGCTGGGCCAGCGAAACGCGGGACGGTGATATCAGCAGCTGCGACGGCGTAGCGGAAGACAGCGCCATCTGGCCGCTGGTCACCAGCACCAATGACAACTGCCTGGGGAACGACTGCCCGCTCTATAAAGAGTGCTTTGTGGTGAAAGCGCGCCGCCGGGCGATGGACGCCGATGTCGTGGTGGTCAACCACCATCTGTTTCTGGCGGATATGGTGGTGAAAGAGAGCGGCTTCGCCGAACTGATCCCGGAAGCGGACGTGATGATCTTCGATGAAGCGCATCAGGTGCCGGATATCGCCAGTCAATATTTTGGCCAGCAGCTCACCAGCCGTCAGCTGCTGGATCTGGCGAAGGATATCACCATTGCCTACCGCACCGAGGTGCGCGACGTGCAGCAGCTGCAAAAATCGGCCGACCGGCTGGCGCAGAGCGCGCAGGATTTTCGCCTGGCGCTGGGCGAGCCCGGTTTTCGCGGTAATCTGCGCGAAGTGCTGGCCGACCGCGACGTACAGCGGTCGCTGACGCTGTTGGATGATGCGCTGGAACTCTGTTACGACGTGGCGAAGATGTCGCTGGGGCGTTCGGCGCTGCTGGACGCCGCCTTCGATCGCGCTTCGCTCTATCGCAGCCGCCTGAAGCGTCTGAAGAATATCGGCGAACCGGGCTTCAGCTACTGGTATGAGTGCAGCTCGCGCCATTTCGTGCTGGCGCTAACGCCGCTGTCAGTATCCGAGCGCTTCCGCGAAGTGATGGATGAGCGTCCCGCCGCCTGGGTGTTCACCTCCGCCACGCTGGCGGTGAATGAACAGATGACCCACTTTATGGACCGGCTTGGGGTGCATAAAGCACAGAGCATGATCCTTACCAGTCCCTTCGACTATGCGCGCCAGGCGCTGCTTTGCGTGCCGCGCGATCTGCCGTCGCCTAACCAACCCGGCGGCGCGCGTCAGCTGGCGCGGCGTCTGCTGCCGCTGATAGAAGCCAACAATGGCCGCTGCTTTTTCCTCTGTACCTCTCATCAGATGATGCGCGCGCTGGCGGAGGAGTTCCGCGCCAGCCTGACGCTGCCGGTGCTGCTGCAGGGTGAAACCGGCAAGGCGCAGCTGCTGAAGCAGTTTGTCGACGCGGGCAACGCGCTGCTGGTGGCGACCAGCAGCTTCTGGGAAGGAGTGGACGTGCGCGGCGACGCGCTCTCGCTGGTGATTATCGATAAGCTGCCGTTCACCTCGCCGGACGATCCGCTGCTGAAGGCGCGCATGGAAGATTGCCGGCTGCGCGGCGGCGATCCCTTTGACGAAGTGCAGCTGCCGGATGCGGTGATCACCCTGAAGCAAGGGGTGGGCCGTTTGATCCGCGACGTGGACGATCGCGGCGTGCTGGTGATTTGCGATAACCGGCTGGTGATGCGCCCCTACGGCGCGGTGTTCCTTAACAGCCTGCCGCCGACGCCGCGCACCCGCGATCTGCAGCAGGCGGCGCGCTTTCTGCATCAGCCCGATAATGAGTAATTCCCTTCAGGCTGTGCTAAGATGCGCGCCGAAAAAATTTTCTCGCCCGAGGTTGTCATGTCCGCGCGAATTTTAGCTCTTGATACGGCGACCGAAGCCTGTTCGGTCGCCCTGTTGCTGGACGGCGTCGTCGACGCCCATTTTGAACTCTGCGCGCGTGAGCATACCCAGCGCATTCTGCCGCTGGTGGAAGAGATGCTGACGCGCCATCAGCTGGCGTTGACCCAGCTGGATGCACTGGCGTTTGGCCGCGGCCCCGGTAGCTTTACCGGCGTCCGCATTGGCATCGGCATCGCGCAGGGGCTTGCCTTCGGCGCTAGTCTGCCGCTGCTGGGCGTTTCCACTCTGATGACCATGGCCGAGGCCGCCTGGCAGCGCCACGGCGTCACGCGTGTGCTGGCGGCAATCGACGCGCGCATGGGCGAAGTCTACTGGGCGGAATACCAGCGCGCGGAAGATGGCCAGTGGCACGGCGAAGAAAGCGAGGCGGTGCTGAAGCCGGAGGCGGCGCTGGCGCGTATGCAGCAGTTGTCAGGCGAATGGACCACCGTCGGCACCGGCTGGCAGGCCTGGCCGAACCTGACGGCGGAAAGCCCGCTGACGCTGCTGGCAAGCGAAGTAACGCTGCCGACCGCAGAGGCGATGCTGCCGCTGGCGCAGCAGCTCTGGCAGCAGGGTAAATCGCTGCCGCCAGAGCAGGCGGAACCGACCTATCTGCGTAATGAAGTGACATGGAAAAAATTGCCGGGCCGCGTTTAGCTGGCGGCAACTTATTTATTGGGTAATAGTCTAATCTGGCAGGTTGCTGGAGAAAGCTATGCGTAAAAATCTGATAAATGCGTCAGCCATGCTGTTGACGGCGTTATTGCTGGGCGGCTGCGTAAGCGTACCTGATTCGGTGAAGGGCCGTTCCGCCATGCCGCAGCAGGATCTGCTGCGCGTGATGAACGCGCCACAGCTTTATGTCGGTCAGGAGGCCCGCTTCGGCGGCAAAGTGGTGAAGGTGACAAACCTTAACGGCCGTACGCGGCTTGAAATTGCCACGCAACCGCTGGATGAGAGCGCGCGGCCCCGGCTGGGCGCCGCCTCCGTCGGCCGCATCTGGGCGGACGTCAACGGGTTTATCGACCCGGTTGACGTCACCAACCAGATGGTGACGGTGGTCGGCACCATTAAAGGCAGCGAAAAAGGGGAGATCGGCAAGGCCAGCTACACCTTTGTGGTGGTGGATGTCACCGGTTACCAGCGCTGGCGCGTTCAGCAGCAGGTAATGATGCCGACGCAACCGATCGATCCCTGGATCTGGTATGGACCGACGCGGCATCATCCGGGCTACTGGGGCCCGAATCCCTGGATGGGTTATTACAATTCCGGTCCCGCGCAGGTGCAGACGATCCTCACCGAATAAGCGCGGCGGCAGTTGTTGACGGCCCGGCCACAGACCTGTGACCGGGCCGTTTCGTTTTAGCGGTAATAAAAATTTAGTGATGGGCTTCGCAGCCTGAAATCAGTGAACCAGACATACTGGTACAATGAGTTAAAATATTGTTAACGGTTGTGCAACGCTGAGGCTGCGATGGCGAATAAATATGATTTCCGAGGTGAATCCTTGAATAAGGTCTGGCTGAACCGTTACCCCGCCGATGTTCCGGCCGAGATCGATGCCGATCGCTATACGTCGCTTATCGATCTGTTTGAACAGGCGGCCCAGCGTTATGCCGATCGTCCCGCGTTTACCAATATGGGACAGTCGATGAGTTTCCGTACGCTGGAGCAGCGTAGCCGGGCTTTTGCCGCCTATCTCCAGCACCAGCTGGGGCTGAGCAAAGGCGATCGCGTCGCGATTATGATGCCCAATCTGCTGCAGTATCCGGTGGCGCTGTTTGGCGTGCTGCGCGCCGGCATGGTGGTGGTCAACGTTAATCCGCTCTATACCCCGCGCGAGCTGGAGCATCAGCTCAACGACAGCGGCGCCAAAGCGATCGTTATTGTCTCCAACTTCGCCCACACGCTGGAAAAGGTCGTGGCGAAGACGCCGGTCAAACATGTGATTCTTACGCGCCTGGGCGACCAGCTCTCACCTGCGAAAGCCACGCTGGTTAACTTCGTGGTGAAATATATCAAACGTCTGGTGCCGAAATATAATCTGCCGGACGCGGTCTCTTTCCGCAGCGTGCTGCAGCGGGGCGCGCAGCTTGGCTATATCAGGCCCGATCTCGTCAACGAGGATCTTGCTTTTCTGCAGTATACCGGCGGCACCACCGGCATCGCCAAAGGGGCGATGCTGACGCACCGCAATATGCAGGCCAACCTGGAGCAGACCAAAGCCACCTATGGTTCGCTGCTACGCGACGGGAAAGAGCTGGTGGTAACGGCGCTGCCGCTCTATCATATCTTCGCGCTAACGGTGAACTGCCTGCTGTTTATCGAGCTGGGCGGCCAGAATCTGCTGATCACTAATCCACGCGATATCTCCGGCTTCGTGAAGGAGCTGGGAAAATATCCCTTTACCGCCATTACCGGCGTCAACACGCTGTTTAACGCGCTGCTGAACGACAAGCAGTTCCAGCAGCTCGATTTCTCCACGCTGCGCCTTTCGGCCGGCGGCGGGATGTCGGTACAAAAGGCGGTGGCGGAGCGCTGGGAAAAACTGACCGGCCACTATCTGCTGGAGGGCTATGGGCTGACCGAGTGTTCGCCGTTGGTCTCGGTCAACCCGTACGATATCACCTGTCATAACGGCAGCATCGGCCTGCCGGTGCCGTCGACCGATATCAAACTGGTGGACGATAACGGCCATGAGGTGGCGGAAGGGCAGCCGGGCGAACTTTGCATTAAGGGCCCGCAGGTGATGACCGGCTACTGGCAGCGTCCTGACGCCACTGATGAGGTGTTGAAGCAGGGCTGGCTCTACAGCGGCGATATTGTGACCGTCGATGAAGAGGGCTTTTTGCGCATCGTCGATCGTAAAAAAGATATGATTCTGGTTTCCGGTTTCAATGTCTACCCCAACGAAATTGAGGATGTGGTGATGCAGCATCCGAAAGTGCGCGAGGCGGCGGCGATCGGCGTTCCCAGCGATCTTTCCGGCGAGGCGGTCAAAATCTGCATCGTGAAAAAAGACGCCACGCTGACCAAAGAAGAGCTGATCGCCCACTGCCGTCGTCATCTGACCGGCTACAAGGTGCCAAAGATTGTCGAATTCCGCGAGGAGCTGCCGAAAACCAACGTCGGTAAGATTCTGCGCCGCGCTCTGCGCGACGAGATAAGCAAAGCGCCTGCCGCCTGACGGCGCGGACTGTGTTAGAATGTTGATGAAAACGCCGGAGAATCCGGCGTTTTTATTGTCATTCACTAAAGCATCAGCGACGCATGTTCCGCTGCCAAGAGAGCAAGGATTTGAATTACACCTACATCACCACCAACGAAGCGCTGCAAGCCTGCTGTGAGGCGGCGCGCCAGCATCGCGCTATCGCGCTCGATACTGAATTTGTCCGTACCCGCACCTACTACCCGCAGCTGGGCCTGCTGCAAATTTACGATGGCGAGCAGATCTCTCTGGTCGATCCGTTGACCATTACCGCCTGGCAGCCGCTGATCGCACTGCTGAGCGACAGCAGCATCACCAAATTCCTGCACGCCGGCAGCGAAGATCTTGAGGTCTTTCTGCATAGTTTCGGCGTGCTGCCGACGCCATTGATCGATACCCAGATCCTGGCAGCGTTCAGCGGCCGTCCGCTGTCGATGGGCTTTGCGGCGATGGTGGAGAACTTTACCGGCGAAGTGCTGGATAAAAGCGAATCGCGCACCGATTGGCTGGCGCGTCCGCTCTCCGCACGGCAATGCGAATATGCCGCGGCGGATGTCTTCTGGCTACTGCCGATCGCCCATACGCTGATGGACGAAACGGCCGCCGCCGGCCAGCTGGAGGCAGCGCGCAGCGAATGTTTGCTGCTGTGCCAGCGCCGCACCGATATTCTGCAGCCGGAAGAGGCGTATCGCGAAATTGGCAACGCTTCGCTGCTGCGTCCGCGTCAACTGGCGGCGCTGCAGCGCCTGGCCGCCTGGCGTCTGAAGCTGGCGCGCGAGAAGAATATGGCGGTCAACTTCGTGGTGCGTGAGGAGAACCTGTGGAAGGTGGCACGCTACCTGCCGGGCACGCTGGGTGAGCTGGATCACTTAGGGCTGAGCGGCCATGAAATTCGTTTCCACGGCAAAACGCTGCTGGATATGGTAAGCGCGGCTAATGCCCTGCCGGAAGAGGCGCTGCCACTGGCGCTGATGAATATCAATGAGCATCCGCTGTATAAAAAAGCGTTTAAGGCGCTGAAGGCGGTGGTGCAGGCGGTCAGCGAGCGCAGCGGGCTTAGCACCGAACTGCTGGCGTCACGTCGCCAAATCAATCAGCTGTTAAGCTGGCACTGGCAGATCAAACCGCGCGAGCGGCTGCCTGAACTGGTAAGCGGCTGGCGTGGCGAGCTAATGGAGCAGGATATCAAGCAGGTGCTGGCTGACTATCCGCAATAGTCAGCAAAAAAGTTTCCCCTGCGTAAGGCAGGGGAAGGTCAGAAACAGGAAAACGTCATTTCGCAGCTTCTTCCATTTCCGGCAGCGTCACGTTGAGTTCCAGTATCGAGATATCATCGCCGCGCTGATCGAGCTGAACGGTCACCATTTCCGGATCGATCTTCACATATTTGCAAATCACTTCCAGAATGTCGCGCTTCAGCTGTGGCAGATAGTGGGGCTCGCTATCGCCCCTCCTGCGTTCTGCTACGATAATCTGCAGCCTTTCCTTGGCGATGTTGGCGGTGTTCTTTTTACGGGATAAAAAGAAGTCGAGTAAGGCCATGGTTTATCCCCCGAACAGACGTTTCAGGAATCCCTTCTTCTCTTCTTCAATGAAGCGGAAGGGGCGTTCTTCACCGAGCAGCCGGTCAACGGTGTCGGCGTAGGCTTTGCCCGCGTCGGATTCTTTATCCAGAATCACGGGTTCACCCTGGTTGGAAGCGCGCAGCACCGACTGATCTTCCGGAATCACGCCGACCAGCGGGATACGCAGAATTTCCAGCACATCTTCCATGCTTAGCATGTCGCCGCGGCTGACACGGCCAGGATTGTAGCGCGTCAGCAGCAGATGTTCTTTTACCGGTTCCTGTCCGTTTTCCGCGCGACGCGATTTTGAGGCGATAATGCCCAGAATACGGTCGGAGTCACGTACGGACGACACTTCCGGGTTAGTGGTGATCACCGCTTCGTCAGCGAAATAGAGCGCCATCAGCGCGCCGGTCTCAATGCCCGCCGGCGAGTCGCACAGGACGAAGTCGAACCCCATCGTGTTTAATTCATTCAGGATTTTTTCAACGCCTTCACGGGTCAGGGCGTCTTTATCACGGGTTTGCGAAGCAGGCAGGATATAGAGGTTTTCTGTTCGTTTGTCTTTAATCAGTGCCTGATTCAGCGTGGCGTCGCCCTGGATCACGTTGACGAAGTCATACACCACGCGCCTTTCACAGCCCATAATCAGATCGAGATTACGCAGACCGATATCGAAATCGATCACGACGGTTTTTTTCCCTTTCTGTGCCAGACCGGTTGCGATGGCCGCGCTTGACGTGGTCTTGCCAACGCCCCCTTTGCCGGATGTAACTACAATAATGCGTGCCATATATAAGAATTCCTTATAAAGAAAAAGGGGCCTAATTCAATGTCTGTATAGTCAGCGCGCCATCCTTCAGGCTAAGACGCGCTGCTTTTGCAAAATATTCCGCGGGGATCTGATCCATCAGCCAGTATTCCCCGGCGATAGAAACCAACTCCGCAGAGAGGCTGGTGCAAAATATCTGGCAGTCGCGATCGCCGCTGGCGCCAGCCAGCGCACGTCCGCGCATCATGCCGTAAATATGGATATTGCCATCGGCAACCAGCTCGGCGCCGGCGCTGACGCTATTGGTGACGATCAGATCGGCGTTGCGTGCGTAGATCTGCTGGCCCGAACGCACCGGCGTCGTCACCAGCCGGGTTTTCGTCACCACATTTTCCGGCACCGGCACCGGCGCAGGCGCCGCTACCGGCTCAGGCTCGGGACTTTTCTTTTGTTCTTTACCTTCGGACAAAATCGGCAGGCCGGCGCGCGCGATCATGCGCTTCAGCGCCTCATCTTTGCAGCCGCTAACGCCTACAATGCGTAAGCCCGTAGAAGCAATAGCCTGCTGCATCTGCTTCCAGTTCACGTCGCCATCCAGGGCGGCTACGTTCAGAACCACGGGCGCATTTTTGAGAAAGGCAGGTGCCTGGTCAATTTTGTCCTGAAGCGCCTGACGTACCACATCGGGATGCGTGTGGTGTAAATGAACAACAGACAGAGTAAAACTACTGCCTTTAAACTCTATTGGCGTTTGCGACATCTGTCCTGACTCAGTCCTGTTATGTCTAAACCCGACCAAATTATGCCTGATTTAGCCAGCGCGTAATCAAGGCGGGACATTATTCCTAACCACTGCAAGCATGTTATAGTTACTGCTATATTCAGGCAAGCCACCACCCCGGTTAATTCGAGTAAAAAATATGTTTTGTGTGATCTACAGAAGTCCGCTGCGTGACCAGACTTATCTTTATGTTGAAAAAAAAGACGATTTCTCCCGCGTGCCGCAGGAACTGCTGCGCGGTTTCGGCAGACCGCAGCTGGCGATGGTGTTAACCCTTGAACGCACTAAGAAACTGGCCAACGCCGACATCGAAAAAGTGAAACAGGCGCTCCAGGATCAGGGTTATTATTTGCAGCTTCCGCCGCCGCCGGAAGATCTGTTGAAAATACATCTCGGAAAAGGCGATCCGGTTTAATTCAGATTCATCTGTAAAATAAAACGTCGCTGAATAAATCTTCAATTTAATTCCCGCTGGACCCAATGATTAATAAGGAACTGGTATGAAGCTGAATGCTCTGAATGCGACGTTGATTTCAATAATGCTGGCGGGATGCGCCAGCAAAAATAGCGTCTCGTCAGCGCCGCCGGCAAATTCGCCCGCCGCGCCGGCCGCCGCCGCGCAGTCGGGCGGCGGTTTCCTTAAGCCGGCAGCGGGCAACAACACGCTGGCGGCGCAGGGACGCGATCCGGCGGAATTCCCCGCCTACGTCGAGCAGTTAAAGGCACGGGCGCGCGCGCAGGGTATCGACGCGCAGACCATTGACAGCGCCTTCGCCGATATTCATTTCGTCGATCGGGTGATTAAATCGGATCGCAATCAGCCGGAGCAGAAGATCACGCTGGATGATTACCTGGCGCGCGTGCTGACCGCGAAAAAAATCGCGCTGGGCCGCAGCCGCCTTCAGGAACATCAAAGCGAGCTGATGGCGGCCAGCCAGCAGTATGGCGTGCCGCCGCAATATATCGTTGCCCTGTGGGGAATGGAGAGCAACTTTGGGCAGCTGCAGGGCCGCGAAGATATTATTTCCGCGCTCGCCACCCTGGCTTTCGAGGGCCGCCGCGAAACGTTCTTCACGAATGAGCTGATCGCCGCGTTGAAGATGATTCAGCAGGGCCATATCACTGCGCCGGAGATGAAAGGCTCCTGGGCGGGGGCGATGGGGCAAAACCAGTTTATGCCCAGCTCCTATCTCAACTACGGCGCTGACGGCGACGGCGACGGTAAAATCGATATCTGGCGCAATACCCGCGACGTATTCGCCTCGACGGCTAACTATCTGGCAAAAGAGGGCTGGCACGCCGACCAAAGTTGGGGCCAGGAGGCGGTGCTGCCGGTCGATTTCGACGCCAGTCTGGCGGGCACGAAAACGCAGCAGGCGAAAACCGTCGGCGAATGGGAGAAGCTCGGCGTACGGCTGACGGAGGGCGCCACGCTGCCCGATACCAAACAGCGCGCCTGGATCATTCTGCCGGACGATGTCGGCGGCCGTGCCTTTATGGTGTATGACAACTTCCGCACCATCATGCGCTGGAACCGCTCTTATTACTTCGCCATCAGCATCGGCAAAATGGCGGATGCCGTGGCGCAACAGTAGCAATCGGCGCCGGGTCGGCGCTGTCACTCTCAGCAAGGGGAAAAGCATGTACCAACATCGTAACTGGCAGGGCGCGTTGTTAGATTTTCCGGTAAGTAAGGTTGTCTGCGTCGGCAGCAACTACGCGAAGCATATTAAAGAGATGGGCAGCGCGACGCCGCAGGAACCGGTGATTTTTATTAAGCCGGAAACGGCGCTCTGCGACCTGCGTCAGCCGCTGTCGATTCCGCAGGATCTCGGCGCCGTGCATCATGAAGTGGAGATGGCGGTGCTGATCGGCGCCACGCTGAAGCAGGCCAGCGAGGCGCACGTGGCGCAGGCGATTGCCGGTTACGGCGTCGCGCTCGATTTGACGCTGCGCGATATCCAGGCTGGCCTGAAGAAAGCGGGGCAGCCGTGGGAAAAAGCCAAAGGCTTTGACAATTCCTGCCCGCTCTCCGGTTTTATTCCGGCTAACCAGTTTGCCGGCGATCCGCAGCAGAGCGAGCTGAAGCTGCTGATCAACGGCGAGCTGCGCCAGCAGGGCAGCACGGCGGATATGATAACGCCGATCCTGCCGCTGATCGCCTACATGAGCAAATATTTCACCCTGCGCGCCGGCGACGTGATCCTGACCGGCACGCCGGAAGGGGTAGGCCCGTTGCACGCCGGCGATACGCTGGAGGTGTCGCTGGCGGGCCACGGCATCAGTACACGCGTGCTGTGACACTTGCATCTGAAGCCTGGACTGTTTATAAGGTGCGCTTTTGCTTAACCGGACATCACAATGACTGATACCCCTTTCTGGCAGGCGAAAAGCCTGGAACAAATGAGTGATGAGGAATGGGAATCCTTGTGCGACGGTTGCGGTCAGTGCTGCCTGAATAAGTTGCAGGACGCCGATACCGATGAAATCTATTTCACCAACGTCGCCTGCAACCAGCTGAACATCAAAACCTGCCAGTGCCGCAACTACGAGCGCCGCTTCGAGTATGAAGAGGATTGCATTAAGCTGACGCGCGAAAACCTGCCGACCTTCTCCTGGCTGCCGCCCAGCTGCGCCTATCGCCTGCTGGCGGAAGGTAAAGGCCTGCCGGTATGGCATCCGCTACGCAGCGGATCGAAAGCGGCAATGCATGCTGCGCGTATTTCGGTACGTCATATTGCGGTGCGGGAAAGCGAGGTCAGAGACTGGGAAGATCACATTATTAACCGGCCGGAGTGGAAGGTCTGATCGCGCAGCCGGCGAAGAGGCCGCAGCCGCAGAACACTGTTGCCGCGCCGCCGGTTAAGCTTTAGCGGACGTCGCGGAAAGCCCGCGCCGGCGGTTAAGGTTTTGTGGCCGGAGCGCGCTCCCGCTCCGGCCGGCTAATCAGCGGCTAAAAAGATCGCGGCGCTTGGGTTTAAACGGCTGAGCCACCAGCACCAGCAGCGCCACGAGCAAATAGGCGGCGAAAATCACCATCAGCCACTGCGGCATCCCCAGCGTCAGGAACGACCAGACGCGCTCCGAGCAGTCGCCGGTTGCGACAAATACGGCTGGCAGCCACTTGTCCAGCGGCAGCCAGTCGGGAAAACGGGCGGCGAAATCGCAGGTGACGAAAGGATTCGGGTGCAGCTGAATCATCGTATGCTGATAGGAGAGACGCAGCCCCTCCCAGGCGCTGTAGATCCAGATCGCCAGCGCCGCATAGCGCAGCGGCGTTCTCGGCGCGATCGCGCCCACCAGCCCGGCCCCCATCACGCCAAACAGCGCGCAGCGTTCATAAATACACATCACGCAGGGCTTTAGCATCATCACGTGCTGAAACCACAGCGCGACCATTTCAAGCGCAAACGCAGTTAACGCCATTAACAGCCAGGCGCCTCGTCCTTTTGAGCATTGGTTCAGGTATCGCAACATAAATCTTTCCATATGATTAGCGTTGAATCGGCAGTGTAAAGCAAAACGTTTTCGCTGCCAGCCACGGCAGCGAAAAAACAGCGCTAAAAAGCATCGGCTTTCGCTTAGCTGCCGGGCAGGGTCGTCAGGCTAAGCCAGCCGTGCTGCGTAAACCACAGCGTCATCGGCTCCAGAGCGTACATAATGCAGAACAGCCCCACCAGCGACAGCACCAACGTGTAGGGCAGCGCCATCCACACCATCCGACCGTAAGAGAGGCGGATCAGCGGCGCCAGCGCCGAGGTCAGCATAAACAGAAACGCCGCCTGGCCGTTAGGTGTCGCCACCGAAGGGAGGTTGGTGCCGGTATTGGTCGCCACCGCCAGCAGCTCAAACTGCTGCAGAGTGATTGCGCCGCTGGTAAAGGCGTGCTTCGCTTCATTGATATAAACGGTGCCGACAAAAACGTTATCCGAGATGGAAGAGAGCAGGCCATTAAAGACATAAAACCAGGTCAGCTGCATGCCCGGCTCCGCCTGCAGCACGAAGTGGATCAGCGGGCTGAAGAGATCCTGCTGCACGATCACCGCCACGATGGCGAAAAAGACTGCCAGCAGCGCGGTAAAAGGCAGCGCTTCGGAGAAGGCGCGGCCAATGACATGCTCATCGGTTACGCCGCACAGCGAGGTGGCGAGAATAATTACCGACAGGCCAATCAGCCCCACCTCCGCCAGGTGCAGCGCCAGCGCGGCGATCAGCCAGACGGCGATAATGCCCTGGATCCAGAGGTTGAGTCGCTCCTGGCGGGTACGCTTCTGCTGCGATTCGCGATCGTATGCCATTAACACCTGACGCACTTTTTCCGGCAGCGGCTCGCCATAGCCGAACAGGCGAAAGCGCTCCAGCAGCACGCAGGTGAGCAGGCCGCACACCAGAACCGGCACCGTCACCGGCGCCATGCGCAGGAAGAAGCCGGCAAAATCCCAGCCGGCCGCCTTGGCGATAATCAGGTTCTGCGGCTCACCGACCATGGTCATCACGCCGCCCAGCGCCGTACCCACGCCCGCCTGCATCATCAGGCTACGCAGAAAAGAACGAAATTTATCCAGCGTCTCGCGATGCGCCTCCTCGCCGGCCGGCCCGGCCGCCGCGTCGCCCTCAGAGAGTACACGATGATAAATATCGTAAAAACCGGTCGCCACGCTCAGCACCACCGCCACGACTGTCAGCGCATCCAGAAAGGCGGAGAGAAAAGCGGCGGCCATGCAAAAGGAGAGACCGAGCCACACCTTCGAGCGAATCGACAACAGCAGTCGGGTAAAGACGAACAGCAGCAGCTGACGCATAAAGTGGATGCCGGCAACCATAAAGATCAGCAACAGCAGTACTTCGAGATTGTTAGCCAGCTCCTGTTTGACCTGCTCCGCGCTCGCCATGCCGATCGCCACCGCCTCCAGCGCCAGCAGTCCGCCGGGCATCAGCGGGTAACATTTCAGCGCCATACCGAGAGTAAAAATAAACTCCGCTACCAGCAGCCAGCCGGCAAGAAAAGGGCTGACGAAAAAGAACAGCAGGGGATTGATTACCAGAAAGCCTAACAGCGTCAGCTTATACCAGTCGGGGGACTGCCCGAGAAAATTACGCGTCAGGGCGCGGCCGGCGGAAATATCCATATGTCACAGTATCCTCATGCAGGATGAAAAATTCAGAGGCAAAGGGTAAACGGCGCGTCCGGCGGTGGCAATGCGCTTGCTGCCGATCGGCCGGAGATTTCCTCGATATTTGCGCTGGGTTAAAGTTTTAAACGCAGCGAGGCTAGGTGATGCCTGGGGCCTCTGGTATGATGAGCTGCATATTGCCTAATGATGAAGCAACGAGAATATAACGCTATGGTTATAAAGGCGCAGAGCCCGGCCGGGTTCGCGGAAGAGTATATCATCGAGAGTATCTGGAACAGCCGTTTCCCGCCTGGATCTATCCTGCCCGCCGAGCGCGAGCTTTCTGAACTGATTGGCGTTACGCGCACTACGCTGCGTGAGGTACTGCAGCGTCTGGCGCGCGACGGCTGGCTGACAATTCAGCACGGTAAGCCGACACGCGTGAATAATTTCTGGGAAACCTCTGGCCTGAATATTCTGGAAACGCTGGCGCGCCTCGATCACGACAGCGTGCCGCAACTGATCGATAACCTGCTCTCCGTGCGCACCAATATCTCCTCGATTTTTATTCGTCGCGCCATTCGTCATTTTCCTGAGCAGGCGCGCGCGGTGCTGGAAAGCGTCGGCGAGGTCGAGGATCAGGCGGATGCCTATACCGAGCTGGATTACCGCGTTTTCCGCGGGCTGGCTTTCGCTTCCGGCAACCCGATTTACGGCTTGATCCTCAACGGCCTGAAAGGGCTTTATACCCGCGTTGGCCGCCACTACTTTTCCAATCCGGAAGCGCGCACGCTGGCATTACGCTTTTATCAGCAGCTGCTGGCCTTCTGCGACGGCACCGAGCCGGAAAATATCGTTGCCGCCGTGCGTGATTACGGCCGCCGTAGCGGCGAGATCTGGCACAGCATGCATCAAACCATGCCGGACGATCTGCAGCGTCGCTAGCGGATGGGGCGGCAATAAAAAGGCCGGGTAACGCTTCATGCCGGGCAATCTGCATCGCGTCGCCAATTGAGCAGACACCCTAAAAAAGGCCGGAAGTTATCCGGCCTTTTGCTTTTCCGCTGATGCCGCGGCTACAGGCTATTGGGGCGCGGTGGGCAGCGATCGAGGATCTCCACGCTGCCATCTTCATTCTGCTGCTCTAGATGGACGTCAAAGCCCCAGAGACGATGCACATGCTTCAGCACCTCACGGCGGCTTTTATCCAGCGGCGAGCGCTGGTGGGGCACATAGCGTAGCGTCAGAGAGCGATCGCCGCGCAGGTCGACATTGTAGATCTGGATATTCGGCTCCAGATTGCTCAGGTTATACTGCGCCGAGAGCTGCTGGCGAATAGCGCGATAGCCCGATTCATCATGGATCGCGGCGATTTCCAGATAGTTATTACGGTCATCGTCCATCACAGTGAACAGGCGGAAATCGCGCATCACCTTTGGCGACAGGAATTGGCTGATAAAACTTTCGTCCTTAAACTCGCGCATGGCGAAGTGCATCGTTTCCAGCCAGTCCGATCCGGCGATATCGGGGAACCAGTAGCGATCCTCTTCGGTCGGCGACTGGCAGATGCGCTTGATATCCTGGAACATGGCGAAACCGAGCGCATAGGGATTGATGCCGTTGTACCAGGGGCTGTTGTAGGCGGGCTGGAAAACCACGTTGGTGTGGCTGTGCAGAAACTCCAGCATAAAGCGCTCCGTCACTTTCCCCTCATCGTAGAGATGATTAAGGATGGTGTAGTGCCAGAATGTCGCCCAGCCTTCGTTCATCACCTGCGTCTGCTTCTGTGGATAGAAGTACTGGCTGACCTTACGCACGATACGCAGGATCTCACGCTGCCAGGGCTCCAGCAGCGGGGCGTTCTTCTCCATAAAGTAGAGTAAGTTTTCCTGCGGTTCAGAAGGGAAGCGCACTTTCTCCTGCTGCACTTCCTCTTTCTCCCGGCGCGGCAGGGTACGCCACAGCGTGTTGACCTGGCTTTGCAGATATTCTTCACGGCTCTTCTGCCGCGCTTTCTCCTCCTGCAGCGAAATCTTTTGCGGGCGCTTGTAGCGATCCACCCCATAGTTCATCAGCGCATGGCAAGAGTCGAGCAAGCGCTCCACCTCTTCTACGCCGTAGCGCTCTTCGCACTCGGCAATATAGTTTTTCGCAAACAGCAGGTAATCGATAATCGAGCTGGCATCGGTCCAGCTGCGGAACAGATAATTGTTTCTGAAGAAAGAGTTGTGCCCGTAGCAGGCGTGGGCGATCACCAGCGCCTGCATGGTGATGGTGTTTTCTTCCATCAGGTAGGCGATACAGGGGTTAGAGTTAATCACGATCTCATAGGCCAGCCCCTGCTGTCCGTGCTTGTAGCGCTGTTCGGTTTCGATGAATTTTTTGCCAAACGACCAGTGGGCGTAGTTGATCGGCATGCCGACGCTGGAGTAGGCGTCCATCATCTGCTCGGAGGTAATGACTTCAATTTGATGCGGGTAGGTCTCCAGACGGTAATGTTTCGCCACGCGATCGATTTCCGCCAGGTAGGTATCAAGTAGCTCAAAGGTCCAGTCGGGTCCGTCACTGAGTCGTTTGCTGTCCTTAACCGGATCGTCAAATATTGTCGCCATAGCGCACCCCTCGTTGATGAATCTGAACGTGCGGCATCAGCCGCGCAGATTCCTGTTGTTTAAGGCTCATCCCGAACAAGACAGCCCAAAAAACTGAGCGAACAGTGTTAATGATAGTTCACTGTTTTCCATCTGAATCCGGAATGCAATATGAAACTGCGATACAAAATAAAGCGGGGCGGAAAAAGGAGATTTTAAATAATGAATAATGCGATTAAATAACGCATCCATAGAATTTAATATCGTTTATCTCTTTTTTATATGGCGCTGATAATTTCTGCTGAGCGCCGCACAATTTCCCGTTAACCACGTCACTTACTGCTGAGATCTGCGTGAACACACTATTTTCCACCGAAATTACCGCGCCAGCTTGTTTTTAGTTACCGGTAAGGTAAAAAAGATGTGAAATATGTCACCGTTATGTAGGCGCGGATGCTGCAAAATTATCATCCGCCATAGTGGCCTGGATTCAGTATATTGTTCTTAATGGTTTGCCGCGGGGGAGTTATGCGAGTTGTCATTCTGGGAAGTGGAGTAGTCGGCGTCGCCAGCGCGTGGTATCTGGCGCAGGCAGGCCATGATGTCACCGTCGTCGATCGTCAGGCCGGGCCGGCGCAGGAAACCAGCGCCGCCAACGCCGGGCAGATCTCGCCGGGTTATGCGGCGCCCTGGGCGGCGCCGGGCGTGCCGCTTAAGGCGATGAAGTGGATGTTCCAGCGCCATGCGCCGCTGGCGATCCGTCTTGATGGCAGCCGCTTTCAGCTGGAGTGGATGTGGCAAATGCTGCGCAACTGCGATATCCGTCACTATCAGGAAAATAAAGGCCGCATGGTGCGCATTGCGGAATACAGTCGGGACTGTATCAAAGCGCTGCGCGAGCAGACTGGCATCAATTATGAAGGGCGCCAGGGCGGCACGTTGCAGCTGTTCCGCACCGCGCAGCAGTATGAAAGCGCCAGCAAGGATATCGCCGTACTGAAAGAGGCGGGCGTACCCTACGAGCTGCTGGAGGCGCATCAGCTTTCTCGCGTGGAGCCGGCGCTGGCAGCGACCCATCATAAGCTGACCGGCGGGCTGCGCTTGCCGAACGATGAAACCGGCGATTGCCAGCTGTTTACCCAGCGGCTGGCGGAGATGGCGGCGCAGGCGGGCGTCACTTTCCGCTTTAACACTCCAGTGGATCAGCTGCTGCGCGAGGGCAACCGCATTGTGGGCGTAAAGTGTGGCAATGAGGTGCTGACGGCGGACAGCTATGTGGTCGCCTTTGGCTCCTGGTCCACTGCGCTGCTCAAAGATATCGTATCGATTCCGGTCTATCCGCTGAAAGGCTACTCGCTGACCATTCCGCTGCGCGATGAGGCGGGCGCGCCGGTCTCTACCGTGCTGGATGAAACCTATAAGGTGGCGATTACCCGCTTCGATCAACGCATCCGCGTAGGCGGCATGGCGGAAATCGTCGGCTTTAATACCCGTCTGCTGCCGGCGCGGCGCGAAACGCTGGAGATGGTGGTGCGCGATCTCTATCCCCACGGCGGAGATATCGAGCAGGCCAGCTTCTGGACCGGCCTGCGCCCGATGACGCCGGACGGTACGCCGATCGTCGGCGCCACGCCGCTGAAGAATCTTTATCTCAATACCGGTCACGGTACGCTCGGTTGGACCATGGCGTGCGGTTCAGGGCAGCTGCTTTCTGATATTATCTCTGGCAAAAAGCCGGCTATCGCCGCAGATGACCTGTCCGTACTGCGTTATCTGCCTGGTTTTGCGCCGGTCACCCACCCGCAGTTGCATAACGCTAACGTTACAGGTTAACGAGTTACAAGGAGAGGTTATGTCACGTCCGATTGTCGCAACGATACATAGCGCTGCGTTGCGGCAAAACCTGGCGGTTGTTCGCCAGGCCGCGCCCGATTCTCGCGTCTGGTCCGTGGTAAAAGCCAATGGCTACGGCCACGGTCTCGATCGTATCTGGCAGCATCTTGCCGATACCGACGGCTTCGCCCTGTTAAATATTGAGGAGGCGATTTTGCTGCGCGAGCGCGGCTGGAAAAAACCGATCCTGCTGCTGGAAGGCTTTTTCCATCGCGATGAGCTGGCGCTGCTGGATCGCTATCGTCTGACCACCAGCGTCCACAGCAACTGGCAGATTAAGGCGATCGCCGAGGCGCAGCTGAGCGCGCCGCTGGATATCTACGTTAAGGTCAATACCGGTATGAACCGTCTGGGCTTTCTGCCGGAGCAGGTGCATAACGTCTGGCAGAAACTGCGTGCGCTGGAGAATGTCGGCGAAATGACGCTGATGACCCACTTCGCCGAGGCGGAAAGGGAAGAGGGCATCCTGGAGCCGATGAAACAGGTCGAGCGGGCGGCGGAAGGGCTAAACTGTCCGCGTTCGCTGTCCAACTCGGCGGCGACGCTGTGGCATCCTGAAGCGCATTTTGACTGGGTACGTCCCGGCATCGTGCTGTACGGCGCCTCGCCGAGCGGGCAGTGGCAGGATATCGCCGGCACCGGTCTGAAACCGGCCATGACCCTTACCAGCGACATTATCGCCGTTCAGCCGCTGAAAGCGGGAGCGGGCGTCGGGTACGGCTATCGTTATCATGCGCAGGCGGAACAGCGTATCGGCGTCGTCGCCTGCGGCTATGCCGATGGCTACCCGCGCCATGCGCCTACCGGCACGCCGGTGATGGTGGATGGCGTGCGCACGCATACCCTTGGCGCGGTCTCGATGGATATGCTGGTGGTTGATTTAACCCCCTGTCCGCAGGCGGGCATCGGCTCGAAGGTGGAGCTGTGGGGCGATCAGATTAAAATCGATGAGGTGGCCAGCAGCGCCGGCACCGTTGGCTATGAGCTGATGTGCGCGCTCGCGTCGCGGGTGCCGGTAGACGTGCAATAAGCGTTACAGCGCGGTGAGCGAGCCGCGCATCTTTTTACTGCAGCGCCACGCCAGAAAGGTGAGCGCTGCGCCCGCCAGCATCATCAGCGCCAGCGCATCCTTTTCCGCCAGCGGCAACGCCATCATCAGCAGGCTGGCCGACGAGCCGCCTGCCATCTGAATAAATCCCGCTAACGCCGAGGCGACGCCCGCCTGCTGTTGATAGGGCTCCAGCGCATAGCTGGTGGCCGGCCCGACGGTAAAGGCGAGCCCGGCAACCGAGATCGCTACCGGCAGCATATAAAGCGCCCAGTGGGTCTGCAGGTGGAGAGGGAACAGCTGCTCACCGGCGAACAGCAGTACGGCGCCCAACAGCATCGCCAGCGTGCCGATCGCCAGACAGAGCGGGCGGCCGACCTTGCGGATCATCTTATTCACCAGCACGCTAACCAGCATAATCCAGAAGCCGTTGGCGCCGAAGGCGATGGAAAACTGCAGGGCACTCAGACGGCCTTCGGTCATCAGCACATGCGGCGCCAGCGAGACATAAGTCAACACCATGCCCAGCGCGCCCGCATTGGCGCAGGCGAAAGCGAGAAAGCGGGGCTCACGCAGGATGGCGCCATACTGCCGCAGCGGCAGACCCTTTACCTTGCGCGTGTCCGCCGGACGCGTTTCCGGCAGCAGCAGGCCAATCAGCAGGCTGATAAACAGCGCGTAGCACACCAGGAACCAGAACGGCGCGCGCCAGCCGAACGCTTCCGCCAGGAAGCCGCCCAGCATCGGCGCCAGCGCCGGAACGATATTCAGCGCGCCGTTCAGGAAGCCGTAGGCCTGCGCCGCTTCATCGCCTGCCAGCCGGTCACGCACGCCGCTGAACGCCACCACCGCTGTGCAGCAGACGGCGCAGCCCTGCACCACGCGCGCCAGCAAAAACATCGGCCAGTTCACTGCGCAGGCGGCCAGCGCGCTGCCGCAGATATAGAGCAGCAGACCGATCATCGCGATCGGCTTACGACCGAAGTTATCCACCAGCGGGCCGGCAACGATCTGCCCCAGCCCCATCACCAGCAGAAAGATGGGAATGGTGGTTTGCACCGTGGCGACCGGTGTCGCCAGCCCCGCCGCGATATCTGGCAGCGTCGGCAAATAGAGATCGATGCCCAGCGGGGCCAGCAGCACCAGACTCAGCAATAAAAGGGTAAATTTTTGCATTAAGGAAGTTAACGTCCTGTATTTTTTGAGCTGCACAGGGTAGAGAGAAGTGAAGAAAAAGGAAAGCGGAAAGTCATAAAATCAGGAGCAGCCCGGCGGCTGCTTCCTGGACCCGGCCCTCAGGCGGGCGCTGGCGCAATCTGACCGATCGCTCAGGCCGGTTTTTTCAAAATCCAGCGATCCTGCTGCTTGTCATAATGCCCAATCTCAAGGTCCACCGGCTGGCCGTCAATCCACGCGGGAACGCTGGTCTCTTCGTCCCAGCCGTCAAGCTGGTAGCTAAGACCGGGATTGGTTTGACAGGGAATGCTAATGGTGTCGGCCGGCTCAGCATTCAGATCTGCATCAATAATCTCGTAGCGACCAATTTTGACTACATGACCCATGGGTTATTTCCCTCCAGGAAAGACGTGAACTTTAAGCGTAGTCGTTCTGGCGGGAAATTCGAGGCGTCGCGGCCAGGATTATTCCTTCTCTTCCGGCACGCGCACGCCGATTTTGATCACCTGATTATCCTCTTTCTCCGCGACGGTCCAGATCAGCTGGTTCCATTCCACCTGATCGCCGACCACCGGCGCACCGCCCAGCATACCGAGGATCAGCTGGCCCAGCGACTGCTGGTCGTTGGTCTCGTCGTTCAGCTCCAGGCCATAGATTTGCGCTACGTCGCGCAGCCGCGCATCGGCGTCAAGGATGAAGTCGCCGAAGAAGCGCTGATCGAGCGCCACCGGCGGCGACTGGCTGAACAGCCTGCCGAGCGCCGGCAGATCGCGTTCACGGCCGATCACGCACAGCACGTCGCCTTCGCGCAGGCGGGTATTGCCGGTCGGGTGCATCAGCACATTGTTGCGGAACAGCGCGGCGATACGCGTTTCGCGCGGCATCTGCAGATCGCGCAGCGCGGCGCCGACGCACCATTTATCGGCGCTCAGCTGGTAGACAAACTGTTCCCACGGGTTTTCCGGATGGATATCCAGCCCGGCGCGGCTAATCGGCGAGGCGGTCGGTGGGACAATCACCTTCGCCTTTTTGGCGGCAAAGCCGAGCGAGGTACCCTGTAGCATCAGCGAGACCAGCACCACGAAAAAGGCGATATTAAAGAACAGCGAGGCATTCTCCAGCCCGGCCATCATCGGAAATACTGCCAGAATAATCGGCACCGCGCCGCGCAGGCCGACCCAGCTGATAAAGACGCGTTCGCGCAGCGTAAAGCTGCGGAAAGGCAGCAGGCCGACAAACACCGATACCGGACGGGCGAAGAGGATCAGCCACAGCGAGAGCAGCATCGCCGGCACGGCGATATGCCAGAGATCGGAAGGGGTGACCAGCAGGCCCAGCACCAGGAACATGCCGATCTGGCTTAGCCAGGCCATGCCGTCGAAAGTCTGTAAAATGCCGTGGCGGTTACGGATCGGCCGGTTGCCCAGCAGAAAGCCGCACAGATAGACGGCGAGGATGCCGCTGCCTTCCAGCACCGTGGTCAGGGCAAACACCAGAATGCCGCCGCTGACCGCCAGCAGAGGGTAAAGCCCGTTCGCCAGTGAAATACGGTTGATTAGCTGCTGAATCGCCCAGCCGCCGCCCAGCCCCAGCACGATGCCCAGGCCGAACTGTTGGATCAGATGCACCACAAACATCCAGCTCAGGCCGGTTTCGCCCTGCTGGATCATCTCAATCAGCGTGATGGTCAGAAACACCGCCATCGGGTCATTGCTGCCCGATTCAATCTCCAGCGTTGAGCTGACGCGTTCGTTCAGCCCTTTATCGCCCAGTAGCGAAAACACCGCGGCAGCATCGGTAGAGCCGATGATCGCGCCGATCAGAAAGCCCTGCATCATATCCAGATGAAACAGCCAGGCGGCGGCCACGCCGGTCAGCCCGGCGGTGATCATCACCCCGACCGTCGCCAGCGATAGCGCCGGGCCCAGCGCCACGCGCAGCGAGCTGGCGCGGGTGCGCATGCCGCCGTCCAGCAAGATCACCGCCAGCGCGAGGTTAGAGACCATATAGGCGAGGGGATAGTTGTCAAAGGCGATGCCGCCGATGCCGTCCACGCCGGTCAGCATGCCGAGCGCGAGGAAGATCACCAAAATAGGGATGCCTAAGCGGGAAGAGAAAGCGCTGAGCAGGATGCTTGAAGCCACCAGCACGGAACCAATAATGAAAAGACTGTAAATGGTGCTGGCATTCAAGGCGGACTCTCCTCGCGATACAGGATAAAAGGGGCGGTTGCAGGTGTGGCACTACTATAGCCGCTTTCAAAAGATAATGCTTTATCAATAGCTTGTCACAGCTGGCCAAAAAAGTTTTTTGTTTTCTTCGCGACGCCCCGCAAATCTGCATTGATTAAAAAAAATACTGGATATCCACACAGTAATCAGTATACTATTTGTACTCCCTCACGGGGCTGTTGCTATTTGCAAGTAAATGGTGAAGCTATGATGATTTCAACTGAGAGCCTGAACGCTCTTCATCAATCCGTCACAATGAGTAGCCGTGAAATCGCTGAGATGACCGGTAATACCCATGGCGAAGTGAAACGTCTGATCAAAAGTCTGGAAACCGCGCAGCGGCTGTCGCAGCCTCTGACGGCGTGGGATTACGAAGCCGACGGAACGGTGCGCCAGGAGTATCGCCTTAACAAGCGCGACTCGGTGCTGGCTGTCGCCCGCCTCTCACCAGCCTTTACGGCGGAAGCGCTCGATCGCTGGCAGGAGCGCGAAAAAGTGGCGCACCTGCCCGATTTTACCAACCCCGCCGAAGCGGCGCGCGCCTGGGCTGAGCAGTTCGAGCAGCGCCAGAAGGCAGAGCAGCAGCTGGCGCTTTTCGCCCCAAGGCGGAATTCTTCGACCGTTACGTCACGGTTGAAGAGGAATCGATGGGTTTCCGTCAGGTGTGCAAAATGCTGAAGGTGAAAGAGCCTGAGTTCCGTCAGTTCCTGCTGGAGCGTAATATTATGTACCGTATGAGCGGCACCCTGACGCCGCATCAGCAGCATCTGAACGCTGGCCGTTTTACCCTGCGCTCCGGGGTAGGCGAAAACCAGCATGCCTTTTCACAAGCGCGCTTTACGCCGAAAGGTGTGAAATGGGTCGCCAGCCTATGGGCCGGCCATATCGCCTCACAGCCGAAAGGCGCTGCGGCCTGATACTCAGCAGGAAGGAATAATGAAAGGATGTCACAGCGAGAAAAAAGCCGGTCAGCGACCGGCTTTTTTATTGCCCACGATCCGCCTTTTGCCGATGCGCGGGCGGACGGGGTGGCGCGACAGAACGCGCCGCCCGTATGCAGGGCCATTTCAGGCAGCGGCCTGACTGCTAACCCTCTGCCGCCTGCTTGTGAAGCAAATAGCGGAATGATAACTTGCTAAATAATATGAATTTTTATCCTTCCCCAAAACCCCTCCAAAATTTCCCTCCAAAATGAATTTTAAAATCTGAAAAGATTGAACTGTTATTGGCTTGCTCAAATCGCCAGAGTTTGCCAGCCCGAACCACGCTCATCATTATAACGATCGGTCATTGCCATAGATTTATGGCCCAAAAGAAGTTGAGTGTCGATCCCTTGGGCACGATAGAGCCTTTCCGATAAAGAACGCTGTTCATGAAATGACGGTGGTGTTTTGTCTTTTGCTACTTTTATGCCTGCTATGTCGCGGGATTCAGAAAAGTAGCGAGACAATGAGTTTTCATCTAAAGGATCACCGGCTTTAGCTGCACCGTGTGGACGGCTATGGTGAATCATGTAAGGGCTTAAAACTCTGTCACGACAGATTGCAACCACATCTGATAAGGTCATTTCTAACGCATCACAACGAAGCGTAAGGGGGAGAGCTATCCGTGACCCTGTCTTTAATTGCTCAATGTGAAGGTAGCCGTCCCAGATATCTGTAAATTTCATTTTAGCTATGTCAGAACGGCGCTGCCCAGTAACCAGAGCCAGAAGCATTGAGTTAGAAGCTGCTGGTGGCCATTTCTCTTTCGCTGCTTCATAAATTTTTTGCCAGTCGCTGAAAGAAAGACGGGAGCGCTTAACTTTGTTATGGGCCTTTTTGGTTGCTAAAGCTGGGTTAAAGCCTTGGTCAACTTCACCTGCATGCTGCGCTTCTTTAAAAAGGTCAATCCAGACACCGCGCAAGAGTTGCGACATGCGTGATTTCCCGCTGTCCTTATATTCATCAAGGACCATAGCAATAGACTTTGTATCTATATCCTTTAAGCGAGCATCGGGAAAACGCCGTTCCAGAATCCTGGCGTACTGTGCGCGGGTTTTCATGGTCGACAGCGCAATTTCCTTAGCCTTAAAACGTTCCTCACAAATTTTTATGTATTTACTGATCCATTCGAAAAGCCGGGTGCCCGGATCGGTTTTCGACTCCTTCCTTATAGCCATATCAACCAGCATGGAAATCTGGCTGGTCTGTTGCTGGCTGATTAGCCTGTTGGCTTCAACCGCAGCCTCCTTAGCTGCGGTTTCATCTGTTCCAAAACCGATAAACTGGTTCGTTAAAGGATGGCGATATTGCCAATAAACCTTACTGGTCCGCTTATCAAGCTTGCAGTAAAGGTTAGGGATCGAGACATTATGTTTTCTGGGGCGTGCCGCCATTAAGAGCTTTCTCCAATAAGGCGCGAGCAGGGCGCGATAGATTTGCTGAAATATCAGGCTTTGCCTGGACCCCAATGAATTTAGCGTGTTCATCTACGACCCAACATCTACCTTGTTTTATCGGTTGTGGGTAGATTTATCCCGTCTTTGCGTAAGTGTTAAGCGTGACGGATTTAGGCGGATACCTGAATCCATTGGGACCAGTGGCCCATTCTTTTATCGGTATTAACTGCCCCATACATTCTCCACACATTAACCTGCTGCAACAGGTATGCTTCTTTAATTGTGACATGTCACAACGTTAAAATTAGTTCCTTATGTCCGCTAGTGACCCAGCACTGCGAATCACCCTGGCACGGACAGGCGTTGACCGGCAGCCGATCGCCACACTTGCCGCACTGGCGCTTACGGATGGAACGAATACGGCTACGCCTCGCGCATTGTCTTGGCGAATTAATAGGGCGATATACTCGTTCAGTTCATAGGGTTCACGACCCGGACGCCGGGCGGCGCAATTCTGCGCCACTATTTCCACTTCCTGAGCATCAAGTGCCAGTTGCAGTGTCTTAACGCCCGCAGCGGCCTGCCGGGCACGTTGTGCAGCTTTACGCTCGGCAGGGGATTTAGGCATCAATCCACCCCGGCGCGACTTTGAGCATAGAACGATATGTCAGGGTATTGGCGCACTCACGACCCGCGGCGATCATTTCCTGTGTTGGCTCGATCGGCACCAACTGCCAGCCCTTCGGCACCACCGGTGCTGGCGGCGCGGCGCGGTCGAACGGCTCAATAATTTCGGCTGTTTCCGTGTCGGTTATTTCTCTCAGGTGCGCTAGACCCTCGGCATCTACTTCTTCCCATGCCGTTCTCATGCCGTTGTATAGATTACGCTCCCGTTAAAAGTATCGCGGCTCCTGCTGTGCCAGCTCCTGCAGTTCATCGCCACGCACCAGCGCCACATCGAGGCGGGTCGCCAGCTCAGCGATCATCTTCGCAAGCTCGATCAACGGTGTATCCATGCCCATAGCCTTGGCAAACTGGTGCCCTGCGGCAACCAACTCTTTATTTGATAATTCGGTTTTCATGCTGGTGGCCTCAGTGAATGGTTACTTTGCTGTTAAGGTCTTCAGCGATGCGCTGAGCTGTTAACAGATTGGTGACCACATTACCTTTTGGGGTAACCCAGCCACCTAAAATAAAGCTGTAGGGCAGGGTGATTATCCCTACGGTGATATGGTCATTAGGCTTTTGCATTTATCTCCCCACACATGATTTTTGGTTGCATGAATCCCTTGCCAGTGATGGCAATAAAAAAGAAAGGGATTCAGTTTTTGGCTGGTAAGCTACTGCAATAGCCCACAGCCCCGATTACTCCACATACTTACAAAAGGGAAAGCATTGTCAGAACGCTTCAGGTGCTATACCCACCATCGGCTGATGCTCTTTCTGTTGTCTGCCACACTCTCGCAGTGGCTGCGCTCATGCCCTTGAGTCGTATGCCGCCCTGTGGCCACCCATAACCAGTTCAGGATTGGCGTTCCTGATGCTTCCCCGGCGCTACTTCTATTCATTAACCCTAACCAGATGCGAAGCTGACTCACGACGTGAGACTCGGACGCAGGTCATTACTCCGCGATTGCTGCCTTTCGGCTGCTGCGGTCTAACCACGTTAGTACTTCATGGCAAAAGATTCCTGGACAGCATCAAGCTTGCTTCGATATGCTAAATCTAAGATAACTTAGGTTTATGATCAAGAGATAAGCCTAAATAAATTTAGGCTTGAGTGATGGGTCGCTTAGCGGCGTATTAGTCGGCGGTGTTCAACAAGAACGCCAATGATATTGAATTTTTCTGTAGCAGAGCTACGAATAGCAAAATCTTCGTTTAGCGGTACGAGTTCAAAGATTTCTTTACCATCTTCGGTAATTCCTCTTGCCCGATACTTTTTGAAAGTTGCTTCGTCTTCGCCGTTCTTGGCAACTACATAATCTCCAGGTTGCGGTCTCAACTCAGGATCTACAAGGATTAAATCTCCTTCAACAAACTCTGGCTCCATAGATTTACCTTTAATCTTCAGAGCAAAGGTGCCTTGAGAGAAGTCACCGGTGGTCAACACGTAATCGATATTCCCTTCTAAATTGCGTGCATCACATTCAGCACTCCATACGCCAGCCTGTACGTAGCTGATTATGGGTACTTTTAATGCTCCAGGTGATGCAGGCGCTACGTTTGCTTCATCCTCTTTACCGTACAATAGATGGCTTTCGCTTACACCTAAAAATGCCGCCAGCTTTGATAGAGATTTGCCGCCCGGAGTGTTTAAGTCTCTTTCCCAATACCCAACTGTTACATCTGAAACGCCGACTGCCTTGCCAAGCTGCCCTTGGGTCAGCTTCCTTTCCGTTCGTAACGCTCGCAAGCGTTTTCCTAGAGAGCTCACAATGTATCCCCTGAATAAAAAATAGCTAAGTAATCTTAGTTTTTATTGACCAAAGTTAAATTAGAAAATATCATCTAAGAAATATTAGGATGGTATGTATGACAACCACAGACTTAGAGAAGTATTTCGGCACCCCAAACAAAGCAGCAGCTTTTTTTAATGTGTCACCAGAAGCGTTTTATCAGTGGCGTAAGCGCCCGAACGGGATAATCCCCAAAGGCCGGGCAACAGAGGCAGCTTTGCGTACTAACGGGAAACTTATATTCGAACCGTCCCTGTACGGAAAGACTACCCCAACTGCAGAAGCAGCGTAAATACCAAAGGAAAACCGAGATGGTAGGCATAAAAGAGACAGTAAAGGCGATGTGCAAATCCGACCCTGGTGGTCGTTCGGCAATGGCAGGCGCGCTGGTGATGACTGCAACGCAATTCAACAACAATCTGTATGAGAAAAATGGCTGCCGGTTCTTTGAACATCACGAGCTGGAAGCGATGGAAGATCTGCCGGGTACCAGCCTGCTGGGCGACTACTTTGCCCGCCGACGTGGGGCGCTGTTGGTAGATGTCCCGAAGTTTGAGGACATGGACAGAGAGGAACGATTTAGTAAAAAAATGCGCACGGCAGCGATGCGCGGTTACGTTGACCAGATCATCGGACAGGCTTTGGAAGATGGCGCGATAGATGAAATGGAAGCGCAAGAAATCGAAAATTTCCACCACAAGCATCTGGCTGCTCGGGAAGAAGTTCGGGCAATTCTGGCTCTTTTTCGCAAGAAAAAATCACTAAAAAAGTGATACCCGGGGGTTGCAGCCCCGGGTGTCGTTCGCGACCAAATCGTGTGTGGAGAAATTAATCGCATGAGCATTTTAACCAGAAAAGCAGGTGTGCCGCAATTACGCTGCCGGGCAATGTCAGGCGGAAAAACTGCTTCCCCATTTCGGTATGAGGTCAATGTAATGGGTCGCTGGATTGCCAGCAACTACCAGTTTGCCGCTTGGGTTGTAGATAGTGGCCGTTCACTGGTACGTGAGAGTAAGGTTTAGTCGCTATGGATAACGAAATTATTAAACCTTGGGTTGAGCGTTTTCTGGATCAGCATGGTGTGGTCGTTGAGACGATTGGCGTTGACATCGTTAATCATCGCGTCATTTACCAGCGGCCTGGCTACGAGCATGATTGCATCTGCCCGCGCCGTGACTGGCAAAAAAATTTCAGGAAGGTAGAGCCATGAGTTTGTTACTTAAGGTTAAACCATTAGTGATTAGCCCTGAGCTAGCGAGCCGCATCGGCCTTAATGAAGCGATCGTGCTTCAGCAAATTTGCTACTGGCTGGAAGACACTACCTCTGGCGTAGAGCATGACGGCCGCCGTTGGGTTTATAACACCATCGAGGAATGGACACAGCAATTCCCTTTTTGGTCTGAAAAGACAGTGAAAAGAGCATTAACCTCACTGAAAAATCTTGAACTTATCTATGTTGAGCAGCTTAAAAAGACTCAGCATGACCGCACAAATTATTATGCGATCAATCACAGAAGCCCTCTGTTATCCGATGGGGACAAATTGACCCCATCGAGAAGGTCAAATTGCCCCGATCGAAAAGGTCAAATCGTCCCAATGGAGAGGGCCAATCTGGGCTCATCCAACGGGTCAACTTGTCCCGATCTTACAGAGAATACAACAGAGATTACTACAGAGATTACAAAAGACACTTCTTGTCCGGTTGCTGTGCAACCCGACCCTAATGAAGTTATTAATTCTCTGGCTAAACAGGTTCTGTTGCATCTCAACCAGGTGACCGGGGCAAAATTCCAGATGAGCGATTCGTCTCTGGCAAATGTTCGCGCCCGCCTGGCTGATGGTCATACAGTCTCCGAACTGCAGCTGGTGGTCGATTACAAGCATGAGCACTGGCATGACACCGAACAGGATCAATACCTGCGCCCTAAAACGCTGTTCACACCGTCTAACTTCCCCGGCTATCTGAAGTCAGCCACAAAATGGGAGCGAAACGGCCGACCCGATCGCAGCCAGTGGAACACGTTCAAATCGGGTCAACAGCGCGATATCAACATTATTTCTCAGACAGACAACCAAATCCCCGACGGTTTCCGTGGCGCTTAACAGGAGAAGCATGATGAACGACAAAGCACTGATTCTTACTTACCTCCTGGCGTATCCGGGGATAACGTCCGCTCAACTGACCAGGGCTACGGGTATTCGCCGTCCTGACGTAAACGGGATACTTAGCGCGCTTACTCTCATCGGTGATGCGTACCGTGACGCTAAAGGGCGCTACTTCGTGTCAGAGCAGGCTTCAGAAGGGGACCAGAGGTTTTCAGAGTTGAGTGATAAAGCTTGTCGGCTTGAAGAAAAGGGCTGGTGGAATCGCGCCGCTGAGGTCTGGCTGTGTGCGATGGATTCAACCCGCAAAGAAACCTTACGTCAGAAAGCCATTCTGCGGCGCAAACACTGCATCAGTACAGGTGCCGTTCGCTGCGGAAGCTATGGCGGGATAAGCAGCGCCATCGTTCGCGATGCGAGCCTGGAGGATGTGTTCCGGTGAAACGCAAGGTACCAGGCCACTACGAACAAAACGTTGTTTTTTACCAAAGCATTCGCACCGCGGCACTGATGATTACCGCACTGGTTATTTTCCTGACATGGGAGCTGGCAACTGTATGAGCACGCTATCACTCGTTTACAAAGACAAAGAAAAAAACTCTACTGAAATAACTACCCGCAAAACCTATTTACTGGGCGTTGATGAACTGTACGTTGAACCGGGCTACAACGTCCGTGAGATTGACCAGACGCACGCAGAAGAATTCCGCGATGCGTTTATTGCCGGTGAGCATGTTCCTCCGCTGGCCGTTCAGGTCACAGAGAAGGGCATTAAGGTTATCGACGGCCATCACCGCTACTTCGGCGCGAAAATGGCACAGGAAGCGGGTTATGAGCTGCGCCTGGAATGCAAAGACTTCGTAGGCAGTGAAGCCGATCGCATCGCCTTCATGGTTACCAGCAGCCAGGGGCGTGCATTACAGCCTCTGGAGCGTGCCGCCGCATATCAGCGCCTGATTAATCAGGGGTGGGAACCGGCAGAAATCGCGAAGAAGGTTAAGCGTTCGGTTACGGACGTAGAGCAGCATCTGCAGCTGCTGACCTGCGGTGACGGCCTGATCGAGATGGTGAAAGCTGGTGAGGTAGCCGCAACGACCGCCGTCGCCCTGCAGCGTGAACATGGCGCTAAAGCCTCATCCGTTGCTCAGGAGCAGATGGAAAAGGTCAAAGCGGCTGGCAAGAAGAAGCTGACCCGCGCCGCAGCTATGCCGCAGTTCAGCGTAACCAAAGCCCGCCGTCTGGTGGAGCTGATGGCCAGCTTTTATTTTACCGATGATGGCGTTATTGCTGACGACACACTGTACCTGGAGGCGATGGGTATTCTGGAAGAGTATCGTGACGTGCATGGGTGCCCACAGCCCAAAGCAGAACTTGGGCCAGCCCAGGAAGAAACAACAGGCGAAACAGCGTTGCCACTTACCCGGGATGACATTATCAACCAGAGCGGCGTAGAGGTCTGGGCATGTGCATCGGCTATGTTCGGCAGCAAGCCTGAATTTACGTTCAACGAGTCAAAGTTTGCGCATACATGGGCTGCTGACTCAGTCGAACGTCCTGAAATTGTTGTGGTACCCACTGAAACGATCGCCAAAGCCGTGAAGCTGATTAAAACCAGGCAGGATGACGAAGCGCTGAAGGCGTGGATTACAACGCAGTATGGTGATTCAGATGAAAACGCTGAACGGTTCATGCGCTTTGTCTCGGTGGCTATCGAAACTCACCTGGACAACGGCCTCTCAATGAATGAATTCATCCAGCTGCTGGAAAAAACTGACCGAAATTGCTGGTCGAACATCAGAATGCTGAGAGAAGCTATTCGCGAACAGTTTGAGCAAAGCGTCAGCCAGAGCGCAGGAGAAACAGCATGAAGCTAATCCTGCCTTTCCCGCCAAGCGTAAACGGCTACTGGCGGGCAACAAATAAGGGAATGAAAATCAGCGCCTCCGGGCGCTGTTTCCGCGCCAATGCCATCGCCGCCGTATACGAGCAGCTCAGTTGTCGTCCTAAGCCATTAACCTGTCCTTTAGACGTTAGTATCGTATTATATCCGCCTGACCGCCGTAAGCGCGATTTGGACAACTTCCAGAAAGCGCTTTTTGACAGCCTGACCTACGCCGGGGTCTGGAAAGACGATAGCCAGATCATGAGATTTTCAGTTGAGTAGGGAGAGGTTAAACGCAATGGTAGAGTGGATATATTGATAAATAATTTTAATGTGATAAAAGATTTAACACCAATAATAGCATTAAGGACAGGAAAAAATGTGGGGAATTACTGCTAAGCATGTTACTTGTGTATCAGAGGTTTTGGCAGCTTCAGCGATTCTGGCTTCGGCTGTAACCTTTGTTGCAGATAAATGGCATTACAGTAAGCAGGTTTATGTTAGCGCATCAGTGGTAACTAGTAGCCCACGTAATTTATCACTTTTAGTGTCTAATGATGGGCAAATTGATGTTGCAATAAAACAAGTTACTATTGAGGTTCCTGGTTACGGTTTCACTAACCCAGTCAACCTTGCAATTGGCGGGGAACTGCTTCAATGAAATACTTCTAAGCTGCTTAAATCCGTTCCGTCCTCTTTAAATAGCTCTGTAATAGCAGATGCAGAAGATAAAAACTCCAAACTTTCCTCGATAGAAAAAACGGACTGCAACGTTAAAATAAGGTATGTATCCGCTAATGATGAACAGTCAGGCGTAATCCCTCTAAAGTTAAAATGCTATGCGGCGTCAATTGTTGATCCAGAGGAATTAAAGAAAATCATTGGTTCGCTTGATAATTAAACAAGAAAAACCTGATTTCACTGCAGTGATTAAGGCTTAACCTTATGATCTTACTAGGGATAGGGGTTGTAAGGTTTTATATAATTGCTTTAGCGTGACAGGTCACAGTGAATGAAAAAAACGTATTAATTTTTTCGATAGGAAAAAAATGTAGCTGAAACATCTTCGCTGATACAGGGCCAATGAAATTCGTTATATTAACTATGCGCGTTGTTCTTGCAGGAGCAGCGCGCAAAGGTCGGTCTCGTTTGTTTGCAGACAAAGGGGCGGGGCCGGATAAAACTACGTGTGGAGAAACCAATGAATCAGCTATTCGTAATTGATGGCATTTCTGTTCGCCGCGATATCGACGGACGTTACTGCCTTAATGATTTGCATCGGGCGGCCATTACCAGTGGCGCGAACGAGCGCACCAAAGAGCCAGGAAAGTTCCTTTCCAGTCAGCAGACATCAGAACTTGTTGAAGAATTAGCCGTTACCCAAAATTTGGGTATCGCCCCTGTCAATGCCATACGCGGTGGCAGCGGGCAGGGTACCTATGTCTGTAAGGAACTGGTTTACTCCTACGCGATGTGGGTAAGCCCGAAATTTCACCTTAAAGTGATCCGTACGTTTGATGCTGTAGTGAGCCAGGGGCAAATCCCGGCGAGCGTTTCAGCTGATAAGGTGCAGGCTGGCGTTATCCTTCTTGAATCCGCAGCAAAGATGCTCAACCTTTCAAATTCGTCAAAGCTGGGTGCCTACCAGAAATTACAGCATGCAGCTGGCCTGCCTGATCTGATGCCTCATTATGCTGTTGACGCACCAGCTGGCGCGACAGACGGCTCAAGCCGCCCGACACAATCACTCAGTGCTCTTCTGAAGGCTAACGGCGTTCGGATGTCAGCGAGCCAGGCATATCATCAACTGGTGAAGCTTGGCATTGCAGAACAGAAAACCCGCCGAAGCAATTCAGGGCTTAATGGCATCAAAAACTTTTGGTCGCTCACAGCCAAAGGCCGCCTGTACGGGAAAAATATCACCAGCCCGGTAAACCCGCGCGAAACGCAGCCGCATTTCTTTGAATCGAAGTTTGCAGAACTCCTGCGTCTTCTTGATACCGTCAACTGAGGGTCGCATGAGAGCATTATTAACGCCCGATGTGGCACCTAAGACAGGCATTGTTATTCTGAAGCCGGGCGCGGAGCTGCTCCCCATGTTCCGTACGCGCGTTCTCATCATGACGCCACCGCATTCCATGGAGGACCTGCCATCAGGCCGCCTGGCTGATGGAGGCCAGCCGTTGCTGGATGAAAAGCCGCTCATTAATTTTTTTACCGCTGAGCGCGTTATCAGAGCTGCTGGTGGCAGGCGCGCTCTGGAGGATTGGGTGGCGACGCTGAACACATGCCAGTGGCAGGCTGGCGGGGATTACCATCCCCACCATCAAACCACGCTGCGCACCGAAAGCGGTGCGGTCTGCCTTTGCTACAGTCACGACAACCAGTTCAGGGATATCGCTGTTCCTGAGCGGCTGGAAGAGACCGCAAAGCTCAACGTAGCCGCCTGGGTGATCCGCACAGCGTGCCATGATATGGGGCTGGGGGAAGAGCACCCGTTGACGTGGCCTGAATTATGCTGGTGGGCATCACTGAAGGAAGCTATTGACCTCATCCCTGATATGGCAGCGCGGCGCGTGCTGCGGTTACCGGTCGAAAAGGCATCTACGGGACCTAAAAAAGAGGCGTTTATTATTCCTGAGCCTGACGCTGTTGGCATGCTCAGGAACGCCAGCGTTGAGGTAAAGCGCATCCTCGCCTTGAATGTCGACCCGGAGTCGCCGGAATCGTTCATGCTGAGGCCAAGGCGTCGGCGCTGGGAAAACGAGTCATATACCCGGTGGGTTAAAGCACAGAACTGCGCCTGTTGCGGTATGCCCGCAGACGATCCGCATCACATCATCGGGCATGGGCAGGGAGGTATGGGAACAAAGGCGCATGATTTATTCGTGATTCCGCTTTGCAGGGCGCATCACGATGAATTGCATGCGGACATGCAGGCGTTTGAAGAGCAGTACGGCAGCCAGTTAGCGCTGCTTTTCAGGTTTATGGATCACGCGATTGCAGTCGGCGTGACTGGAACAGGCAAGAAATAAAAATGTGTGGAGACAGGTGAGCATGAAAATCGAATCATCACTTAAATATTTCAGCCCAAAGACGATGAACATCAGTGATACATCACGGGCAACAGCGTTTGACGGTCACAGTGGGACGGATTTAATGGCTGCTATTGGCATGTGTCAGTCAAAGGCTCCATTCGGCGTAGCTGCTCTTCTGGCTAAATCTGGCATCAGCCCCGAGGATAAACAAAAAGCAGTACAGCACCTTATGCGTTATGCCCGCGACAATGCCCCAAAGCTGGTTGTGAAAGCTGCTGGCCCCAAATTACCCGCATGCCTTGCCGTGCTGTCTAAGATGGCGCTTGAGGAATATGCACGCTCGGCAGCCAGTAGCGAGGTATGCCCGGACTGCAACGGACGCGGCCTGATTAACGGATTAGAGCATGTCATGGTTCACCCAGGATGCGGCTCACCGGAAAGCCCCGGATATGTTCCCCCAAAATACCGCCTCGACAGTACAGAAAAAACCTGCGTGACATGTCACGGCAAAGGAACAATCTCAGCCCGCTGTCGTTGTAACGGTAGTGGTCGCGCGCGGGATATTGAGGCATCAAAGGCACAGGGCTGCATTGTTGAGAAAAAATGCGAGCGGTGTGAAGGGAGAGGATTTAAACGTATGCCGGGAAGTAAAGCATACCGCGCCGTTAAGGCTATTTTGCCAGACTTTCAGGAAAGAACATGGAACCGGAACTGGCGACCGTTCTTCGAAAAGCTGGTGGCAAAACTCGACATAGAAGAAAGCTATGCTGACGCACAGTTTCAAAAAATCACAAGATAGCCATTTTCGACCATTATCACAGCACTTTATAAACAAAATTCTTGATTTTGTCCGAAAATGACTTATAGTTATCCCATCGTGGGGTTTTTATAACCTTCAGCCACAAACATCAAAACAGAACCTCGCCAAGCGGCGGGGTTTTTTTATTTCAACACAACGTAAAAGACACTGGTGTGTAACGGGCCCACACTCCGCTTACACGGGCACTGCTGCTAACAGTTCTCAGTGTCTTTCACGTTGTGGTGAATCAAGCCCGGCATAAGAAATGCGCAGGGTAACTGTCAGGGTGGGGACAGGAGGGAAACGCCATCACTGCCGTCTGAAAGAATGGCCACCACAACACATAAAAATCCCTGCAGTTGACGAGCCGGGCAGTTACTGCTTTTGCGTCAGGGATGTTTTTAAAGAGGTCAGCCACAGATCTGGCCTTTTCTTTTTGCTCCCTTCCAGTCCTTATTCCTATTCCCTTTTGCTGTGTGGGAAGGGGGCGCTTTTATTCAGACTACAGACAGCACCGACCGTAATCACGGAGGTGGCAATGAGCATCAATCATATGAGCAAACTGGCATCAGGCGCAGCTTACGGCGCATCTGCTGGGGCAGTAGCCAACGGCCTGTTGACCCGGCTCAGTCCTGACGAATGGAGCGCCGTCGGCGTTATCGCGGGCATTATCGTGGCGTTATTCACATTCGCTATTAACTGGTATTACAAACGAAAGCACACATTGGCGCAGATTCAGGCTCTCCAGCGCTGGCCCACACAGCAGCAACTGAATGAGGATTAGCACATGGCTATGTCAAACAGCCTGCGCAATAAGTTGCTGGCAGCGGCTGGCGGCGGGGCGATGTTGATTACTCCGTTTTCCTGGGTAGTAAGGATGGCGTGGAAGGGCGAGTGTACGACCCCTATAAAGACGTTGCTCGTGTTTGGATAGTTTGTGACGGCATTACCGGCGCCGGTGTCGTGCAGGGTAAAACCTACAACGATAAAGAATGCGACCGGCTGCTGTGGAATCGGGTTAGCAAGGTTAAAACTCAGGTAGATCCTCTGGTAAAGGTGCCGCTGGGTGAATACCAGCGAGCCGCCATCTACAGCTTTACCTATAGCGTTCTCTAAATCAACGCTTCTGAAAAAGCTTAACGCAAGTAATGTTAACGGTGTCTGCGAAGAGTTACGCCGCTGGGTTTACGCGGATGGCATGAAGTGGCGTGGGTTGATGAACCGCCGCGATATGGAGCGTTCATTATGCCTGGCGGAGAGTGCTGATGATCTGGCTGGCAAATAACTGGCGTTCCCTGTTGTGGTTCCTGCTTGCTGCCTGTATGGTGATTTTTGGCTCGATCGCTCATCACTATCACACAAAATATACCACCGCCGCCAGCCTGGCTGAACAGCGGCAGGAAACCATTAACGATTTGCAGCGCGGGCAATAAAATGTTGCAGCCCTCGACCAGAAGTACACGAAGGAATTAGCGGATGCGAAAAAAACCATTAGCGATCTGCATCGGGATGTCGACTCTGGCCGCCGTCGGTTACAGCTCAACGCCATCTGTAAGAAGCAACCCACCTCCGCCCCCGGCATGGATGATGCAGCCAGCTCCGGACTTACTGACGCCGCTGAGCGGGATTATTTCACTCTCAGAAGCCGAATTTGAATCGTTACCAAACAACTAACAGGGCTGCAAGCCTTCGTGCGTTAGCAGTGCTTTAAATAGACTTAAATAAAAGGCTGATAAACTATCTTCTTTGCTTTCCCATATTAAATATATTACCCACCGGTTTTATCAGTGACCTTTTATATACGATTTTACTGTTCAATCCTTGGATTGACTCAACTGTAGTTCCAACTTGATAAGGAATGCTATATGACTTCAGAAAGTACACAGGCAGTCGTAACAGGCCCTTCAAATGCTGGTTACAGCGTTGCTGAGACCATTGAAGAAATTAATGCAATGACACCTGAGCATGGCGCCATTGTATCCTTTAATGGTGGCTTTTTTAAATATGATCCTGCTGATGATAACACCCCCGACGATGGTGTAATCACCTTAGTTACAAAAAATGGAAGCCGACTGAAGCGCCAGTTTGACGGCGATGTACAGGCTTCATGGTTTGGGGTAATTGCAGATGGCAAGACAGATTGCCGTAAAAAGCTGATTGAAGCTTGGCAGTATGGCCTTTCAACAGGAAGAACCATTAAAATGCCTGTTGGGAAGGTAAATATTGGCAGTGGATTTGAAGAGTCCCGAGAGGTCGGAACGGCTGATACTGGAACAGCTCGAATTTTATTGGTAGCAAAACCAGAAGACCCCGGTTGTGTCATTGATGCTTATGGCTGCGTTCTGGTGCCAGAGGACAGAGCGCCAAAATATGACAGTCTAGACCCAGCCTTTGTAACCATTACTCCTAATCCTGAGTTGGCTACTAACGGTGTTTATCCTACAGGCACGGTGTTTAGCTTTATTGTTGCTGATCAGACAATCAAATATACAACCAAAGCGGGCGATCAAGGTACGCAGGTTGTTAAAAAATTGGTTGCTTTGTTTAATAGTAAACTTGCCCCATCATTATGGGTGGCAGCAGAAACATCAGTGAAATCTGAACAGGGTGATTCCCTGCCGGCACTAAAATATGGTCGTACTAAGGAAACAAATGATTTTCCGTCCCAGGGCTCACTGACCAACGTTACCAGAGCGGCAAATAACGGCTGGTATAACGAGATGAGACACTTCCTGTTCTTTGGCTCAGGTTCAGGTACAGTGGAAAAATTTAAAGACAATGACACTTCTGAAGGTGTATTTGGCCCGACTGACACCAATTGTCCATTTCCACCGTTTACCATTAAAGGGTTGGAATTTGATTACAGTAAGCAGTCATATCAGGGCGGGACGGCAGCAAATCCAGGTGTTAACCATGCAAAGCCCTGGGGAAATGGCGCGCGTCTTATGGATGTTCAATACGCTGTCTATTTCCAGCTTGTTGACTGCAAATTCAAAAATAACTACGGCAATGGCATCCGCCTGCTAAAATGCTATCGCCCACGTATTCAGGGCTGTCTTGGTGAAAATATTAGTGCTAACCAGGTCGTTGCTCCAGCTACAGAGGCCGAAGACGCGGATCATACCGGCGGCTTTATTTTTGCCAGTTCATGCTATGGAATGGTTGTTGATGGTACAACCGTACGTAATACTCGACGTTTTGAAGCCGATTATACGACGTCCAAGGGAATCCAGACCAAAGGTGGTATTTGTGGTTATATTGGCATCTGGAATGAGTATCCCATTGACCATGAGACAGAGTGGTCTAATGGTAGCCTTGCCTTCCAAAAATATGTCCCACAGATCCTATTTAATCTCCATAAAAAAAATGAATCAATTTTAAGCACCGATCATATTGCTTCTGGCAATGCCATCATGAATTGCCAGGTAGAAGGATATACCCTGGGTATTAAGGCCGAAAATAAAGTTGAAGTGACGCTTTATAACGTTCAAGCGCGTGATTGTTATATACCTTTCCAATCATCTAATAGTCGTATGCGTCTTCATGGCTGTACAGGCTCTTTTGGCATCTGCGATCCAGCTGCCGGGCAGATGCGTAACCCTCAGCTTGGTTTTGCATCCATTACGGCTATCCTGAGCGCAAAAGATTTCGATCCAAGGCCCGAATACATTGAAGCTGAACAATTGGGATACAGTGGCGCATCCACAGACAAAGCAGGTCTGACAGCTCATGGATGTACTTTTACTGCAAAAGGTGGAGCACTAATTTCGGCTGCGATTACAGGCGTAACAATTGATTCATGTGTGCTTGTAACAGATGGTACAGCAGATATCCTTAACCGCGTCGCACCAAACCGCAAGTGCGCTGGCTTGAGTTTTACCAACAATACGATCCTTGTAACGAAAAACAGTGAATCTGCGGGCATGATTATTCGTGGTCAGGATTCAGCTCGTATCTGTAACAACACTTTCCTTAACCTGAATAAAGAAAAGGTTTTTGCGATTGTATTTGGTGATAACCAGGTCAGCGGGAGTGGCTCGAGCGTTGTTGCTATTGACGGCCGTGGGTATTTTCTTTTTTCAGGTAACCGCCTATATGGTGCTGTTTCGCTGAGTTCGAAAAATACCTATGCCTTAGTTCATTCTCGTGATAACACATTTCATGCTTGGCCTAAAAATCAGGCTGGCACTTATCCTGATACGAGTAAACTAAATCCTCTATATTTTTCTACCGGTGTATCTACATCAAATGTTCGCGGCATTGTCAGTGATGGCGATACTATCCTTGTTAAAGCCGATTTTACCGCGCCCGTGATTAATGACGTTGGTAATAATACCCAGCTTCGTAATCTCACCATTCGTTTTGTGGAATACGAAACCGATGAAAAACCGCTTACAACTGGGCTGATGACTTCACTGATTCAGACATGGGGTAATGGGGAAATAACTTTGGATAACGTGCAGGTTATTGGCAATGACGTGCGGAAGATTCCGCTTATACAGGGCGGTACTACGAATACAAAAGCCTGGGGCCTGACTTTCCGCAACGTCCGTGATGACAGTGAAGATGCACCGTTAATTCTCTCCGGTTCTACGGTGGAAGGGCCTTTGCGTCTGGAAGGTGTCAACCATTATGGGATGGGTAAAAAGTTATTTGGAAGTGCTGCTAAAGAGATGAATCTGAGCGCTAATATCAGTAAACAATATCAGCCTTATCTGGGCGAGCGCCTGACTTATCATACAGAGCTGGTTCCTACCAATCCGCAGGGCGCCATCTGGAACGGTTCTACATGGGTGACTTACAGGTTCAGTGCATAAGCGGTTCAGAAAACGCTTGAGAAAGTTGGCTTAGGCGTCCGCTGGCCGCCTAAGCCAACCTCACTTTATTTAGTGATCATTACAAGGGGCATTTGCGGGTGCGCCTGATGATGACTGTCCTCATTCCTCTTGTGTCTACGGTTAGCACTGCTGTGAAGCAGCGCGGCATCGTTTTAATGGAAACGAAACATGTTAACTAGCCCCCATGCCCCCAGTGATTGGGGGTAAGCATCGTGGAATCTGGACGCCAAAGGCTGTAACTATCGGACGGTCGAAAGCAGCGTCGCAGAATGTCGTAATTGACCTGACCGCCAGCCAGCTTGATAGCAGGTTGATATACACAGGATCAAGCCACAGCTATATGGGAGTCGACGGCAAAATTCTCATATCAACTGCAAATAAATGGCCGCTTGAGTATGTGAATGGCGTAGTCGCAGGACGACATGAGCCAGAACCAGCGGCAACAAACTTGTTTGGCTCTATCATGCTGGAGAATATGACCAGCTTGCCTGGTTATAACGGATTTACAGAATATCGTGAGTCAGGTTCCGGAACGGTATTCCACCGAACGTAATTTCGGACGTCAGTCGTTCTGTCAGGAAATATTACTTACTCTCTGATACTCATGCACAGGGGGGCAATAATCTGGCGTTTCGTGCCGGCTTCTCAGGTAAGACATTTCAAAACATCGGAATCAACAACCGGCAGGTTGGTTATGTAGGAAGCGGCTACGTTTCTGCTTCAACAACAATCGTGTCGGATGAGACGTTTATATTCCGAGCTGCATTCCCGTACTTCGGAGCTAATAACGGGTTATTGACATCGCCCACATCCGTGACGGATGACTCTGTGCCGACTGGAATCACTGATACAGCGGTAGGGTTAATACTGCTTATCCACAAGTTGAAGCAGGCACACTGGCAACGTCACCGATTATCTCTGCCGCTGGTGTTCAGGGTAAGAGGGCAGCTTCTTCTGTAACAGTGCAGGCAACAAGCTTCTCTTCACTAGTTATTCATTTCAGCGACGGCACCACCATGACGCGTCAGATAACCGGCGATACCTTCACTCTGCCAGTTGCAACCAAGAACTGGGGCAAACGCTACATCCAATGGATTGATATGAGGAAATAATATGGCTACAGAATCAATAGCCCTGGCTGACGACAAGTACGTACAAATAACGAACGGCACCAATAATGCTTACATGTCTGTCGTCAGCTGGCCTGGTTACTCCGAGATATGTTGGGCAGACTCACCATCTAAGCCAGCACTGAATGCTCCAGCGCACGCTGAGACCGGCAAGATAGGATTCAGTGCGCCTCTGGTCATATGGGTTAAGGCGAAGCGAGGCAGCGCCCTGATATCCGTTACTCGCTGGAGTTCCTGATGCCATCAGCTATTCCCCGGGCATGCCGTAAGGGCGACGGCCCAAAGACAACAACCGATCGCTCAGGATACTGCAACGATCACCACAATGAAGGCTGGCAACAGCATCAGCGCGGCTACGGCAGTACGTGGGACATTATTCGCGCGCGTATCCTGAAGCGTGATCGGCACATCTGTCAGCAATGGCTGGCGAACGGCAGACCTGTACCAGCGTTCACTGTTGACCATATCAAACCTAAAGCACATGGCGGTACAGATGAAGACAGCAATCTGGTTGCGATTTGCTTCAAGTGCCATAAAGCCAAAACCGCGCGGGATCGATTAAACCGAAGTTAGTCCTAACAGGTGGAAGAATGGCTGAGTCAGTAAATGATTCAGGGCGCGCATATCGGTAAAAGTAGTCCACCCAGCAAGAGAGGAGTGAACGGTGAAGAATAAGAAAGTCCGGCTCGCCCATATCTATCGAGGCAAAGAGTTCATCGGGCATGGCATAGTAATTGATAGTGAGCTGTTGAGCCAACAACTGAGCTCCACCATCGATACAGATGCAGCAAGACGATCGGCAATCACCGCCGTCTTCAACCTGGATGCGGAGATGAACGAAAATTCGGTAAAAATCGATGTAAATGATATTAAATATCAATAATTTAGTTAAATGACAATCAATATTATTTTCAGGGGGGAGAACCAGGAAAAAGTTCAGAATTCTGAGCCTAAAGAACCGCCGCCTAATTTTTTTTCACGCCGCCGCGGGTTAGAAAATTTTTTTTGGGGTCCCCGAACCAGCAATTAATAGGCGTTTTCGATTATGCCAGGACCGCCGAAAAGCCCGACACATCTGGCTTTGGTGAAGGGGAACCCTCTACCAGCACTGTTAATGGGTTGTTGAGGGAAGGCTCAAAGCATATCGTGTCAGTAACAGGCCAAAATCACCGTATCTGTTTACACGTGAGGATTGTCTGGCAGCGCTGGCTGCCGTAGAAGACGTGCCACATTAAAATTCAATAAAAGCGTCCCGTGATCACAGGACTGTACCATCTGTACGCCGCCAGGATGATGTAAAGAAAGAACTCGCAGTACTACTCAAAATTAGAAGTAAAAGCAGAGCGAACAGTTAATCCACCAAAAGCAAAAATGGGTTCGCGATTTTGTTTGAGATTTCGATCCCTGAGTCATTACGGATACCGGCAATTGATAACTATCATGGAGAAGCAAAAGAACTTGCACCGAGTGTCGTATCTAGAGCGGAAGCGGGAAAGCGAAAGCTAGGCTAAGCGACGCACAAAAAAGCCCGCACAAGGCGGGCTAAAGGGGGTCGTTGAAGGAGCTTCCGCTTTTACTGCGAAAGTTAACCCAAGCGTAGTGTGCTTGTGTTTACGGAAATGTGACTAGCATCAAGCTAGCGGGAAATACAAATAGATAAGAGCTGCTTTAGGAAAAATGCCATCGCTCTAACTGCTCTGGCGGAACGGATGCACAGGGAAAGGCCGCCAAAAAGCCCGCCCGGTGGCGGGCTAGGGTAGGAAGGCATGAAAAAATCGGCGCGTACCTGGGTTAAATTACTCTGATTCCAAATCTGGCAACATGATTCTTTCAATCAATACCGGGGCCTTCTGGTCTCGTTCAGCAGAATATCTGAAGGCGTATTGGGGTAGCCAAGTTTCATTAAAGCGTTTTTTAAACGATGTGGGTAAGGCGAGCAAAGATGAAGTGCTTGAGAATGTTACCGTACCTGGAAAGGCGACGGTGGAAACCAGGCAACGCGGGACGAAAGTAAGCCAGGGATTTAACGCTTTTTTCGGTGGTTTTTGCCACTGTCTTACCATCATTTTACGACGCCAAAACGTAGGAAATAAAAAAGCAGCCTTAAGTGGCTGCTTTTTCAAAGTATTTTTTTAACAAGCGAGGATCTGAACCTCCACCCATTGATACTGCCATGGCAGTGACCCAAGCTGAAAAACGCGGGTGTCTTTCCCCAAAACGCAAAGTGACTTATTGAAAAATCTATAACAATAAGCGCACTTAAAACCGACACAATAATGGGGTTAAAGCCATCTTAAACCACTGATTTAAATGATTAACTATCGCATATCCTCCGTCTGCTTGTGAAACAGCTCGCGGAAGACCGGGTAGATATCTTCTGGCTCACGGATATGCTGAATGGCGAAGTTATCAAATGCCGCCTGTAGATGCTCATATTCACGCCACAGGGTCTGATGGGCGCGCCGGGTAATCTCGATATAGCTGTAGTAGCGCACCACCGGCAGGATGTTTTTCGCCAGAATTTCGTGACACAGCGGCGAATCGTCCGCCCAGTTATCGCCATCGGAGGCCTGCGCGGCGTAGATATTCCACTGCGTCGGGTCGTAGCGCTCTTTCACCACCTCATCCATCAGCTTCAGGGCGCTGGAGACAATGGTGCCGCCGGTCTCCTGCGAATAGAAGAACTCCTGTTCATCCACCTCTTTCGCCTGCGTATGGTGGCGGATATAGACCACCTCAACGTTTTTATAGGTCCGGCTCAGGAAGAGATAGAGCAGGATATAAAAACGCTTCGCCATATCCTTGGTCGCCTGGTCCATTGAGCCTGATACGTCCATCAGACAGAACATCACGGCCTGGCTGGACGGCTCCGGCCGTTTCTCAAAGTTTTTGTAGCGCAGATCGAAGGTATCGATAAAAGGCACGCGCTCAATGCGCGCACGCAGTTCGGCGATCTCCTTACGCAGCCGCTCTTCCTCCAGCAGCTGCACCGGCTCTGCTTTCTCCACCGTTTCCAGCGATGCCTCCAGCTCATGCAGCATGCGGCGCTTGCCGGCGGTCATGGCGGTACGCCGCGCCAGCGAGTTCTGCAGTGAGCGCACCACGCTGATATTGGCCGGCACGCCATTGGAAGTGAAACCGGCGCGATGCGTTTTATATTCGTTCATCTGCCGCTGCTGCGTTTTGCGCAGGTGCGGCAGCGCCAGATCTTCAAACAGCAGATCGAGATATTCATCTTTAGAGATCTGGAAGACAAATTCATCCTGTCCTTCACCATCCTGACTGGCGTTGCCCTGACCACTGCCGCCGCCGCCGCCGCCTCCCTGAGGCCGTTCAATACGATCGTTTTGCACAAAGTGATCATTGCCGGGATGAACGCGATGGCGCATGCCGCCGCGTCCCTGATGAAAAATGGGTTCGTTGATATCGTCTACCGGAATAGAAACTGACTCACCACTCTCAACGTCGGTCACCGAACGTTTATTAATGGCCTCGGAGATCGACTGTTTGATTTGCGACTTATAGCGGCGCAAAAAGCGCTGGCGGTTAACCGCGCTTTTGTTCTTGCCGTTGAGTCGCCGATCGATGAAATAGGCCATAGCTCCCCCAAACAACGTTGCAAGCCAGGCCGGACGCGGTTGCCCGGCCTCTTTACTTTCGCTTCCGTTACGCGTTTATGTGCTTACAGGACTTAACTCGATTTGCGTACGCGCAAATACCATTCGCACAGCAGACGCACCTGCTTGCGGGTATAGCCTTTCTCCATCATACGATCGACAAAATCATCATGTTTCTTCTGCTCGTCGGTAGAGGTTTTCGCGTTAAACGAAATCACCGGCAGCAGCTCCTCGGTATTAGAGAACATTTTCTTCTCGATAACCGTACGCAGCTTCTCATAACTGGTCCAGTTAGGGTTACGTCCGCTGTTCTGCGCGCGCGCACGCAGCACGAAGTTCACGATCTCGTTGCGGAAATCTTTCGGATTGCTGATGCCTGCCGGTTTCTCGATCTTCTCCAGCTCAGCGTTGAGCGCCTCGCGGTCGAACAGCTGGCCGGTATCAGGATCGCGATACTCCTGATCCTGGATCCAGAAATCGGCATAGGTGACGTAACGGTCGAAAATGTTCTGACCATACTCGGAATAGGATTCCAGATAGGCGGTTTGGATCTCTTTGCCGATAAACTCGGCGTATTTAGGGATCAGGTAGCCTTTGAGGAACTCCAGATATTTCTCCGCCAGGTCCTGCGGGAACTGCTCGCGCTCAATCTGCTGCTCCAGCACGTAGAACAGGTGGACCGGGTTGGCCGCCACCTCAGTATGGTCGAAGTTGAAAACGCGCGACAAGATCTTAAAGGCGAAGCGCGTGGAGAGGCCGTTCATCCCTTCGTCCACCCCGGCGTAATCGCGGTACTCCTGATACGATTTCGCTTTCGGGTCGGTATCTTTCAGGCTTTCGCCATCATAGACGCGCATTTTGGAATAGATGCTGGAGTTTTCCGGCTCCTTCATGCGCGACAGGATAGAGAAGCGCGCCAGCGTCTCCAGCGTGCCGGGCGCGCAGGGCGCATGGGTCAGCTCGCTGTGATTAAGCAGCTTCTCATAGATCTTGATCTCTTCCGAGACGCGCAGGCAGTAAGGCACCTTAACGATATAGACACGGTCAAGAAACGCCTCGTTGTTCTTGTTGTTGCGGAACTGCACCCACTCCGATTCGTTGGAGTGCGCAAGAATAATACCGTTAAACGGCAGGGCGGAGATGCCTTCGGTACCGTTATAGTTGCCTTCCTGCGTGGCGGTCAGCAGCGGATGCAACACTTTAATCGGCGCCTTGAACATTTCGACGAATTCCATGATGCCCTGGTTGGCGCGGCAGAGCGCGCCGGAATAGCCGTAGGCGTCAGGATCGTTCTGGGCATGGTTTTCCAGCTTGCGGATATCGACTTTACCCACCAGCGCCGAAATATCCTGGTTGTTTTCATCGCCCGGCTCGGTTTTGGCGATCGCCAGCTGCTCAAGGATAGAAGGCCACACCTTCACCACCTTAAAGCGGGTAATGTCGCCGCCGAAATCATGCAGGCGTTTGGCGGCCCACGGCGACATAATGGTGCCGAGGTAGCGGCGCGGCACGCCATACTCTTTCTCCAGAATATTGGCGTCTTCCTGCGGGTTAAACAGGCAGAGCGGATGGTCGTTGACCGGGCTGCGTTCGCCGTCGGCGCTCAGCACATAGATAGGCACGCGCTGCATCAGTGATTTTAACCGTTCGGCCAGCGATGATTTACCGCCCCCGACCGGGCCCAACAGATACAGGATCTGTTTTTTCTCTTCCAGGCCCTGAGCGGCATGTTTCAGATAGGAAACAATCTGCTCAATGGCTTCCTCCATCCCATAGAACTCTTCGAACGCCGGATAACGTGCGATAACACGGTTTGAGAACAGGCGGGAAAGGCGAGGCTCCTGGGCAGTGTCGACCATCACGGGCTCACCAATAGCCATTAACAGTCTTTCTGCCGCGTTGGCGTATGCACTGCGATCCTGCTTACAGGTAGCCAGGAATTCCTGCAGTGTGAACTCTTCGTCCTTGGCAGCTTCATAACGCTGACGATAGTGATCGAATATATTCATAGCGATGCCCGTCCTTTCGTTTTTAGCACAGGTAATGGAAGCGTTATAAAAGGTTTATCAGCTTCCGGAAGGTATTCTCTTGGGAGTACAGCAACCCTTATGCCAACCTGACGTATTTTTATCGGGGTACACAGATTTGATGGTTACTCTGCTCGAACGAATCACTTAGCTTACTTTTAACTGTAGATGGCATTTCAGGAAATTTCTTTAATGCTATTTAATTTCAACAGGAAAGTCGTTCAGGTAATAACGGTCACCCTTGCGGGGCGCGGGCTGTAGCGATTTTGTAAATAAGCGCCGCATTTTCCGGGCGAAGCCATGTGGCGCGTTGTTCCGGATGCGTCAAAATGTATAAATATTTAAACCTGTCACGCAATAGCGTTAAACTACTTCTCTGATTGTTCTATTTATGGAAGAAATAAATTGTGAACCGATTCAAAATTAGCACTCTTGCTCTGCTTTTACCGATTTGTGATCTGGCTCAGGCTGATGAGGCGCATCCGCTGACGCTGGGCGCTTCCGTGATTTACGCGCAAAGTCCTTATAAAGGCGGCCAGGATCGCTATCTTCCGGTTCCGGTCATCAATTATGAGGGCGACGATTTCTGGCTGCGCACCCTACAGGGCGGTTACTACCTGTGGAAAGATCCGCAGAACCAGCTCTCACTGACGCTGGCCGGCTCGCCGCAGCAGTACGATCCGGACGATAACGATTTGGGCGATATGAAAGGCCTGGACAAGCGCCGTATGACCGTGATGGGCGGGGTAGAATATCGTCATATCGCCGACTGGGGCATCGTGCGCACTAACCTGTTGGGCGATGTGCTGGGCAAAAGCGACGGCATCGTCTGGGATCTTACCTATCTCTACCGCTTCGACTTCGGCGATTTCAGCCTGACGCCGGGGATCGGTGCTACCTGGACCAGCGCCAATCAAAACCGTTACTACTACGGCGTCTCCGGTCATGAAGCGGATCGTACCGGCATCAGCCGCTATCAGCCTGACGACAGCTGGAGCCCTTACGTCGAGCTGAGCGCCAACTATCGTCTTACCGACCGCTGGAACGCCGGCATCTATGCGCGCTATACCCGCCTGGCCGATGAGATCAAAGATAGCCCGATGGTGGACAACGATTCCCAATTCACCGCCTGGACCGGCGTAAGCTACAGCTTCTAACCGGCCGCATGATAACGGGGCGTTCTGCGTCCCGTTGCACCTGAACGGGGCATATGCGGCGTGCAAAGGAGAGAGAATGAGCAGAACAGTGCAGTTTGCTAACGATGCGGCGCTGCCGGCGATCGGGCAGGGAACCTGGTATATGGGTGAAAGCGCAGATCTGCGTCAGCAGGAGATCGCCGCGCTGCAGGCGGGCATCGAGTGCGGGCTGTCGGTGATCGATACCGCAGAAATGTACGCCGACGGCGGAGCGGAGCGGGTGGTTGGCGAGGCGTTGCAGGGCAGGCGCGATCGCGTCTGGCTGGTCTCCAAATTCTATCCGTGGAACGCCGGCGCGGTAGATGCGGTAGAGGCGTGCGAGCGCAGCCTGGAGCGGCTGAAGACAGACTACCTTGATCTCTATCTGCTGCACTGGCGCGGCAATATCCCGCTCGAGGAGACCATTCGGGCGATGGAAAAGCTACAGCAGCAGGGCAAAATCCGTCGCTGGGGCGTCTCCAATTTTGACGCCGACGATATGCTGGAACTGTGGCAGGAGCCGGGCGGCGAAGCCTGCGCGGCGAATCAGGTTCTGTATCATCTCGCTTCGCGCGGCATTGAGTTCGATCTGCTGCCCGCCTGTCAGGCGCGTCAGCTGCCGCTTATGGCCTACTGCCCGCTGGCGCAGGCGGGACGTTTGCGCCGCGATTTGCTGACGCAGCCGACGTTGCAAACCATCGCGCAGCAGCTGGAGGCGAGTGTGGCGCAGCTGCTGTTGGCGTGGGTTATCCGTCAGCCCGGCGTTATGGCGATCCCGAAAGCCAGCAGCGTGACGCACGTACGGGAAAATGCGGCGGCGTTAACGATAACGCTGAGCGATGAACAGCTGGCGCAGCTGGATAGCCTGTTTCCGCCGCCGCAGAGCAAACAGCCGCTGGATGTGGTCTGAGGAATGCGTACAAAGCCGGGCGACAACGCCCGGCTTTTTTTAACGTTTTTTTCGCACCCGGAAGGTGGTCGCCAGACGCGCCGGCTGCTCAACGGCGCTTTTCATCGGCGCGTTGATGCGCGCGGTCTCAACGCACACCATGGTTTGATACCCTTCATTCGCCATATCGCCCATACTGCAGGATAGCTCTACGCCCGGGTTCCAGGTGACGACGTCGCTGTGATGGTGATGGTAAACCTTAATCACGCGCTGGCCGGCTTTATCCTGAATCAGGCTGCAATCCTCCGGCTGGGTAAAGATGCGATCGACGCGCCCGGCATAACGCTGCCTGCCATCTGCCGCGGTGCCCGGCTCGCCATCTTTTACCTTGTCGATAAAGGGCTGACCCAGTCCGCTGACTTCCACCTCGTTAATATCATCGATGCAGAAGTAACTGTGCAGCGCGCAGGTAGCCTGATAGTCGCCGTGCGCTTCCAGTTCAATTTCGCAGCGTTCGCCGAGACGGAAACGGGCGAACAGAGTGAAGTCGTGCGGCCAGAGCGCTTTGGTCTGCGGATTGCTCGCCAGCTCCAGCGTCAGCAGCACGCAATCCTCATTTTCATCATGAGCGGAAAGCGTCCAGGGCTGGTTACGCGCGAAACCGTGCGCCGGCTCGCCCGCCGGGCCAAACCACGGCCAGCAGATCGGTACGCCGCCGCGAATCGCTTTACCAGGGGCAAAAGCGCTTTTCTCGCTGAGCCAGATCACCGGTTTTTCACCGTTGGGCTGCCAGGCGATAAGCTGGGCGCCCTGCAGGGTCACGGCGGCGCGCACTTTAGGATGGCTTACCACCAGCACCGGCAGTTCGCCCAGCTGGCGCAGGCTGAGGTAAGGGGAGATCTGGTTAACCACGGGAAGCGAAAACAGTTTTTCGGTCATGAGATTACCTTGCTGAATTCAGACGATAAAAAAGGGCGACCGTAGTCGCCCTCAAAGTTTAGTCTGTCAACGTGGCTTATTTAGAAGCAACCAGCGCGACCAGATCCAGAACTTTGTGTGAGTAGCCAGTTTCGTTGTCGTACCAGGAAACCAGTTTCACGAAGTTGTCGTTTAGTGCGATACCTGCGCTGGCGTCGAACACGGAAGTCAGGGTTTCGCCGTTGAAATCGGTAGAAACCACTGCGTCTTCGGTGTAGCCCAGAACGCCTTTCATATCGCCTTCAGAAGCGGCTTTGATCGCTTCACAGATTTCTTTGTAAGAAGCCGGTTTAGCCAGACGCGCGGTCAGGTCAACAACGGAAACGTTCGGAGTCGGAACGCGGAACGCCATACCGGTCAGTTTGCCGTTCAGTTCCGGCAGTACTTTACCTACTGCTTTCGCTGCGCCGGTAGAGGACGGGATGATGTTCTGAGATGCGCCGCGGCCGCCGCGCCAGTCTTTGTGAGACGGGCCATCAACGGTTTTCTGCGTAGCAGTGGTTGCGTGAACGGTGGTCATCAGACCTTCAACGATGCCGAATTTGTCGTTGATGACTTTCGCCAGCGGTGCCAGGCAGTTGGTGGTGCAGGATGCGTTGGACACGATATCCTGGCCGGCATATTTGTCAAAGTTGGCGCCGCGAACGAACATCGGGGTGTCATCTTTGGACGGACCGGTCATCACAACTTTCTTCGCGCCAGCGGTGATGTGTTTACGTGCGGTTTCGTCAGTCAGGAAGATACCGGTCGCTTCTGCTACCACGTCAACACCGACTTCGTCCCACTTCAGGTTAGCCGGGTCTTTTTCAGAGGTAACACGGATTTTTTTGCCGTTAACCACCAGCGCGCCGTCCTGTACTTCAACGGTGCCATCGAAACGGCCATGCGTTGAGTCATACTTCAGCATGTACGCCATGTATTCAGCGTCCAGCAGGTCGTTGATGGCAACGATTTCTACGTCTGAACGCTGCTGCGCAGCACGGAAAACGATGCGACCGATACGACCAAAACCGTTAATACCTACTTTGATAGTCATATATTCCACCAGCTATTTGTTAGTGAATAAAAGGTTGGCTGTAAAATTACAAAATCCTTACCAGGCGTCAAGCGGAATCGTGTCAATTATTGCGACAAGTCAAACCCATTACAGAGAATTTTCGGGTTTGAAACCGCTTCCGTAACGATTCTGCTCTACCCATTTTGCGGCCTGATGACCGAATATAAAGGGCTCGCTTTGATGAAAAGTGATCCGCATCACAATTTGTAAGTTGGGTGCGCGTCAAAGCTTGTCAGGCACAAAATATTAACCTGTTCTTGTTAACTACTTGTTAGAATACTAGCCGATTTTTCCAGAATGACATTGCCAGAGATGATGAAAATGGCTAAAGAATTGAACGATCGTACGCCTGATAACCAGCTGACTGAAATGCAGCTCTACGTAACGCAGCAGCGTGGGACAGAGCCGCCCTTCAGCGGTGCGCTGTTGCACAACAAAGCGGAAGGGATCTATCACTGCCTGGTGTGTAACGCGCCGCTGTTCCTGTCGGAAAGCAAGTATGATTCCGGCTGCGGCTGGCCGAGCTTTTACCAGCCCTACACCGAAGAAGCGATTCACTATCTGGAAGATAACTCGCACGGCATGCACCGCATTGAAATTCGCTGCGGCAGCTGCGATGCCCATCTGGGACACGTTTTCCCCGACGGCCCGCAGCCGACCGGCGAACGCTACTGCGTCAATTCGGCGTCGCTGAGTTTCAGCGATAACGACGGCAACCAGACCAAAGGCTAAGCGATGAAATCAGAACTTGATGCGATGATCGAGGCGATGACGCCGGACATTTATCAGCGTCTGGCGACCGCGGTGGAAACCGGCAAATGGCCGGACGGCGTGGCGCTGAGCGACGAGCAGAAGGAAAACTGCATGCAGCTGGTGATGCTGTGGCAGTCGCGCCACAACCATCAGCCGCAGCATATGAGCATCGGGCAGGGCGGCGAATTGGTAACGCGCTCTAAGCGCGAGCTGAAGGAAGAGTTCGGCATCGGCGACGAGGTTACGCGCATTACCCTGCAGTAAGCGTTACGCGCCTCAAGTGAAAACAGGGCTTCCCGCCCCCGGCGAGTTAGCCTGTATCACTAGCCGGGCGGCAGTTGCCTGCAGGAAGAGACTTTCACCTGCAGGCCAGAGAAAGGCTATCAGAGACTGCACTGCCTGCAGCCGATCGCGCCAGGCTGATCGCCCGCAGGCGAGATAATTCTCAGTGGCGAATGTGCGCGCCGTGCGCAGCCATCTCCGCCAGCGCCGCGGCGCTGTCTTGCGGCTGTAAATTCACGCCGCGACAGCCGTCGCTGATCACCTCGACCTGATAGCCCAGCTGCAGCGCATCCAGCACGCTAAACTTTACGCAGTAATCGGTTGCCAGCCCCATCATGGTGAGATGCGTGATGCCGCGCGCGCGCAGCCACGCATCCAGACCGGTCTGACGTCGGTGGCCGTTGTCGAAAAAGGCGCTGTAGCTATCGATATCGCGCTGTTCGCCTTTATGAAACACCACATCAATCAGCTCGCGTTGCAGCCCCGGATGAAAATCGGCGCCGTGGCTCTGCTGCACCGCATGATCGGGCCACCAAATCTGCGGCAGCCCGTTCAGCTCCCCAGTCGTATGCTCCGCTTCGCCTGCCACGGAAGCAAAGCTGCCGTGATCGGCAGGGTGCCAGTCCTGCGTAGCGATCACCGGCTCGCCGCGCTGATGAAACGCCGCCGCCAGGCGGTTCGCTACGGCGATCACCGCGTCGCCGTCGGTAACCGCCAGCGCGCCGCCCGGGCAAAAATCATTTTGCAGGTCGATAAGAATCAGCGCCTGTTTCATCCGCACTCCTTATTAACGATCGTCAGGGGTCAGTTCGCCGCGCAGGTTAACCTGCATCAGATGGCGTACCTCATCGCAGCTCAGCGGCTGGCTGAGCAGGTAATGCAGCTTGGTCAGCGTCGCTTCGACGGTCATATCGAACCCGCCGATCACGCCGGCATGGGCCAGCGCGTTACCGGTAGCGTAGCCGCCCATATTCACCTTGCCCGACATGCACTGTGTCAGGTTGACCACCACGATGCCGCGCGCCGAGGCGGCCTGCAGCTCTGCCAGAAACTCGGCGTTTTGCGGCGCATTGCCGACGCCGTAAGAGCGCAGGATCAGCGCCTTCACCGGCTGACGCAGGAAGTTGCGCACCACTTCGGCGGAGATGCCCGGATAGATGGTGACCACGCCAATAGGCTGCGGCGTAATCGGATGGACGATCAGCTCGCCTTCACCCTGCGGCGCGGCCGGCGTGTTCAGGCGGCGGATATGAATGCCCGCTTCCAGCAGCGGCGGCAGGTTCGGCGAGGCGAAGGCGTTGAAGCCGTCCGCATGCGCCTTAGTGGTGCGGTTGCCGCGATAGAGGGTGTTATTGAAGAACAGCGACACCTCTTTCACCGGATAGTTGGCCGCCACAAACAGCGCGTTAAGCAGGTTTTGTTGCCCGTCGGAACGCAGCTCGGCGAGCGGAATCTGTGACCCTGTCACTATCACCGGCTTCGCCAGGTTTTCCAGCATAAAAGAGAGCGCCGAGGCGGTAAACGCCATGGTGTCGGTGCCATGCAGAATGACAAAGCCGTCGTAAAGCGCATAGTTCTGACGAATATCTTCCGCAATCGCCTGCCAGTCCTGCGGCGTCATATCGGAAGAGTCAATCAGCGGCTGATACTCATGAATGGTAAAATCGGGCATCTCCGGGCGATGAAACTCCGGCATCGCCGCCAGCTGCTGTTGCAGATGACCTGAAACCGGAATATAGCCCTGCGCAGAGCGCTGCATACCGATCGTCCCACCGGTATAGGCAACGTAAATGGATTTTTTTTGCATGAAAAGCGACTCAGCTTTGCGGAAAAAAAGCAGTATACGGTAAAGCGTCGGGAAGAGCAGCCCGACCAGCATCACGCCGATCGGGCTGAGGCGGTTAGCGTACCTCGCCGCAGGTCAGGCAGAGGGAATAACGGTTTTGCGGATCGTTAAGCGCGCCGAACAGACCCGGCTGCTGCTTCATTGCACTGACCACGTCCACCATCGGCGCGGGCAGCCAGGCCTGCAGCGCGGCAGGCAGTGCGGCGCGCACCGAGGCGTCCATCTGACCCAGCACCAGATCGATGAGCGCGGGTTCATCGGCAAACCAGTTCAGCTGCACATCTTTCAGCTTCGCCAGCTCCGCCGCTTTGGCAACCGCATCGTCGAAATCGCCCAACGCGTCGACCAGGCCGTTGCCTTTGGCGTCGCTGCCGGTCCAGACGTGACCCTGCGCGATCTGATCGATCTGCTCCGGCGTTTTCTGCCGCGCTTTCGCCACCAGACCGATAAATTTGTGATAGCCGTTTTCGATGCTCAGCTGCATCATCTGCTGCACTTCCGGCGGCAGCGCCTTGGTGCTGGCGATATCAGCCAGCGGCGAGGTCGCCACGCCGTCGGTATGCACGCCGATGGCATCCAGCGAGTTTTCCACCGTATTGATCACGCCGAAAATGCCGATCGAGCCGGTGAGCGTCGCCGGGCTGGCGATGATGTAGTTGGCGGGGGTCGAGATCCAGTAGCCGCCGGAGGCCGCCATACCGCCCATCGAGACGACGACCGGTTTACCGGCCGCGCGCGCCGCCGCCAGCTCCTGGCGCACCACTTCAGAGGCAGTGACGCTGCCGCCCGGGCTGTTAACGCGGAACACAATCGCTTTCACATTCGGGTCGAGACGCGCCTGACGGATTTGCGCCGCCGTGGTATCGCCGCCAACCGCGCCCGGCGTCTCTTCGCCATCCATGATCGCGCCGGTCGCCAGGATCACTGCCACATTGCCGCTCTGCGAGCTGTTATCCTGCACCGGATAGTCGTAGATGCTGATGGCGTTGTAGTCCTGATCCTGCTTGTCCCAGCCGAACTGCTTCGCGAACAGCTGCTCCGTTTCGGCGCGTGTCGCCAGCTGGTCCACCAGTTTGTTCTCTTTAGCGTAGCGCGCGGTATCGCCGCCCGTTTGCTGCAGGCCGTTAAGCAGCCCCTGCGCGCCTGGGAAGAGCTGTTGCGCCGTAATCTGACGGTTGGCCGCCACCACGTTCAGGTAGTTTTGCCACAGTTCGCCAACCCAACGGCTGTCGGCGTCGCGCGCCGCAGGGGACATGTCGTCGCGCAGGAAAGGCTCGACCGCCGATTTATAGGTGCCGACGCGGAACACATGCGAGGTCACCTTCAGCTTATCGAGCAGGCTTTTATAGTAGAGGGTATTGGTGGCGAAGCCGTGCAGATCGACCTCGCCCTGCGGGGAGAGGTAAATTTTATTGGCGTAGCTGGCCAGATAATATTGCGCCTGCGAATAGCTATCGCCGCTGGCGTAGATCGGTTTGCCGCTGTCGCGGAATTCACGCAGCGCCTTGCCGATATACTGCAGCGAAGGCTGATCGGCGCCGGCAAAGTTGCGCAGATCCAGCACGATACCGGTGATTTTGCTGTCGCTCTTCGCCTGCCGGATGGCGGCGACGATATCAAACAGCGAGTTCTCCTTCAGCCGGTCGCTGCTGGAGCCGAGCAGCTGGCGTCCGATTTTGCTCAGCTTATTGCTGACCGACGGCTTATCCACCACCACGCCGGAAAGATCGACTTTCAGCGCGCCGCGCGGCACTTCCGCAGGCGCGCTGGCGTTTTTCACCTGCAGCCAGATGCCGACGCAGACCAACACTAAAAAGATCAGAAACAGATTAAGAATGCATTCGCGGATAAAGTTCAGCACCCGCCATGTCCACTTAAAGATGCCTGCTATGATTCGCCACAAGGTGCGCATGTTTTCTCCATAATCGCCAGACAGGGCGCAGAAAAGCAGCTTTTCTGCCAGAATTTCATCCACATCCTAAAGAGCAGCCGGGCAAATGTCAGCAGGAAATCGCGCGCGGCTGTAACAAAACGTCAGCCTGTGGTAGTTTGCAAAGAATGCTAATCATTATCAGGAGGAAGAGATGGAGGCACTGGATTTACTGGTTAATCGCCGCTCCGCATCGCGTTTAGCCGAGCCTGCGCCGACGGGCGAGGCGCTGGATAATATTCTGCGCGCCGGTATGCGCGCGCCGGATCACGGCACGCTCCAGCCCTGGCGCTTTCATATTATTGAGAAGCAGGGTCTTGAACGCTTCAGCCAGCTGTTGGAGCAGGCCGCGCGCGACGGCAATATGGATGACAAAGCGATTGAAAAAGCGAAGCAGGCGCCGTTTCGCGCGCCGATGATCATTACCGTCGTGGCGCACTGCGAAACGCATCCGAAAGTGCCGCGCTGGGAGCAGCTGCTGTCGGCGGGCTGCGCGGTCATGGCGATGCAGATGGCCGCCGCCGCGCAGGGTTTTAACGGCATCTGGCGCAGCGGTGCCTGGACGGATAATGAAGCGGTGCGCGCGGCGTTCAACTGCCGCGAGCAGGATGCGATTGTCGGCTTCCTCTACCTCGGCACGCCGCAGCTTAAATCCTCCACCACGGTATTGCCTCCCGATACCGCTCCGTTTGTCAGTTATTTCTGACAGATCTGCGGCCTTTATTCTGGCAGGGTGCGATCTCAGCCCTGCTTTTTAACCGCGCCGCGTCAGAGGTGACTTATCACGCCAGGAGTAACGCGTTAACATACACGCCAGCGATCTGGATGAAGGAGTCACCCGTGAATCAGTCGATACGTCTTACCCAGTACAGCCACGGCGCCGGCTGCGGCTGTAAAATTTCCCCTCAGGTGCTGGAAACCATTCTGCAGAGCGAGCTGACGGCGTTTCACGACCCGCGGCTGCTGGTCGGCAATGAGACGCGCGACGATGCCGCCGTCTACGACCTGGGCAACGGCACGGCCGTGATTAGCACCACCGACTTTTTTATGCCCATCGTCGACGATGCGTTCGATTTCGGCCGTATCGCCGCCACCAACGCCATCAGCGATATCTACGCCATGGGGGGCAGGCCGGTAATGGCGATCGCTATCCTCGGCTGGCCGCTGGATAAGCTGCCGCCGGAGGTGGCGCGTCAGGTGATTGAGGGCGGACGCAGCGTCTGTCACGCCGCCGGGATCGCGCTGGCGGGCGGTCACTCTATCGATGCGCCGGAGCCGATTTTCGGTCTGGCGGTCACCGGCGTGGTGCCAGGCGAGCGGGTGAAAAAGAACAGCGCCGCCGAAGCGGGCTGTACGCTGTTCCTGACCAAGCCGCTCGGTATCGGCGTGTTGACCACCGCCGAGAAGAGATCGTTGCTGCGTCCGGAACATCAGGGGCTGGCGCGCGATGTTATGTGCCAGCTTAACAGCGCCGGCGAACATTTCGCCGCGCTGCCCGGGGTGACGGCGATGACCGATGTCACCGGTTTCGGCCTGCTGGGACACCTGAGCGAAATCTGCCAGGGATCCGGCGTACGTGCGCGCGTGCATTACTCCGCCGTGCCGCGTCTGCCCGGCGTGGATGAGTATATCGCCGCAGGCTGCGTGCCCGGCGGCACCGGACGTAATTTCGCCAGCTACGGCCATCTGATCGGCGCGCTGAGCGAAGCGCAGCGTCAGCTGCTGTGCGATCCGCAAACCTCTGGCGGCTTGCTGGTGGCGGTGCGCGCCGAGGCTGTCGCCGCTTTCCGTCAGCTGGCGCAAAGCCTGGCGCTGTCGGTCAGCGCCATTGGCGAGTTAGTGCCGGTGCAGGCCGGTGTTCCTTTGATTGATGTTTTGCCGTAAGAGAGCCTTGCCCCGTTAATGCGTCTGTTTATTGCTGAGAAGCCAAGCCTGGCCCGCGCTATTGCCGATATCCTGCCCAAACCGCACCGACGCGGCGAGGGTTTTATCGCCTGTGGAAATGATCATATCGTCACCTGGTGCGTAGGGCATCTGCTGGAGCAGGCCCAACCCGACAGCTACGACAGCCGCTATGCGCGCTGGTCGCTGGCCGATCTGCCTATCGTGCCGGAAAAGTGGCGGCTGCAGCCGCGTCCCTCGGTGGCGAAGCAGCTGAACGTCATCAAGAAGCTGCTGGAACAGGCGGAGGAGATTATTCACGCCGGCGACCCGGACCGCGAAGGGCAGCTATTGGTAGATGAGGTGCTGGACTATCTGGCGCTGCCGCCTGCGAAGCGCGAAAAGGTGCAGCGCTGCCTAATCAACGATCTTAACCCGCAGGCGGTAGAGCGCGCCGTGGGCCGGCTGCGGCAGAATAAAGAGTTTATTCCCCTGTGCGTATCGGCGCTGGCGCGCGCGCGTGCCGACTGGCTTTACGGCATCAATATGACCCGCGCCTGGACGCTGCTGGGCCGCAACGCGGGCTATGACGGTGTGCTGTCGGTCGGTCGGGTGCAGACGCCGGTGCTGGGGCTGGTGGTTAGGCGCGATGAAGAGATCGAAAACTTCGTGCCCAAAGATTATTTTGAAGTCAAAGCGCATATCGTGACGCCGAAAGAGGAGCGCTTTGTCGCACTCTGGCAGCCCAGCGACGCCTGCGAACCCTGGCAGGATGAAGAGGGACGCCTGCTGCATCGCCCGCTGGCGGAGCATGTGCTGGCACGCATCGGCGGTCAGCCGGCGCGAGTCACCCACTATCAGGATCGACGGGAAAACGATACGGCGCCGCTGCCGTTTTCGCTCTCCAGCCTGCAGATTGAGGCAGCGAAACGCTACGGCCTTAGCGCGCAGACGGTACTGGACACCTGTCAGCGCCTCTACGAGACCCATAAGTTGATTACCTATCCGCGTTCAGACAGCCGCTATCTGCCGGAGGAGCATTTTGCCGGCCGTCACGCGGTGCTGAATGCGATCAGCGTGCATCAGCCGCAGCTGAAACCGCCGGCCGATTTCGATACCGACCGCCGGAACCGCTGCTGGGATGATAAAAAGGTCGATGCCCACCATGCCATTATCCCGACGGCACGCAGCAGCGCCGTGCGGCTGACCGACAATGAGGCGAACATCTACGGCCTGATTGCCCGCCAGTATCTGATGCAGTTCTGCCCCGAGGCGGTTTACCGTAAATGCGTGATTGAGCTGGATATCGCCGGCGGCAAGTTTATCGCCAAAGCGCGCTTTCTGGCGGAGGCGGGCTGGCGCGCCCTGCTGGGAAGCAAAGAGCGCGATGAAGAGAACGACGGCACGCCGTTGCCGGTGGTGGCGAAGGGGGATGAGCTGCTGTGCGAGAAAGGCGAGATTGCAGAAAAGCAAACGCAGCCGCCGCGCCACTTTACCGACGCCACGCTATTATCCGCAATGACCGGCATCGCCCGCTTCGTGCAGGATAAAGATCTAAAGAAAATCCTGCGCGCGACCGATGGTTTAGGGACGGAGGCAACCCGGGCCGGCATTATTGAGCTGCTGTTCCGGCGCGCTTTCCTGATCAAGAAAGGGCGTTATATTCATGCGACCGAGGCGGGCAGGGCGCTGATTCACTCACTGCCAGAGATGGCCGCGCGGCCTGATATGACCGCGCAGTGGGAGTCGACGCTGACGAAAATCAGTGAAAAGGCGTGCCGCTATCAGGATTTTATGCAGCCGCTGGTGACGACGCTGCATGACCTGATCGCGCAGGCGCGTCAGCAAAGCTCGGCGCGCGCTTTTCGCGGCGTCACGGCGCCCGCCGGAAACAGCAAACGCCGGCCGAAAAAGGCCAGGGCAAAGGAGACGGAATAATGAAACGGGCATGGGGCATAGGGTTGATGCTGCTGGTCGCTACGGCGGCGCAGGCGCATCGGCATGATTACGGCACCGGCAACAACGGCTCGGGCGAGTATGGCTCGGGCAATAACGGCGGCTCGGTCGGCAACAGCGACGTGGTGGTCGATATGCCGCCTGAAGTCTGGACACAGGGGCAAAACTCGCAAAACCCACCCTGTCTGCGCTGCTGTACCTATGAAAACCGCAGCTATAGCGAAGGCGCGGTAGTGAAGGCGGAAGGGGTGCTGCTGCAGTGCGTGCGCGATGAGAAATCGCTGGGCACCAATAATCTTATCTGGCGTATTGTGAAATAAGCGGCGGCGTTGCGGCAGTGTCGCAACGCCGCGCTTTTTACAGGCTGAACTCGGCCCAAATCGGCGCGTGATCGGACGGTTTTTCCATCGCGCGGATATCATAGTCGATGCCGGTCGCCACGCAGCGTTCCGCCAGCGCGCGGGTCGCCAGCAGCAGATCGATGCGCAGGCCGCGATTGTCATCAAAACCCTTCGAACGATAGTCAAACCACGAGAAACGATCGGCGCAGTCAGGGTTCGCCGCGCGCCAGGTATCCACCAGCCCCCAGCCCAGCAGGCGATCCATCCACTCCCGCTCTTCTGGCAGGAAAGAGCATTTTCCGGTGCGCAGCCAGCGCTTACGGCTCTCCTCGCCGATGCCGATATCCAGATCGGTGCTGCTGATGTTCATATCGCCCATCACCACGATGCGATGGTCCGCCGTCAGATGGTTTTCCAGGTAGCTTTGCAGATCGCGGTAAAACTTCTCTTTTGCCGGAAACTTGGTGGGGTGGTCGCGGCTTTCGCCCTGCGGGAAATAGCCGTTGATTACGGTGATATTGCCCGACGGCGCGGGGATTTCCGCCATGATCAGACGACGCTGCGCCTCTTCATCGTCATCAGGGAAACCGCGCAGCACCTTCACCGGCATTTCACGCGTCAGCAGCGCGACGCCGTAGTGGCCTTTCTGGCCATGATAGAAAACGTGATAGCCCAGCTTGCTGACCTCTTCCAGCGGAAACATATCATCATGCACTTTGGTTTCCTGCAGGCCGATGACGTCAGGATTGTGCTGAGCGATGATCGCTTCAAGCTGATGAGGACGAGCGCGCAGCCCGTTGATATTAAAAGAGATGAATTTCATAGTGCGGCAACTACCTGGTAAAAAGATGGCAGGATGTTAACAGAGTTAGGTTGAGAATGTCACGGTAAGCGACGGCGTGGCGCCTGGGCAGGGCACGGGCGGTAAAAGACGCGAGCTTGCATTGCAAAACGGGAGAGTCGCTCCCAACGGGAAGATATCGCTTTGGTCGTAAAAAGAGGTATGGTGCGAAAGGCGAAGATGGTGGTGGGAGAAGGATTCGAACCTTCGAAGTCTGTGACGGCAGATTTACAGTCTGCTCCCTTTGGCCGCTCGGGAATCCCACCAGGTAATTCAGTTCAGATAATGCGTGTCGCTTTGCGTGTCGTCAACCGTCCTGTAACCCTTAGCACGCCGTACTTGCCGGCTGGCTGTTCTTTCTTCTGTCAAAACAGAAGAGTGGTGGTGGGAGAAGGATTCGAACCTTCGAAGTCTGTGACGGCAGATTTACAGTCTGCTCCCTTTGGCCGCTCGGGAATCCCACCACGGGTCAGGACATAATTGCCTGAAAGCGGGGCGCATCATACCAAATGAATCGATGCTGTAAAGCGCCCCGGGGAAAAAAGCGTATCGTTCGTCGCTTTTTTATTCATGGCGTCGCTTTGCTGACCAGTCGACGCCGTTTTCATCAAAGAATGATTGTGCGGTTGCCGTAAACAAAGACGCGCTGGCCCAGCACTTTATACAGTGCGCGGCTCAGCACATTCTTCTCTACGTCGCGTCCGGCGCGCATCATCTCTTCCGCGGTATAGCTGTGATCGACGTTAATCACATCCTGCATAATGATCGGACCTTCATCCAGGTTGTCATTAACGTAGTGCGCGGTAGCGCCGATGATTTTCACGCCGCGCTCGTACGCCTGGTGATAAGGACGCGCGCCGATAAATGCCGGCAGGAAGGAGTGGTGGATATTAATGATTTGATTCGGGTAGCGCTGCACGAACGCCGGGGTCAGCACGCGCATATATTTCGCCAGCACCACATAATCAGGCTGGTAGCGGTCGATCTGCTCCGCCATTTTATTGTCATGCTCTTCGCGCGTCAGGCCTTCATGGCTGACCAGCACGAAAGGAATATCGAAACGCTCAACCAGCGAGCGCAGCGTATCGTGGTTGCCAATTACCGCGGCGATCTCCATATCCAGCCCGCCGAACGCGCTTTTCATCAGCAAGTCGCCCAGGCAGTGCGCCTCTTTGGTGACCAGAATCACCACGCGGCGGCGTCCGGCGCACTGGAGTTCGCGCACTGAGCCCTGCGGCAGCGCGCCGTCGAGATCGGCCAGCAGCGTGGCGTCGTTGAAAATGCCTTCCAGCTCGGTGCGCATAAAGAAGCGCCCGGTGCGATGATCGACGAACTCGTTGTTCTGCACGATGTTTAGCTCGTGCTTGTAGCAAATGTTGGTGATCTTGGCGATAAGGCCCTTGGCGTCAGGGCAGATGGTTCGTAGTACTTTGCGTTGTAAACTTTGCGCTTGCATGAGTTATCAATCCTGTCGAAGCGGGATAGCAGTGAATCTGAACGGCACCAGCATTACTGGCCGCAACATTTTTTGTATTTTTTTTCGGAGCCACAGGGACAGCGGTCATTTCGACCCACCTGTGGTGCGGTTCCGTCAATATAGTACCAGCGTTGATCCTCACGGACAAAGCGCGAGCGTTCATGCACTGCGCCAGAACGTTGGTTTTCGCGGTAACGCGCAAAAAATGTCACATAAGCCTCATTATCATTGCCTCCCGCTTCGCAGGCGACGATGTTCAAGCTTTGCCATTCGGTATGGGCAAAACTTTCAGACAATGCCTGGCGCAGCGCCGCCGTGCGCTGGGTAGTGTGCCAGGTAGCCACGAGGTAATCGGCGTCCTGTCGGCTGTAAGCCGTGTAGCGCGAGCGCATTAACGCTTCCGGGGTAGAGGGAATGCTTTCGCCACTTAGATAGCGACCGCAACATAGGCTATACTGCAAACCGCTGCAGCATGGACAGTTTTCAGACACGTAGACTCCAGGTTTTGCAACAACAGGGCTAAAGACGTTATTTTACGTTATGTTATCTGACCCTGGCGATTAACGCCATTCAGTGAAGAAGGGTTAAAACAGGAATGCAATGAGACAGGTGAAAGTTGGACTGGCGCTGGGCTCAGGCGCCGCCAAGGGATGGGCCCATATCGGCGTGATCAACGCGCTGGAACGGGCTGGCATTCAGGTCGATGTGATCGCCGGCTGCTCCGTCGGCGCGCTAGTGGGCGCCGCCTGCGCCACCGGCCGTCTGCCGCTGTTGGAAAAGTGGGTAAGGTCGTTTAGTTACTGGGATGTGATTCGGTTGATGGACTTTTCATGGCGGCGAGGCGGTTTGCTGCGCGGGAATCGCGTATTCAACCATATTCGGCGTCTGATGCCCGATGAGTCTATCGAACAGTGTCATATACGTTTTGGCGCGGTTGCCACCAATCTTAGTACCGGGCGTGAGCTGTGGCTGACCGAAGGCGATCTGCATCAGGCGCTGCGCGCCTCGTGCAGTATGCCTGGCCTGCTGCCGCCGGTCGGCCATAACGGCTACTGGCTGGTGGATGGCGCGGTGGTGAATCCGGTGCCGATATCGCTCACTCGCGCACTGGGGGCAGATCTCGTTATCGCCGTTGATTTACAACACGATGCGCATCTTATGCAGCAGGATCTTCTCTCCGCATCGCCCACGCAACTGGCGCCGGAAGAGGATCTCACCTCCTGGCGCGCCCGGCTGCGCCAGCATCTCGCGCAGCGTCTGACGCAGCGACGTGCGATGCTTTCGCCCGGCGCGATGGAGATCATGACCACCTCTATTCAGGTGCTGGAAAACCGTTTGAAGCGTAACCGTATGGCGGGGGACCCGCCGGATGTATTACTGCAGCCCTATTGTCCCCAAATTAGTACGCTTGATTTTCACCGTGCAGAGGAAGCGATTGCCGCCGGAGAGGCGGCAGTTGAGAAAAAAATGGATGAATTATTACCGTTAATAAGAAGCCGGTAATGAAAATGGGTCAATCACACATGTTACTTCAGGCAATTCTGACAGGCACAAGTGAGCATCATGGACCACTATTGAGTTATCTGGCTGACGGGGGAAGCAATGGAAAAACCATTAACAGGAAAACAGATCCTAATCGTAGAGGATGAGGTCGTTTTTCGCTCCCTGCTGGAAAATTACTTATATTCGCTGGGCGCTCAGCTACTTGTCGCCAGCGATGGTCTCGATGCCATCGAAACGTTGCGCTTTCACCAACCCGATATGCTGATTTGCGATCTGGAAATGCCGCGCATGAACGGCATTAAGCTGGTGGAGCATCTACGCACGCGCGGCAATCAGCTGCCCATTCTGGTGATCTCCGCCACCGAGCAGATGTCCGATATCGCGCATGTGCTGCGCCTTGGCGTGCAGGATGTGCTGCTGAAGCCGATCAAAGATATGGAGCGCCTGCGCGAAGCGGTCTACGAGTGTCTCTATCCCTCTATGTTTACGTCGCAGGTCGAAGAGGAAGAGCAGCTGTTCCAGGACTGGGACGCACTGGTCAGCGATCCGAACGCGGCGGCCAAGCTGCTTAAACAGCTGCAGCCGCCGGTTCAGCAGAGCATCGCCAATTGTCGCATCAACTATCGTCAGCTGACGATGGCGGAACAGCCAGGTCTGGTCCTGGATATCGCCGCCTTATCGGACAAGGAACTCGCTTTCTACTGCCTGGACGTGACGCGCGCCGGCGATAACGGCGTGCTTGCCGCGCTGCTGCTGCGCGCGCTATTCAATGGTCTGCTGCAGGAACAGCTGTCTGGTCAAAAACAGCGCTTACCGGAATTAAGCAGCGTATTGAAACAGGTAAATCTGTTATTGCGTCAGGCTAATCTGAAAGGGCAGTTTCCATTATTAGTCGGCTATTATCACCAGCCCTATAAAAATCTGATTCTGGTGTCGGCAGGCTTAAACGCAACGCTAAACATCGGCGGGCAGGAAATACAGCTCAGCAACGGCGTGCCTTTAGGTACGCTCGGCAGTACACATCTCAATCAAATTAGCCAGCAGGGCAGCGCCTGGCAATGTCAGGTCTGGGGCAACGGAGGGCGGCTGCGGCTGATGCTGGCGCCTGAATAATAAGCGAATGCTTTTTATTTTTTGCGCCGCGCAGACAGCTGCTCCTCTACGCTTTACACTTGGGTAATAATCTTAATTTCGCCGGAATTAACTTAACCAGGATAAATCCGGCGCCCTTGAACTGATATACTCGTTTCGTTTTTTAAATCGACATATCAAGTATTAACTTGAACGGCCTATAAGAGAGGTATCTTAATGTCTGCCTATAAGTCAAAAGTAAAAAAAGCGGTAATCCCTGTTGCCGGTTTGGGAACGCGTATGCTGCCCGCAACCAAAGCCATTCCGAAAGAAATGTTGCCGCTGGTTGATAAGCCGTTAATTCAGTATGTCGTTAACGAATGTATCGCTGCCGGGATTAATGAGATTGTGCTGGTTACGCACTCCTCTAAAAACTCCATTGAGAACCATTTTGATACCAGTTTTGAGCTTGAGGCGATGCTGGAGAAACGCGTTAAGCGCCAGCTGCTGGATGAAATCCAGTCCATCTGCCCGCCACACGTGACCATCATGCAGGTGCGTCAGGGCATTGCCAAAGGCCTGGGCCACGCAGTTATGTGCGCGCATCCGTTAGTCGGCGACGAGCCGGTCGCGGTTATCCTGCCTGACGTGATCATCGATGAGTACGAATCTAATCCGACCAAAGATAACCTGGCGGAAATGCTGAGCCGATTCGAGGAAAGCGGCCGCAGCCAGATCATGGTTGAGCCGGTAGCCGACGTGACCGCCTACGGTGTGGTTGACTGCCAGGGCGCAGAACTGCAGCCTGGCGACAGCGCGCCGATGATCGGCGTGGTGGAAAAGCCGAAAGCGAGCGAAGCGCCGTCTAACCTGGCGGTTGTTGGCCGTTACGTGCTGTCTGCGGATATCTGGCCTCTGCTGGCTAAGACTCCTCCGGGCGCCGGCGGCGAAGTTCAGCTGACTGACTCCATCGCGATGCTGATGGACAAAGAAACGGTTGAAGCTTACCACCTGAAAGGCGTCAGCCATGACTGCGGCAACAAGCTGGGTTATATGCAGGCTTTCGTAGAATATGGCCTGCGTCATCCGTCACTGGGTAGTGATTTCAAACAGTGGCTGAACGATACAGTTGAAAATAAAAAGTAATTCACACAGCAACAGGATAAAGCAATGAAAGTCACCGTATTTGGTATCGGCTATGTGGGTCTGGTTCAGGCTGCGGTACTGGCCGAAGTCGGACATGACGTTCTTTGTATTGATGTCGACGAAAAGAAAGTCGAAAATCTGAAGAAAGGGATCATTCCCATTTACGAACCAGGCCTGACGCCGCTGGTTAAGCAAAACTATGAAGCGGGCCGTCTGAACTTCACCACCGACGCCGAGCTGGGCGTGAACCACGGCGTTATGCAGTTTATCGCCGTAGGTACGCCGCCGGACGAAGATGGTTCTGCCGATCTGAAATATGTCACCGCCGTCGCCCGCACCATTGCTCAGCATATGAATGAGCATAAAGTGGTGCTGGATAAATCGACCGTGCCGGTGGGCACCGCCGACCGCGTACGCGCCGTGATGCAGGAAACCCTGACCGCGCGCGGCGTAGACATGACCTTCGATGTGGTCTCCAATCCGGAGTTCCTGAAAGAAGGCGCGGCGGTAAGCGATTGTATGCGCCCTGAGCGTATCGTCGTCGGTACCGACAACGACGAAGTGGTAGAGCTGCTGCGCGAGCTGTATGAGCCGTTCAACCGCAACCACGATCGTCTGATCCTGATGGATATTCGCAGCGCAGAGCTGACCAAATACGCCGCCAACTGCATGCTGGCGACCAAGATCAGCTTTATGAACGAAATTTCCAACCTCGCGGAGCGCCTGGGCGCGGATGTCGAGAAAGTGCGCCAGGGCATCGGTTCCGATTCCCGTATCGGCTATCACTTTATCTATCCGGGCTGCGGCTACGGCGGTTCCTGCTTCCCGAAAGATGTGCAGGCGCTGATCCGCACCGCAGAAAATATCGGCTATAAGCCGCGTCTGCTGCAGGCGGTGGAAGATGTCAACGACGATCAGAAGATGAAGCTGCCAGCCTTTATCAAACGTCACTTCGGCGACGATCTGAAAGGGAAGACCTTCGCCCTGTGGGGTCTGGCGTTCAAACCGAACACCGACGATATGCGCGAAGCCTCCAGCCGCGTTCTGATGGAAACGCTGTGGGCTGCCGGCGCGACGGTGCAGGCGTTTGACCCGGAAGCGATGGATGAAGCACAGCGTATTTACGGCCACCGTGAAGACCTGAAGCTGATGGGTACCAAAGAAGCGGCGCTGCAGGGTGCAGATGCGCTGGTTATTTGTACCGAATGGCAAAACTTCCGCGCGCCGGACTTTGACGTTATTAAAAATGCCTTAAAACAACCCGTGATTTTTGATGGTCGTAACCTGTATGATCCAGAAAGAATCAGCAAACGCGGTTTTGTTTATTATGCAATTGGCCGCGGAGCGTCTATTAAAATTGCATAATTAATGAGGAAAATATGAACTATCTGGTTACCGGCGCGGCAGGGTTTATTGGTTTTCACGTTACCCAACGCCTCCTGTCGGCCGGTCACCAGGTTGTCGGCATCGACAACCTGAACGATTATTACGATGTAAATCTCAAACGTGCCCGTCTTAATCAAATCACCTCTTCCGATTTCACCTTTATTGAATGCGATTTAGCCGATCGCGATGCAATAGCGTCGCTGTTCGCCGGGCAGGGCTTTCAGCGCGTTATCCATCTGGGCGCGCAGGCGGGCGTACGTTATTCTATTGATAATCCGCACGCCTATGCGGACGCCAACCTTATCGGCCACCTCAATATTCTTGAAGGTTGCCGCCACCATAAAATCGAACATTTGCTGTACGCGTCCTCCAGCTCGGTTTATGGCTTAAATCGGAAAATGCCTTTCTCTACCGACGACAGCGTTGACCATCCGGTGTCGCTGTATGCCGCGACGAAAAAAGCGAATGAGCTGATGTCACATACCTATTCGCATCTGTATGGCATTCCCACTACCGGGCTGCGTTTCTTTACCGTATACGGTCCCTGGGGCCGCCCTGATATGGCGCTGTTTAAATTCACGCGCGCTATTATTGCGGGCGAAAGCATCGACGTATATAACAACGGCGAGATGCGCAGGGATTTCACCTATATAGATGATATTACCGAGTCGATCTTCCGCCTGCAGGATGTGATTCCGCAGCGGGATGAAAACTGGACGGTAGAGAGCGGTTCCCCGGCCACCAGTTCGGCGCCGTATCGGGTATATAATATCGGCAACAGCCAGCCGGTGACGCTGATGGGCTATATAGAAGCGCTGGAGAAGGCGTTAGGCATGCAGGCGCACAAAAACATGCTGCCGATGCAGCCGGGCGACGTGCTGGAAACCAGCGCGGATACGCAGGCGCTGTTTGATGTTATCGGCTTTAAGCCGCAGACGGGTGTGGAAGAGGGTATTAAACGCTTTGTCGAGTGGTACCGGGCGTTTTATAACGTTTGACGGGGGCGTCACCGGGATATAAAAAAAGGAAGCCATGAGCTTCCTTTTTTTATGGGTGTGGCCTGGTGAAACGAAGTACAACAAAAAGACCAATAAAAAACCCCATCGCGAAATGGGGTTAAGAGAAGCACCCTGAACAGGAATTACAGCAGAAAATCGTCCAGCTGTTTGCCTTCCTCTTCAATGGCTTTCTTGATCACCGCAGGAGTGCGGCCCTGACCGGTCCAGGTTTTAGTTTCGCCATTTTCATCAACGTACTTATATTTAGCCGGACGCGCAGCGCGCTTAGCTTTGCCGCTGGTTTTCGTCGCAGCCATGGTCTGCAGCAGTTCATTCGGGTCAATACCGTCAGCGATCAGCATTTCGCGGTACTGTTGAAGTTTACGCGTGCGCTCTTCAATTTCAGCCTGCGCCTGGCTTTCTTCTTCACGACGTTCGTTAACGATCACTTCGAGTTTTTCCAGCATTTCTTCCAGAGTTTCCAGAGTGCATTCTCTGGCCTGGGCGCGCAGTGTACGGATATTGTTCAGAATTTTAAGTGCTTCGCTCATTGTCCTAATCTCAAAATATATTGGGTGGGAGAAATGTTCTGCCTGATAATAATAGAGGTGGAAAAAAGGAACTGCAATAGTTAATTTTGTAAGAAATTCACAAACTCTTTTTAAAGTGAGATTTGCATAACGCAATTGGCGGAAAGTTATAGATGCCGCCAGCGAAAATAAGCGCGCTGCATTTAAACGATTACTTAAACACCCTTAGGCTTCAAAGGGGTTATCCGTTCAGCTTAACGCATTAAATCACCGCATAACGTAAAGCACAGGCGACAATAGCGGCAAAGGCGTCCGCTTCATCACCGCTTTAAAGGCGGCGTAATAACACCCCCGCCTGAGCTTTATCATTTAATGCGCCGGCCTTACATTATGTCCGGGCCGGGCAGGGCCGATAAACAACCGTTGCGGTTAATCGCGATATTGATATAGCGGTAATGCCTTCCCGCCCGGAAGGGCTGTGATACAATCCGCCCGGCTTTTTTCTGTTAACCCTTTTGGCGGAGTTCGCCCTTATGGCTCAGCTTTATTTCTATTACTCGGCGATGAATGCCGGGAAATCCACCGCATTGTTGCAGTCTTCTTATAATTATCAGGAAAGGGGGATGCGCACACTGGTCTGGACCGCAGAGATAGACGACCGCTTTGGCAGCGGTAAAGTCAGCTCGCGTATTGGCCTTTCTTCGCCGGCTAAATTGTTTAACAATCAGACTTTACTGATGCATGAAATTACTGAAGAACATGAAAAAAAGCCGGTACATTGCATCCTGGTGGATGAATGCCAATTTTTGACGCGCGATCAGGTGCGAGAACTTTCTGATGTTGTCGATTATCTCGATATTCCCGTGCTGTGTTATGGCTTGCGCACTGATTTCCTCGGTGAATTATTTAGCGGCAGCCAGTATTTATTAGCCTGGGCTGATAAGCTTATCGAATTAAAAACTATCTGCCACTGCGGGCGCAAAGCGGGAATGGTGCTGCGTCTGGACAGTAACGGACGGCCCTATGCCGAAGGCGAGCAGGTGGTGATCGGCGGAAATGAACGCTACGTTTCCGTCTGCCGCAAGCACTATAAAGAGGCGCTCGCCAGCGGCTTTTTAGCGCCCGTATCACCGCTATAAAGGGATAACTGCGGCTGGCAGGGTAACGCCGCTCAGAACGGCGTACAGCGCTTTTTGACGGGCCGGGCGTTAGCAGGCACCGTCGGGCCGCAACGCGCCGTGTGACGGCCCGTACGCAGGCCAGATAAATGCCAGACCCGAGCCGCAGCCATAAAAAAACCCGCCGAAGCGGGTTTTTTTGTTATACCTGAAATCAGGCTTTTTTCGTTTTCTTTTCAACTTTCGTCTGCTGAATCGGCTGCGCGCTAATCGCTTCAGAAACAGAGTCGAAAGGTTCTGCATATTCACGGCCGTAGAACGTATCCAGCATAATCTGTTTCAGCTCGGCGATCAGCGGGTAGCGCGGGTTAGCGCCGGTACACTGGTCATCAAACGCATCTTCAGCCAGCTTATCCACTTTCGCCAGGAAGTCAGCTTCCTGTACGCCCGCTTCGCGGATAGATTTCGGAATGCCCAGCTGCGCTTTGATCTCTTCAAGCCATGCCAGCAGTTTTTCAATTTTCTGCGCGGTGCGGTCGCCCGGGGCGCTCAGGCCCAGATGGTCGGCCACTTCTGCGTAGCGACGGCGCGCCTGCGGACGGTCATACTGGCTGAACGCGGTCTGCTTGGTCGGGTTGTCATTCGCATTGTAGCGAATCACGTTCGAAATCAGCAGGGCGTTAGCCAGGCCGTGCGGAATATGGAACTCGGAGCCCAGTTTATGCGCCATAGAGTGACATACGCCGAGGAAGGCGTTGGCGAACGCGATGCCGGCGATAGTGGCGGCATTATGCACACGTTCACGCGCCACCGGATTTTTCGCGCCATCGCGATAGCTGTCCGGCAGGTTCTCTTTCAGCAGTTTAAGCGCCTGCAGAGCCTGACCGTCGGAATATTCGTTCGCCAGCACGGAGACATAGGCTTCCAGCGCGTGAGTCACCGCGTCGAGGCCGCCGAAAGCGGTCAGCGATTTAGGCATATTCATCACCAGATTGGCATCGACAATCGCCATATCCGGCGTCAGCGCATAGTCAGCCAGCGGATATTTTTGACCGGTGGCGTCATCGGTCACTACCGCGAACGGCGTGACTTCTGAACCGGTGCCTGAAGTCGTGGTGATCGCGACCATTTTCGCTTTTACGCCCATTTTCGGGAATTTATAGATACGTTTGCGGATATCCATAAAGCGCAGCGCCAGCTCTTCGAAGTGGGTTTCCGGATGTTCGTACATCACCCACATGATTTTAGCGGCGTCCATCGGCGAACCGCCGCCGAGGGCGATAATTACGTCCGGTTTAAAGGAGTTCATCTGCTCGGCGCCTTTGCGTACTACGCTCAGCGTCGGGTCCGCTTCAACCTCAAAGAAGATTTCCGTTTCAATGCCGTGTGATTTCAGCACTGAGGTGATCTGATCGGCATAGCCGTTATTGAACAGGAAGCGGTCAGTCACGATAAACGCGCGTTTCGCGCCGTCGGTCGCTACCTCTTCCAGCGCAATTGGCAGCGAGCCGCGACGGAAGTAGATAGATTTAGGAAGTTTATGCCACAACATATTCTCAGCTCGCTTGGCCACGGTTTTCTTATTGATAAGATGTTTAGGACCGACGTTCTCCGAAATGGAGTTGCCGCCCCAGGAGCCGCAGCCCAGCGTCAGAGAAGGGGCCAGTTTAAAGTTATACAGATCGCCGATGCCGCCCTGAGAAGCCGGGGTGTTGATCAGGATGCGCGCGGTTTTCATTTTGTCGCCGAAGTAGTTGACGCGTTCGCGCTGGTTGTCCTGATCGGTATAGAGGCAGGAGGTATGACCGATACCGCCCATCGCCACCAGTTTTTCCGCTTTTTCCACCGCCTGCTCGAAGTTTTCCGCGCGGTACATCGCCAGGGTCGGGGAGAGTTTTTCATGAGCGAACGGCTCAGATTCATCCACCAGCTGCACTTCGCCGATCAGAATTTTGGTGCTGGCCGGTACGTTGATGCCCGCCATCTCGGCGATTTTTACCGCCGGCTGACCCACGATTGCGGCGTTAAGCGCGCCGTTTTTCAGGATGATCTCCTGCACCGCTTTCAGCTCGGCGCCCTGCAGCAGGTAGCCGCCGTGGCTGGCGAAGCGTTCGCGTACCGCTTCATAAACGGCATCCACCACGATAACGGACTGCTCAGAGGCGCAGATCACGCCGTTATCGAAGGTTTTAGACATTAAAATAGAGGCCACAGCGCGTTTGATATCGGCGGTTTCATCAATCACCACCGGGGTGTTGCCGGCGCCGACGCCGATCGCAGGCTTACCTGAGCTGTAGGCGGCTTTCACCATGCCCGGTCCGCCGGTGGCAAGGATCAGGTTGATATCAGGGTGGTGCATCAGCTGATTGGACAGCTCGACGGAAGGCTGATCGATCCAGCCGATAATATCTTTCGGCGCGCCGGCGGCGATAGCAGCCTGCAGCACGATATCCGCCGCTTTATTGGTCGCGTCTTTCGCGCGCGGATGCGGCGAGAAGATGATGCCGTTACGGGTTTTCAGGCTGATCAGCGCCTTGAAGATGGCGGTAGAGGTCGGGTTAGTGGTAGGCACGATACCGCAGATCAGGCCAGTAGGCTCGGCGATGGTGATGGTGCCGAAGGTATCGTCGGTTTCAAGAATGCCGCAGGTTTTTTCATCTTTATAGGCGTTGTAAATATATTCTGAAGCAAAGTGGTTTTTGATCACTTTATCTTCCACAATACCCATGCCCGATTCGGCAACGGCCATTTTAGCCAGCGGAATACGCGCGTCGGCAGCAGCCAGCGCGGCAGCGCGGAAAATGGTGTCGACCTGCTCTTGAGTGAAGTTGGCGTATTCGCGCTGTGCTTTTTTGACACGTTCGACGAGTGCGTTAAGTTCAGCGACATTGGTAACGGCCATAATGCTCTCCTGATGGAAGTTAAACTCTTTTAGTAAACGAGCCTGAACGGAAGCGGCTGGCCTGCGCGCGCGATGTAGAAGGTTTGCAGGTTGCGCCATTTGCGCTTTACTTACTCCATGCTGTTTACTGAAAGAGTTTTATGGCGATGGCGCGTCGGTAAGAGGAGGCGCCTCGTTATCAATTCCTTTTGATGGGATGAGCTTACCTGGAATGGGGTAGGCGCTTGTTGATTTAGATCAATATTCCTTGAAGCTGACACCATTCAGCATGGTTATTTTTTGACCTTCATCACAATAATCACAATGTATGGCGTTTACCGCGACCAGTGATATTTCACGCTGAAATATATTTCAGGATCACGATTTCTGACTGGCGATTACATTTAGACTGGATTTTTTAACGAACATATCGCGCTGGCGAAGCGCGATTTTTTACATTAGATTAAGGCGGTTATCATTGGCGCAGTCACGGAGCGGTGTGTGAATACCCTGGCACTGGATTTGTCCGGTTATATTAAGTTTTTCGTCGGCCTGTTTGCGCTGGTGAACCCGGTCGGCATTATTCCTGTCTTTATTAGCATGACCAGCTACCAGGCGGTAGCTGAGAGAAATAAAACCAATCTGACGGCTAATCTTGCTGTGGCCATTATTCTCTGGACTTCGCTCTTCCTGGGCGACGCCATCCTGCATATCTTCGGCATCTCTATCGATTCGTTTCGCATCGCCGGCGGCATTCTGGTGGTGACTATCGCGATGTCGATGATCAGCGGCAAGCTGGGTGAGGATAAGCAGAATAAGCAGGAGAAATCGGAAACGGCGGTGCGCGAAAGTATCGGCGTGGTGCCGCTGGCGCTGCCGCTGATGGCAGGGCCGGGCGCGATAAGCTCTACCATCGTCTGGAGTACGCGCTATCACAGCTGGGTGAATCTGTTCGCCTTTAGTGTAGCGATCGCGCTTTTCGCCTTTTGCTGCTGGCTGCTGTTTCGCGCCGCGCCGATGATGGTGCGGCTGCTCGGCCAGACCGGTATTAACGTCATCACCCGTATTATGGGGCTGCTGCTGATGGCGCTGGGCATCGAGTTTATCGTCACGGGCATGAAGGCCATTTTCCCCGGCCTGCTTAGCTAACGGCTTCTTCAGCCCGTGCGGGTTTACTTCGCGCGGGCTAAACCTTTTCCCCGTCACTTAATTTCCGCTGTAAAACACTTTCCTGCTTCTGAATGGTGCATTGCCCTGATTTTATGCACTATTTAAGTGCATTTATTCATGCCGCTTAATAACAGGTGACAGTTATTAGCTTTGCTGCTAATGATGCGCTTAGCGTGTTTTCCCACCGACAAAGTGTGACTATTTTCACACCATGACATGCGCTATTTTTTTTATTTATAAGGCATTTATCATGCTTTCATTACGCCTGCCAGACAAAAAATCTGGGTTAAAGCCAGGTTATGCGTTTTTGAACGTTTTGTAAGCACTTAATTTACAAAGCGGCCCCGACGTTGAGGTTTATGCCTGTTTTTTCTTTTTATATCATGTATATGGATAATAATTTACCGAAAAAAATAACGCTTTCAGGTTCCTAATGAACGTGATAAAAGAGAAACAGATAACATTTTTCGTATTTGGTTTTGGCGCAAAAAAAAGACATCTGTTAATTTCCGGTAAAAGATTTTTTTCCGGCCCGGCAAAGTGAGAACGAATTTTGCTTAACAGCCTGCAGGGTGACTTCTTAAGAGCAAGGTATTAATGACAACAGTAACGCTTAAGCGCTATAGCAGTCTGGCAACGGCCCTCTTGTTTGCTTCGTTATGCAATGCGCAGGCAGCGACGGTACCGGCGGGTACGCAGCTGGCTCAGGAACAATCGATTACCATCAATAATGGAACCGAGGTCGCCTCGCTCGATCCGCACAAAGTTGAAGGCGTGCCGGAAAGCGACATTATTACCAATCTGCTGGAAGGGCTGCTTACCACCGATAACGCCGGACATCTGGTGCCCGGCGTTGCGCAATCGTGGGATCGGCAGCAGAACGTCTGGACATTCACGCTGCGTCCGGACGCCCGCTGGAGCAACGGTGAGCCAGTCACGGCGCAGGATTTCGTCTACAGCTGGCAGCGCCTGGCCGATCCGAAAACCGCCTCGCCTTACGCCAGCTACCTGCAATATGCGCATATCGCCAATGTGGATGAGATCCTGGCCGGGCGCCAGCCGCCGACGGCGCTCGGCGTCAAGGCGATCGACGCGCAGCATCTGCAGGTTACCCTCAGCCAGCCGGTGCCCTATTTTACCACTATGCTGGCCAATACTGCCCTGAAGCCGGTTTATCGCCCGGCGATAGAGCAGTGGGGCGATAAGTGGACCCGCCCGGAGCATTATGTTGGCAACGGCGCCTTTACCCTGAGCAACTGGGTGGTAAACGAAAAAATTGTGCTGAAGCGCAATCCGCATTACTGGGATAACGCCCATACGGTTATCGAAACCGTGACCTTTCTGCCCATCAGCTCGGAAGTCAGCGATGTAAACCGCTACCGCAGCGGCGGCGTGGATATCACCAACAGCGCTATTCCGCCGGAGCTGTATCCGATGCTGAAGAAGGAGCTGGGCGCGCAGATGCGCGTCAGCCCCTATCTCTGCACCTTCTATTACGAACTGAACAACCGGCGCGCGCCGTTTGACGATGCGCGCGTACGCGCCGCGGTAAAGCTGACGCTTGATCGCCAGATCATTGCAGAGAAAGTGATGGGCCAGGGGCAAATCCCCGCCTTCAGCCTGACGCCGCCCTATACCGACGGTGGCCAGTTCAGTGCGCCGGACTGGTTTCGGCTGACGCAGGCCGAACGCAACGCGCAGGCGAAGCAGCTACTGGCAGAAGCGGGCTACAGTGAACAAAAGCCGCTCTCCTTTACCTTGCTCTATAACACCTCCGATCAGAATAAAAAGCAGGCGATTGCTGCCGCATCGATGTGGAAAAAGAATCTCGGCGCCAACGTCACGCTGCAAAATCAGGAATGGAAAACCATGCTGAATACCCGGCATGAGGGCAACTATGATGTCGCGCGCGCTACCTGGTGCGCCGACTATAACGAGCCGTCCAGCTTCCTCAATATGATGCTCAGCGATGCCTCCACCAATACGGGTTTTTATCGCAGCCCGGCGTTTGATGCGCTGATCGCCCGCTCGCTTAACACCGCCGACGACAAACAGCGCGCGGCGATCTATCAGCAGGCGGAGGCGCAGCTGGATAAGGATTCGGCGCTGGTGCCGGTCTATTACCGCGTCAGCGTGCGGCTGGTTAAGCCCTGGGTCGGCGGCTATACCGGCAAAGATCCGCAGGACCGACAGGAAGTGAAGTACTACTACATTACCCAACATTGACTTGCCGCCCGACGCAGAGCGGGCGCCAGATGATGACAGCTCTGAAACAGGGAGCAGACCCTGTCCGGCTTCAGGTTCCGAAGACCGCGCCAGGTTACCCGTACAGCGGGGGAAAAGCCGCAGCAGACGCCGCGGTAATTATAAAAAAACTGGAGTAAACATGACCAACATCACAAAGAAAAGCCTGGCCGCACTGAGCGTTATCGCCGCGCTGGGCGCGATGACCGCAACCCAGGCGCTGGCGGCCAATGTACCGGCGGGCGTGCAGCTGGCGGAGAAGCAGGAGTTGACCCGTGGAAACGGCGCCGAACTGCAGTCGCTCGATCCGCATAAGGTGGAGGGAGTGCCGGAAGCGTACGTTAGCCGCGATCTCTATGAAGGGCTGGTGATCAACGACGCCGATGGCAAAATTAAGCCGGGCGTGGCGGAGAGCTGGGAGAGCAAAGAGGGCGGTAAGGTGTGGGTCTTCCACCTGCGCAAAGAGGCAAAATGGTCCAACGGCGAGCCGGTAACGGCGCAGGATTTCGTCTACAGCTGGCAGCGTCTGGTCAGCCCGAAAACCGCCTCGCCTTACGCCAGCTATCTGCAATATGGCCACCTGTTGAATGTGGATGACATTATCGCTGGTAAAAAAGCACCGGATACGCTGGGCGTGAAAGCGGTCGACGACCACACGCTGGAAGTCACCCTGAGCGAAGCGGTGCCCTATTTTATTAAATTAGCTATCCACCACTCCATGTCGCCGGTCTACCGCCCGGTGGTGGATAAATTCGGTGATAAGTGGACACAACCGGAAAATTTTGTTGGCAACGGCGCCTTTAAGGTAAAAGAGTGGGTGATCAATGAACGTCTGGTGCTGGAGCGCAACCCGCAGTACTGGGATAACGCCCACACCGTGCTGAATAAAGTCACCTTCCTGCCGATCTCCTCTGAAGTGACCGATACCAACCGCTACCGCAGCGGCGGCAGCGACATGACCTATAACTACCTGCCGATTGAGCTTTACCAGAAGCTGAAAAAAGAGATCCCGCAGGAGATCCATGCCGACCCCTATCTCTGCACCTATTATTACGAAATCAATAACCAGAAGCCGCCGTTTAACGATGTGCGCGTGCGTACCGCGCTCAAGCTGGGCATCGATCGCGACATTATCGTCAACAAAGTGAAAGCGCAGGGCGAAGATCCGGCATGGAGCTATACGCCGCCGTTCACCGAAGGTCTGGCGCTGGAGAAGCCAGAGTGGATCACCTGGACGCAGCAGCAGCGTAACGACGAAGCGAAAAAACTGCTGACCGAAGCGGGTTACGGCCCGGACAAGCCGCTCTCCTTCAGCCTGCTCTACAACACCTCTGACCTGCATAAAAAACTGGCCATCGCCGCCGCCTCGATCTGGAAAAAGAACCTGGGCGTAGATGTGAAGCTGCAGAACCAGGAGTGGAAAACCTTCCTCGACACCCGTCATCAGGGCAACTTTGACGTGGCGCGCGCCGCCTGGTGCGCCGACTATAACGAACCGACCAGCTTCCTGAACACCATGCTTTCCGATAGCAGCAACAACACCTCGCACTATAAGAGCGAACAGTTCGACAAGCTGCTGACGCAGGCGCTAAGCGCGAAGGATGACGCGACGCGTAATAAGCTGTATGGCGAGGCGGAGAAACAGCTGGATAAAGATTCGGTTATCGTGCCGATCTACTACTACAAAAACCTGCGTCTGGTGAAACCTTACGTCGGCGGCTATACCGGCAAAGATCCGCTGGATAACTCGCACGATAAAGATCTCTACATCATCAAACATTAATGCACGATTCCGGGCGGCATTATGTCGCCCTTTGTGAGCAAAATGGCTTCAGTCTCGGGACTGAAGCCAACGTTATTGGGTACGGGCAATGTTAAAGTTCATCCTGCGTCGCTTTCTTGAAGCCATTCCGACGCTCTTTATTCTGGTTACCATCTCCTTCTTTATGATGCGTCTCGCGCCCGGCAGCCCTTTTACCGGCGAGCGCGCCTTAACGCCGGAAGTGATGGCGAATATCGAAGCGAAATATCATTTAAACGATCCGATGTGGAAGCAGTACGTCGATTATCTCATCCAGCTGGCGCACGGCGATTTCGGTCCCTCGTTTAAATATAAGGACTATACCGTTAACGATCTGGTCGCCGGTTCATTTCCGGTGTCGGCGAAACTGGGCGCGGCCGCCTTTATTTTCGCCGTGGTGTTGGGCGTAACGGCAGGCGTTATCGCCGCGTTAAAGCAAAACAGCAAATGGGATTACGCGGTGATGAGCGTGGCGATGACCGGCGTGGTGATCCCCAGCTTTGTGGTGGCGCCGCTGCTGGTGTTGATTTTCTCCATTACGCTGAAATGGCTGCCCGGCGGCGGCTGGAATGGCGGGGCGCTGCAATTTATGATTTTGCCGATGGTGGCATTGTCGCTCGCCTATATCGCCAGCATCGCGCGTATTACGCGCGGCTCAATGATTGAAGTGATGCACTCCAACTTTATTCGCACCGCGCGCGCCAAAGGCTTACCGATGCGCCGCATCGTGCTGCGTCATGCATTAAAGCCTGCGCTGCTGCCGGTATTATCGTATCTCGGCCCCGCCTTTGTCGGCATTATTACCGGCTCAATGGTGATCGAAACCATTTACGGTCTGCCCGGTATTGGCCAGCTGTTTGTTAACGGCGCGCTCAACCGCGACTATTCGCTGGTGCTGAGCCTGACCATTCTGGTCGGCACGCTGACTATTTTATTCAACGCCATCGTTGACGTGCTGTATGCCGTTATCGATCCGAAGATTCGTTATTAATACCGGGGCTCGCCATGATATTGAGTAAGAAAAATAGCGAAGCTCTTGATACGTTCAGTGAAAAGCTGGAAGTGGAAGGGCGCAGTTTATGGCAGGACGCACGTCGTCGTTTTATTCATAACCGTGCGGCGCTGGCCAGCCTGTTTATTCTGCTGCTGATCGCGCTGTTCGTGATCGTTGCGCCCTGGCTTTCAGCGTTCGCCTATGACGATACCGACTGGGCGATGATGTCCGCCGCGCCGGATATCGCCTCCGGCCACTATTTCGGCACCGATTCGTCGGGCCGCGATCTGCTGGTGCGCGTAGCGATTGGCGGCCGTATCTCGCTGATGGTCGGCATCGCCGCCGCGCTGGTGGCGGTAGTGGTCGGTACCCTGTACGGTACGCTGGCGGGCTACCTCGGCGGCAAAACCGACTCGGTGATGATGCGCCTGCTGGAGATCCTCAACTCCTTTCCGTTTATGTTTTTCGTGATTCTGCTGGTGACCTTTTTTGGCCAGAATATCCTGCTGATCTTTATCGCCATCGGCATGGTCTCCTGGCTGGATATGGCGCGTATCGTGCGCGGCCAGACGCTGAGCCTGAAACGCAAAGAGTATATCGAGGCGGCGCAGGTCGGCGGCGTCTCGACGCTGAATATCGTGCTGCGGCATATCGTGCCGAACGTGCTGGGCGTGGTGGTGGTTTACGCATCGCTGCTGGTGCCGGGGATGATTTTGTTCGAATCCTTCCTCAGCTTCCTCGGTCTCGGCACGCAGGAGCCGCTCAGCAGCTGGGGCGCGCTGCTCAGTGACGGCGCCAACTCGATGGAGGTCTCGCCCTGGCTGCTGCTGTGGCCGGCCGGCTTCCTGGTGGTGACCCTGTTCTGTTTCAACTTTATCGGCGATGGCCTGCGTGATGCCCTCGACCCGAAAGATCGTTAAGGAGTTTCCCGATGAGTACGATTGAAGTCCAGCCGGCAATGGCGAAAAGCGCGGGAAGCGACTTACTGCTCGACGTAAAGGATCTACGCGTCACTTTCTCCACGCCGGACGGCGCGGTCACGGCGGTTAACAACCTCAACTTCAGCCTGAGGGCGGGCGAAACGCTCGGCATCGTCGGCGAATCCGGCTCCGGCAAATCGCAAACCGCGTTCGCGCTGATGGGCCTGCTCGCCAGCAACGGGCGCATTGAAGGCTCGGCACGCTTTAACGGCCGCGAAATCCTCAACCTGCCGGAGAAGCAGCTCAACCAGCTGCGCGCCGAACAGGTGGCGATGATTTTCCAGGATCCAATGACCTCGCTGAATCCCTATCTGCGCGTGGGCGATCAGCTGATGGAAGTACTGCAGCTGCATAAAGGGATGAACAAAGCGCAGGCGTTTGAAGAATCGGTGCGCATGCTCGACGCGGTGAAAATGCCGGAAGCGCGCAAGCGCATGAAAATGTATCCCCACGAGTTTTCCGGCGGCATGCGCCAGCGCGTGATGATCGCTATGGCGCTGCTCTGCCGGCCCAAACTGCTGATTGCCGATGAGCCAACCACCGCGCTCGACGTGACGGTGCAGGCACAGATCATGACGCTGCTTAACGAGCTGAAGCGCGAATTCAACACCGCCATTATTATGATCACCCACGATCTGGGGGTGGTGGCGGGGATCTGCGACAAAGTGCTGGTGATGTACGCCGGCCGCACCATGGAATATGGCAAAGCGCGCGATGTCTTTTATCATCCGGCGCACCCTTATTCGCTGGGCCTGCTCAGCGCGGTGCCGCGCCTCGATACCGACGGCGAGACACTGATGACCATTCCGGGTAATCCGCCCAACCTGCTGCGTCTGCCGGGCGGCTGTCCGTTTCAGCCGCGCTGTCCCTACGCGATGGAAATCTGCGCCAGCGCGCCGCCGCTGGAAGCCTTTGGCGAAGGGCGCCTGCGCGCCTGCTTTAAGCCGGTGGAGGAATTAGTATGAGCGCCGTAGCTGAGAAAAAAGTTCTGCTTGAAATCGCCGATCTGAAAGTGCATTTCGATATCAAGGATGGCAAGCAGTGGTTCTGGCAGCCATCGAAAACCCTGAAGGCGGTCGATGGCGTCAGCCTGCGCCTGTATGAAGGGGAGACGCTCGGCGTGGTCGGCGAATCGGGCTGCGGCAAATCGACGCTGGCGCGCGCCATTATCGGGCTGGTAAAGGCCACCGAAGGGCGTGTGGCCTGGCTGGGCCGCGATCTGCTTGGCCAGAGCGAGGCGGAGTGGCGCAAGGCGCGCAGCGATATCCAGATGATTTTCCAGGATCCGCTGGCATCGCTCAATCCGCGTATGACCATCGGCGATATCATCGCCGAGCCGCTGCGCACCTATCATCCCGCGATGCCGCGCCAGGAAGTGAAAGATCGCGTCAAGACGATGATGATGAAGGTAGGGCTGCTACCGAACCTGATTAACCGTTATCCGCATGAGTTTTCCGGCGGCCAGTGCCAGCGTATCGGCATTGCGCGCGCGCTGATCCTGGAGCCGAAGCTGATTATCTGCGATGAGCCTGTCTCCGCGCTGGACGTCTCGATTCAGGCGCAGGTGGTTAACCTGCTGCAACAGCTGCAGCGCGAAATGGGGCTGTCGCTGATTTTCATCGCGCACGATCTGGCGGTGGTGAAGCATATCTCCGATCGCGTGCTGGTAATGTATCTCGGCCATGCGGTGGAGCTGGGTACCTATAGCGAGGTCTACAATAACCCGCAGCATCCCTATACCCGTGCGCTGATGTCCGCCGTGCCGATCCCTGACCCGGACCGCGAAAAGCAGAAGACGATCCAACTGCTGGAGGGCGAGCTGCCATCGCCGATCAATCCGCCGTCGGGCTGCGTGTTCCGCACCCGCTGTCCGATCGCCGGGCCGGAGTGCGCGAAAACGCGTCCGCTGCTGGAGGGCAGCTTCCGCCACGCGGTCTCCTGTCTGAAGGTCGATCCGCTTTAGGCGGACAAAAAAAACGGCTGCCTCAGGCAGCCGTTTTGCTATTGCCGGTTCGGGCTTATTCACGCCACAGGATATGGCACAGCTTATGATCTTTCTCACGGCAGAGCAGCACACGCGCGAACACATCGGTCACCGGCTCACCTTCCGCGGCGCCCAGGCCGATCACCACTTCAGAGAAGAAGTCCGGATTCAGATCGAAATCGACATGTTCGTGCCAGTCTTCGGAGGGATCGAATAGCTCCGCGCCGCCACGCTCTTCAAACTGTAAATTGAACAGAATAATGTCAGCCGGATCGAGATTGTCTCCCGCCAGCTCAAGAAAAATATCGTAAGCCTGTTCCAGCGTTTCATCTTCGGTAAGACGGTTATTTAAGTCCATGATCTGTCCTGTATGCCCGCAGGCGTAATAGCATTTTCCGCACGTTTTACAGCAACGGACTGAAGAAGTAAAACAGTCGTTCGACGATCCGCTGCCACCAGGCGCGGCGGGCCCAGCGGCTGGCGTCCACCAGCCGTGAACGCGCGATATAGTCATCCTGCACGCGCGCCAAATCGCTGCCGAATCCGTCGTCGTCGATCACCAGCGTAATTTCAAAATTCAGCCACAGGCTGCGCATATCGAGGTTCACCGTGCCGATCAGGCTAAGCTGGCCGTCGACCAGCACGCTTTTGGTATGCAGCAGGCCGCCTTCAAACTGATAGATCTTCACGCCTGCTTCCAGCAGCTCGGTAAAAAAGGCGCGGCTCGCCCAGCCTACCAGCAACGAATCATTATGTCGCGGCACGATAATGCTGACCTCTACGCCGCGCAGCGCGGCGGTGCAGATGGCGTGCAGCAGATCGTCGCTCGGCACGAAATAGGGGGTGGTCATGATCAGCTGTTCGCGCGCCGAATAGACCGCGGTCAGCAGCGCCTGGTGGATCATATCCTCCGGGAAGCCGGGGCCGGAGGCGATCACCTGGATAATATGTCCGCTCTCCTGTTCGAACGGCATAATATTGGTATCGGGCGGCGGCGGCAGAATACGTTTGCCGGTCTCTATCTCCCAGTCGCAGGAGTAGATGATGCCCATGGTGGTGGCGACCGGGCCCTCCATACGCGCCATCAGATCGATCCACTGGCCGACGCCGGCGTCCTGCTTAAAGTAGCGTGGGTCGACCAGATTCATGCTGCCGGTATAGGCGATATAGTTATCAATCAACACCACTTTGCGGTGCTGACGCAGATCCATCCGGCGCAGGAAGACACGCAACAGGCTAACCTGCAGCGCCTCCACCACGTCGATGCCCGCGTTGCGCATCATCGCCGGCCACGGGCTGCGGAAAAAGGCGACGCTGCCGGCGGAGTCGAGCATCAGGCGACAATGCACGCCGCGTCGCGCCGCCGCCATCAGCGACTCCGCCACTTCGTCCGCCAGGCCGCCGGGATGCCAGATATAGAACACCATCTCGATATTATGCCGCGCCAGCTGAATATCGCGGATCAGCGCTTTCATCGTATCGTCAGTGCTGGTCAGCAGCTGCAGCTGGTTGCCCTTTACGCCGGCGATCCCCTGACGGTTTTCGCACAGCTGAAACAGCGAGCGCGCCACATCGCTATGCTCGGTGGCGAAAATCGAGCGGCAGCTCTTCAGGTCGTTAAGCCATTTGGCGGTGGAGGGCCACATAGTGCGCGCGCGCTCGGCCCGCCGTTTCCCCAGGTAGAGTTCGCCGAAAGAGAGATAGGCGATAATACCGACCAGCGGCAGAATATAGATAATTAACAGCCACGCCATCGCAGAGGTGACGGCGCGGCGTTTCATCAGAATACGTAGCGTTACGCCGGCGATCAGTAACCAGTATCCAAAAAATAACAGCCAGCTGATCAGCGTATAAAATGTGGTCATTAAGTGGAAATCCTGTTCACGCTTTGATGCACGAAGTGTACGTGGAGATCACAGCCTGCGAAACCCTTTGTCGGCAATCGGCGACAGAGAAGGATGTTGTCCCGCTATAAAAGGATCTATAATGCGGCGCGTTGTCAGGCAATCAGGTAGGTAGATATGAAGCGCAGCAAAAACGAAGTTGCTCGCTGGCGTATGTTGCGTCAGGCCCAACGCAAGCGGGCGCGCTGGCTGGAAGGGCAGTCGCGTCGCTACCGGCGTATCCACGCCTTTCGTCATCAGCTCGATCAGCAGCAGCGTCGCTCCGTGCTGTTCATCAATCAGTTTTGGTAAGCGTTATACGGGCAACCGCCGCGCGCAGCGGCAAGACCGGCCTCAACCCCGGCGCGCCGGCACTGACGCTTTTCCGACGCAAGCCGCGCTACACAGGATAAACATAATGAAAGCGACATGCATACTGGCCATCGTTGCCGCGCTGGCCGCCTCAGCGCCGCTTGTTTGTTTAGCGGATGCGCAGTGCGGCCCGTTTCATATCGGCGCGCTTCCCGCGAAAAATGGCGGGACGACCATCAACGGCGTGAAGCCGCTCAGTCAGAAGGTCACTTTTCTGCAGCAGAAAGGGGACTATGACAACGTAAAGATAAAATGGATTGTGCCGGCCACGAAGTTTCAGGGCAACTACAGCATGAACTATCTGAATAAAAGCGGCACGGCGACGCTGGAGGTGGAAGTGGTGCGCACCAGCCGCAGTCAGATCCGCATCCATGGCCTTTACGACTGTGAAAAAATCGGGTAGGCCCGTTTGTTTGCTACAACCCGCCGCGGCGGGTTTTTTTATGCCCGCCTGCCGCAAAGGGCAGGCCGGCACTGTTGCCGTACCGCGTGCCGTACCGCGGACGCCATCTGCGGAGCGTGGGAGACCCGCAGGGCTGTGTTCTCAGGAAAAGTACGCGACCATCAGAACACGCGTTTAAACGGCTTCACGGCGACCTGCTTATAGACGCCGGCGGCGATGTAGGGGTCATCTTCCGCCCACGACTGCGCCGCTTCCAGAGAGGGGAACTCGGCAATCACCGTCGAGCCGGTAAAGCCAGCCGCGCCAGGATCGTTGCTGTCGACGGCGGGCATCGGGCCTGCCACAATCAGACGGCCTTCATCCTGCAGCAGCTGCAGGCGGGCAAGGTGAGCCGGGCGTACAGCGTTACGCTTTTCCAGCGAATCGGCATTGTCTTCAGCATAAATGACATACAGCACGATAGTTACTCCTGTAGGGGCGGGTCGATTTGGCAGTTACGTTAAGTTATCGTAAAGTTTTGTGCAAATGAAAAGATAATGCATTGTTGACCTGTCGCAACGAACCCGTGCTTTACGCTTTTTTCTGCCCCCGTCATGGGTGAGTTGTTGAAACTGATTGCTATTTGCATTTAAAATTGGCGCTTCACTTAACTGACCGAAAAGTTATGACGACGCTGACGACTCCATTACCCCGCCGCTTATCGATACCCGTGTTGCTTTCAGTGGCGCTGCACGGCAGCGTGATCGCCGCATTGCTGTATGCTTCGTTTCATCAGGTGATTGAAGCGCCGAAAACGTCGCAGCCCATCAGCGTTTCGCTGGTGGCGCCGGAAGTTCAGCCGGCGCCGCAGCCGGCAGCGCCGCCCGCCCCAGAGCCGCCGCCCGCGCCGGAGCCCGAACCGCAGCCGGCGCCTGAGCCACCGAAGCCGGTGCCGGTGCCGATCCCCAGGCCGCAGCCTAAGCCTAAACCGAAGCCGGTGAAAAAAGAGGTGGTGAAGCCGCGTAAAGAGGTCAAGCCGCAGACAGCGCCGCGCCACGCTTCGCCGTTTGAAAATGACGCGCCGAAGACCGCCGCCACCAAACCCGCCACCGCGCCGAAAACCTCATCCGCGCCTTCGCAGTCCATCGCCACCGGGCCGCGTGCGCTAACCGTTACCAAGCCCGGCTATCCGGCACGCGCCTCTGCGCTGCGTATCGAAGGCCGGGTACGCGTTCAGTATGATGTTAACAGCGACGGGCGCGTGGAGAATGTTCGCATCCTCTCCGCCGAGCCGCGCAATATGTTTGAGCGCGACGTAAAGCAGGCGATGCGAAAATGGCGCTATGAGAGCGGCAAACCGGGCAGCAACCTGACGATGACCATCGTTTTCCGCATGAATGGCGGCTCCAGCATCGAATAATAGCGCTTCCGATAGCAGCGCGGCCGCCGGTAAAGGCAGCCGCGCGCTTTGGCTTGCTGGCGGAATTACGCTTCCGGCGCCTGATAGTGACTCTTATCGGCAGGCAGCGGACGTGATTTCCCTTCTTCATCTACCGCCACGTAAACGAAAATCGCTTCCGTGGTGCAGTAGCGCTGGCCCAGCGGCTCGGAGGAGACCTTTTTAATCCACACTTCGACATTAATGGTCATCGAGCTGCTGCCGGTACGAATACAGCGCGCATGACAGCTCACTACATCGCCTACCGCGACCGGCTTCAGGAAAGTCATGCCGTCAACGCGCACGGTGACGACGCGTCCTTCCGCGATCTCTTTGGCGAGAATGGCGCCGCCAATATCCATTTGCGACATCAGCCAGCCGCCGAAAATATCGCCGTTGGCATTGGTATCTGCCGGCATCGCCAGCGTGCGTAACACCATTTCGCCTTGCGGCTTGCGATTATTATCCATTGCGTCATCTTCAGTAGAAACGGGAAAGCCCGGCAGGCTGGCCGCCGGGCGAAAGATTATTTCTGATCCTGCGGCATCAGACGATAAATATAGAGGCCGCTCAGCAGAGTAAACAGCAGCGTCAGCCCGGTCAGACCGAACACCTTAAAGTTTACCCAGAATGCCTGCGGCATCCAGAAAGCGACGTAGATGTTTGCCAGGCCGCAGGCGAAGAAAAACAGCGCCCAGGCGATATTCAGCCGGCGCCAGGCGTGCTGTGGTAGCTGCAGCTCCTTGCCCAGCATGCTTTGGATCAGCGGTTTCTCCATAAAGAACTGGCTGAAGAGCAGGGCGACGGCAAACAGCGTATAGATGACCGTGACCTTCCATTTGATAAATTCATCGTTGTGAAAGACCAGCGTCAGGGTGCCAAAAACCGCCACCAGCACGAAGGTGAAAATGGTCATCTTCTCCAGCTTGCGATAAAGCACCCAGCTGGCCACCAGCGCCAGGCCGGTGGCAGCGATCAGCGCGCCGGAAGCGACATAAATGTCATACAGCTTGTAGAAAATGAAAAAGACCACCAGGGGAAGAAAATCGAGTAGTTGCTTCATGATGAATTCCAGATCGTGCCTGAGAGAAAAGCGCGACGGCATACCGGGGTATGCCGTCAGCGTTTAGCGCAGCAGCATGTAAAGGCGGAACAGATAAATCACCAAAATCGCCGATACCAGGTTGCTCAGCGCGTTAAGCAGAACCGAGGCGACGTTGGCGGGCAATACGGTAAAGGAAGAGGCGAGCAGCAGCAGCAACAGCTTGGCCAGCAGCCAGACCACCACCGCCGGCGCGATCAGCTTCAGATGCGCCCAGGCGAGACGGCAGCTGGCGCGTATCGCAGCGATTACGCCGCTCTTCTCAACCGCCAGCACGATCGGCGCCAGCGAGAGCAGGACGCCGAGCATCACGCCCGGGATCACCAGCACCATAAAGCCCAGCTGCACCAGCAGCGTCATCAGAAAAGTCAGCAGCAGCAGACGCGGCAACAGCGGAGCGGAGGCGCCGATAGCACGCAGCGCGCTAACGCGCTGCCCGGCCGACACCAGCGGGATCAGGCAGAGCATCGCGCCGAGCAGCAGCGTATTGCCCACCAGCGAAGCGAAGGTGCCCGCAGCGGAAGCGCGCAGCAGCACCTGCTGCTGTTCCGGCGTCATATTCTGGATCACTTCAATCAGCGAACCGGCGTTGCCGCCGTCGCCATCGCTCAGGATGGAAAGCTGATCGGCGCCGGGGGTCAGCGCATGGCCGATCATCACCGTAATAAATGATGTCAGCAGCGCGATCAGCACGATGGTCACCAGCTGATGACGCAAAAAATTTCCCGTGTCACGGTATAGCGAGCCCGCCGTGATGGACATGTACACTCCTTTGATAATAACCGGATTACAGATCCGGCGATTGTACATGGTCTGGCGGCGAACTGGCACCCAGACTTACATAACTTTCCGTAATCGGCGGCAGGGAAGAAGAAAACAGTGGGGGCAGGCCATATTTTGCGCGCGCGCGGTCGCACGCCGCGTTCTCTACGCCGTTTTCGCCCGACATGGCGAACTCGCGGCAGGGGGTAGGCCGCTGCTCATAAATGCCGCAGGAGACGCAATCGCCGATCTCGCCCTGCAGCGCCACACAGCGCGGCGCGCGCGCGTTAGTGCCGCGCATATTGCGCATCAGCAGGTTTAGCGGCTCGGTGAGCGCGGCAGGCACTATGCCGCCGGCGTCATCAGCCTCGGCCCAGTAAAAGGAAACGCGAAAGTGGGCGCAGCAGGCGCCGCAGGATACACAGGGATTAAAATTATCGCTCATTTGATCGCCCGCCCCTCCGAGGCATCGAACCAAAATCACACAGGAAGATCAGCAAAATAATCCGTTGGCGAATTTCCTGCAACGGGTATTTAACGACCGTAACGACAATGTGGAAGGGCTGTGTTTATTGATCTAAATCAATTGTGAGTATGTTAATCAGGTTAAGTAAATTGATCTGCATGATTTTTATGTTGTTTCGTTGTAAAAAGCCCTCCTAAAACATTTGGGTTACTTATGAGTAGGTAGGGGTAGCCCCTTTTAATCACACAAGGAGTAGGTATGAAGCGGGCAGCATTAGCGTTGGCGTTCCTGACAGCCGTTCCGGCAATGGCCAGCGCCCATCAGGCGAGTGATTTCTTTATGCGTGCGGGCAGCGCGACCGTACGCCCCTCTGAAGGCTCAGACAATGTGCTGGGGATGGGATCGTTCGACGTAGACAACAATACGCAGCTGGGGCTGACTCTGACCTGGATGGCGACCGACAATATCGGCGTCGAATTACTGGCGGCTACGCCGTTCCGTCATAAAGTCGGGCTGGCGGCGACCGGTACGCTGGCAACGGTACGTCAGCTGCCGCCGACGCTGATGGCGCAGTACTACTTCTTCGACAGCAATAGCAAGCTGCGTCCCTATGTCGGTGCCGGGATTAACTACACCACCTTTTTCGATACCGACTTCAACCAGACGGGACGCGACGCGGGCCTGAGCGATCTCAGCGTCAAGGATTCCTGGGGCGTGGCGGGTCAGGTGGGGCTGGATTATGAGCTGGACCAGAACTGGATGGTAAATATGTCAGTCTGGTATATGGATATCGATACCGAGGTCAAATTCAAAGCCAACGGCCAGCAACAGAATATTGATACGCGCATCGATCCCTGGGTCTTCTTCTTCGGCCTGGGCTACCGCTTCTGATCTGCCGGCAGGCAAGCCGCAAAATAGTCAGGCCGCTGAGCCGCGGCCTGAACCGTGCAATTACTTAATCTGCATATTGTTAACCACAGACTTCACGCCTTGCACCCGACGCGTCACTTCCACCGCGTGGTTGGCCATCTGCGGCGAGGAGACGAAGCCGCTCAGCTGCACGCGTCCTTTAAAGGTTTCCACGTTAATCTCACGCGACTTCAGCGACTCATCGCGCAGGAATTCCGTTTTTACCTTGGTGGTCACCACGGTGTCGTCGATATAGCCGCCGGTGCCTTCCTGTTTAGCGGTTGGCGCGCAGGCGCTCAGCATTACCGCGACCGCGGCCGCCGCTACGGCGCCGCTAAAAAGTTTCATCAATTTCATCTTGCTGCTCCCTGTCATGAAAAAGGCTGTCGCCGCTGCGATTAACGGCCAGCTAAGTGTGGCTGAGGATCGGTAAAAACACAAACCGGTGAGAGAAAAGATGTTGATAAAGAGTGCCTTACCCTCGGTAAGGCACTCGGGATCAGCGGGTGGCCGCTTTCAGGCCGCTGACGAAGCGCTTCAGCTCAGCCAGCATGGTTTCCGGTTCGGCGTGATGTTGTTCGATGATCTTGACGATGGCGGAGCCAGAGATAGCCCCGTCGGCGCCGGCGGCAATCGCCTCTTTCACCTGCGCCGGCTCTGAGATGCCGAAGCCCTGCAGCGTAGGCGCAGCGCGATAGTCGCGCAGCTTATCCACCAGGTGCTTCAGCGGCAGGCTGGCGCGCTTTTCCGCCCCGGTCACGCCCGCGCGCGACAGCAGATAGATATAGCCGCGGCCATAGGAAGCGATGGCGCGCAGCAGATCGTCATCGGCGTTGGGGGGCAGATGAAAATTGGCGCAACGTTATGGCGCATCGCCGCCTGACGGAACGGGCCGGACTCCTCGACCGGCACGTCGGCCACCAGCACCGAATCGACGCCGGCCTGCTCGCAGCGGGCGTAAAACGCATCCACGCCGTTGGTAAACACCAGGTTGGCATACATCAGCAGGCCGACAGGCAGATCGGGATACTTCTGACGAATGGCCGTCAGCATTTCAAAGCAGCGTGCCGGCGTGGTGCCGGCAGCGAAGGCGCGCAGCGTAGCGTTCTGGATGGTCGGTCCATCGGCCAGCGGATCGGAAAAAGGGATGCCCAGCTCCAGTGCATCGGCGCCAGCTTCTACCAGCGTATCGATAATCTGCAGCGACAGCTCAGGCGTCGGATCGCCCAGCGTGACGAAAGGAACAAACGCGCCTTCCTTTTGCGCCTGCAGGCGCTTAAACAGCTGCTGATAACGTTCCATTAGATCTCTCCCTGCGCGGTCAGAATGTCGTGAACGGTAAAAATATCTTTGTCGCCGCGTCCGGAAAGGTTTACCACCAGTAGCTGCGCTTTTTCCGGGTCTTGCTTAATCATCTTCAGCGCGTGGGCCAGTGCATGTGAAGACTCCAGTGCCGGAATAATGCCTTCCGCGCGGCAGAGCTGCTTAAAGGCGTCGAGCGCTTCGTTATCCGTGACGGAAACGTAGTCGGCGCGGCCAATGCTGTTGAGATGCGCATGCTGCGGTCCCACCGACGGGAAATCGAGCCCGGCGGAAATGGAGTAGGACTCTTCGATCTGGCCATCGTCGGTCTGCATCATCGGCGCCTTCATGCCAAAGTAGATACCCACGCGGCCATGTTTCAGCGGCGCGCCATGCTCGCCGGTCTCAATGCCGTGGCCCGCCGGCTCTACGCCAATCAGCGCCACATCTTTCTCATCGATAAAATCGGCGAACATGCCGATAGCATTGGATCCACCGCCGACGCAGGCGATCACCGCGTCGGGCAGACGGCCTTCCGCTTCCAGAATCTGCGCTTTGGTCTCCTCGCCGATCATACGCTGGAACTCACGCACGATGGTCGGGTAAGGGTGCGGGCCGGCGGCGGTGCCAAGCATATAGTGTGCGTTTTCATAGCTGCCGGACCAGTCGCGCAGCGCCTCGTTGCAGGCATCCTTCAGCGTGGCGGAGCCGCTGTGGACCGGGATAACCTCGGCGCCCATCAGGCGCATGCGAAACACGTTGGGCGACTGGCGTTCGACATCTTTCGCGCCCATATAGATGCGGCATTTCAGGCCCAGCAGCGCGCTGGCGAGCGCGGAAGCAACCCCATGCTGGCCCGCGCCGGTCTCGGCGATAATTTCCGTCTTGCCCATGCGTTTCGCCAGCAGCGCCTGGCCAAGCACCTGGTTGGTTTTATGCGCGCCGCCGTGCAGCAGATCTTCGCGCTTCAGGTAGAGGCGCGTGTTGCTGCCCTGCGTCAGGTTACGGCAGCGCGTCAGCGCGGTGGGACGGCCGGCATAGTTTTTCAGCAGGTCGAGAAACTGCGCCTGGAACTCCGCGTCGCGCTGGGCGCTGACGAAGGCTTCTTCCAGCTGACGCAGCGCCGGCATCAGGATCTGCGGCACATACATGCCGCCAAATTCGCCGAAGTAGGGGTTGAGTAATGTCATGTGCTTTTTCCTTTTAAGCGCCCGTCGTTCGCGGACGTTAACGGTCAGTAAGCGCGCAGCGTCTGAAACACTGCGGCGATCTTCTCTGCGTCCTTGACGCCCGGCGCGCTTTCCACGCCGGAATTAAAATCAAGCCCGGCGCAGCCCGCCTGAGCGGCGCTGACGCAGTTGTCGGCGCCCAGCCCACCCGCCAGCAGCACGTTGTCCAGCGTCTCGCCTGTCAACAGCGACCAGTCGAAGGCGTGGCCGGAGCCGCCCGCGCCATTATCAAACACATAGCGCGTCACGTGCTGCAGAGTGCGCGCCGGCAGGGCGCTGCCCACGCTCAGCGCTTTCCAGATCGCCGTGCGCTGCGACAGGCGAGTGCGCAGGGCGTCAATGTACGCCTGATCCTCCTGGCCATGCAGCTGTACCGCATGCAGCGACAACGCTTCAGCATAAGTGACAACGTCACCTAACGGCGCGTCGCGGAATACGCCGACGTAGCGCAGCGGCGTCGCAGCAGCAATCGGCTGCGCGGCGGCAAGCGTCAGCTGACGCGGCGAGCCTGCGGCAAAAATCAATCCGCCGTAGACCGCGCCCGCCTGCCAGGCCGCCTGTGCATCCTCCGGCTTCGTCAGGCCGCACACCTTGTTTTCACCAAGCAGCACGCGGCGTACCGCCAGATGCAGATCCTCTTCGCCCATCAGCGCCGAGCCGATCAGGAAGCCGTTGGCGAAGTGACTCAGCTCGCGCACCTGCGCATAGCTATTGATGCCCGATTCGCTGATCACCGTCACGCCGTGGCCGAGACGCGGCGCCAGCTGACGGGTGCGGTTCAGATCGACGGACAGGTCGCGCAGGTCGCGGTTATTGATGCCGACCACCTTTGCACCCAGCGCCAGCGCGCGCGTCAGCTCCGCTTCGTTGCTGATCTCGGTCAGCACGCCCATCTCCAGGCTGTGCGCCACGGCGGCCAGCTGGCGGTACTGTTCATCATCCAGCACCGAAAGCATCAGCAGGATGGCGTCGGCCTGATAGTAGCGCGCCAGGTAGATCTGCCACGGATCGATAATAAAATCTTTGCACAGCACCGGCTGGGTAATCGCCGCGCTGACCAGCGGCAGGAAATCAAAGCTGCCCTGGAAATATTTTTCGTCGGTCAGCACCGATACCGCCGATGCGTAATCTTTATAGATTTCCGCGATGGCGACCGGATCAAAATCTTCGCGAATCACCCCTTTGGACGGCGAAGCCTTTTTGCACTCCAGAATAAAGGCGGTGCGCGCACCCTGCAGCGCATGGTAAAAGCTGCGCGAAGAGGGGGTTAGCTGCTGCTGAAATGAGGAGAGCGGCTGCCTCTGCTTGCGCTCTTCAATCCACAGCGCTTTATCTCTGACGATATGATTCAGTACGGTTTCCTGCATTTTTAGCCTCTTGCTGCTAACGCGACCACGCGCTCGTAAGCCTGACCGCTGTTGATGGCGCTCAGCGCCCGCTGGGCATTGTCGCGTAAATCTTCATTGCCGAATATTTTCAATAGCATAGCCACATTGACCGCCACCGCATGCTGGTGCGCGCGTTCGCCTTTACCCTGGAGCAATTGCGCCAGAATGTCACGGTTTTCTTCCGGCGTGCCGCCCGCCAGCGATTCCTTGCTGTGATACGGTAGGCCGAAATCTTCCGGCGTCAGCTGGTAGCAGGTGATATCGCCGTCGCGCAGCTCCGCCACCTGGGTGGCGCTGTGAACCGCGATCTCATCCATGCCGCCGCCATGGACCACCGCCGCGCGCTGATACCCCAATACGCGTAGCGTTTCGGCAATCGGCAGCACCAGTTCCGGGCTGTAGACGCCGATCACTGCCAGCGGCGGACGCGCCGGATTGATTAGCGGGCCCAGCACATTAAACAGCGTGCGGGTTTTCAGCTGCTGGCGCACCGGCATCGCATGGCGGAAACCGGTGTGATACTGCGGCGCGAACAGGAAGCAGACGTTAAGATCGTCCAGCGCCTGACGCGCCTGCTCGGCCGGCAGGTCGAGGCTGATGCCGAAAGCCGCCAGCAGATCGGAAGATCCGGACTTGCTGGAGACGCTGCGGTTGCCGTGCTTCGCCACTTTCAGCCCGCAGGTCGCGGCGACAAAGGCGCTGGCGGTGGAAATATTGATGCTGTTGCTGCCGTCGCCGCCGGTACCGACGATATCGGCAAAGGCGTAGCCAGGTCGCGGGAAAGGGCGCGCGTCGGCCAGCAGCGCCGAGGCGGCGCCGGCGATCTCTTCCGGGCGCTCGCCGCGCACTTTCATCGCTACCAGCGCCGCCGCCAGCTGCGTCGGCTCCAGCTGACCGGTGATGATCGCGGTAAACAGCTGATGGCTTTCCGCCTGCGTCAGGGTCTGCGCCTGATATAACTTCTCCAGAATATGGTGCATCGCGTTCTCCTCCGCTTATGCCAGCGCCCAGGCCAGGGTTTGTTCCAGCAGGCGCGCGCCCTGCGTGGTCAGAATAGATTCCGGATGGAACTGAAAGCCGCACACCCGGTCGGCGTCGTGCCGCACCGCCATCACCATGTCGTTGAAGGTGGCGTTTACCACCAGCTCATCGGGCGTATCACTGCCTACCAGCGAGTGATAGCGCGCCACCGGCAGCGGATTGCTTAACCCGGCGAACATCTGCTGTTCGTCATGGGTAATCGCTGAGGCTTTGCCGTGCAGGATCTCGCCCGCCTGGCCGACGCGGCCGCCGTAGGCTTCGATAATCGCCTGATGCCCGAGGCAGATGCCGATAATCGGCAGGCGGCCGCGCAGCCGGCGCAGCAGTTCAGGCATACAGCCTGCGTCCGCCGGTGCGCCGGGCCCGGGCGACAGCATCAGCACCGGATTTTCCATCTGCTGCAGCCGTTCAGTCAGCGTATCGGCCGCCACGGTGTTGCGGTAGACCACCACGCGATGACCAAAGGTGCGCAGCTGATCGACCAGGTTGTAGGTAAAGGAATCGATATTATCGAGCAGCAGGATATTGGCCATCAGAACGTCTCCTTGCAGTGATGTGCGGTAGCGATAGCGCGCAGCACAGCGCGCGCTTTATTGCGGCTTTCGTCCGCCTCAGCCTGCGGCTGCGAATCAAGCACCACGCCGGCGCCTGCCTGTACGGTGGCGATGCCATCCTCGACCCAGGCGGAGCGGATAATGATGCAGGTATCGAGATCGCCGCTGGCGGTGAAGTAGCCGACGGCTCCGCCGTAAGCGCCGCGGCGTGTGCCTTCCGCGCCAGCGATCAGCTGCATCGCGCGCACTTTCGGCGCGCCGCTCAGGGTACCCATGTTCATACAGGCGCGATAGGCGTGCAGCACGTCAAGGTCGTGGCGCAGCGTGCCGACGACGCGTGATACCAGATGCATAATAAAGGTGTAGCGATCGACTTTGGTCAGGTCGGCGACGTAGCGGCTGCCCGGTTCGCAGATACGCGCCAGATCGTTACGTGCCAGGTCAACCAGCATCAGGTGTTCCGCCAGCTCTTTATGATCGGTGCGCATCTCCAGTTCGATGCGGCTGTCGAGATCGCGATCCAGCGAGCCGTCAGCGTGGCGGCCGCGCGGGCGCGAGCCGGCGATCGGGTAAATTTCGATCTGGCGCGAGGCGGCATCATATTTCAGCGAGCTTTCCGGCGAGGCGCCGAACAGCGTGAAGTCGCTATCTTGCATAAAAAACATATAGGGGCTGGGGTTGTTGTTTTTCAGCGTCTCATAGGCCGCCAGCGGCGAAGGACAGGGCAGGGAGAAGCGACGCGACGGCACCACCTGGAATATTTCGCCGATACGGATCGCGTCCTGCATCGAGCGCACCACGTCGCAGTACGCTTCGTCGCTCTGGCTGCAGCTCAGCGCCATCTCTTCGACGCGCTGCACCGGCAGGGGCTGCGCCGGCTGCAGCATCTGCTCGTGCAGCTGATGAATGCGGCGCTGCAGGCGCTGGAATTCGCTGGTGGAGGGCGCGAACAGGCTGGCCTGCAGCCGCGCGCTCTGGCGCTGGTGATCGAGGACCAGCAGCGTTTCCGCCAGATAGAAACAGTAATCGGGGCAGCGCTGCTCGTTACGCAGCGGCGGCAGCGGCTCGAAGCCCGCCACCAGGTCGTAGGCGAACAGGCCGCCGAGCAGTAGCGCCTCGCGCTCCTCCTGCGGCGCCTTAACCAGCTGGGCGATGATGCGCAGGGCGTCAAATACCGACAGCGATTTCAGGCGGGAATCTTCATCCTGTTCGTCATGCGTCTGCGGGAAATCGAGCAGGCGGCCATCGGGGCGCGGCTGATTTTTCACCTCCGCCGGCAGGGCGGCATCGAGCAGCGGCAGCAGCTGCGCACCGTTCTCTGACAGCGCCTGCACGGTAACCTGGTTGCCCATCGCGCTGATGCGCAGCGCACTGTCGACGATCAGCAGGCTTTTCAGGTTGCGTTTGCTGTCGATATCTGCGGATTCCAGCAGCAAAGTCGCCGGACGCGCGCCGCACAGCTGATGGAACACCGCAGCGGGATCTTCACGGTAGGGCGCCGAGCCGGTAATCAGTTTTAATTGTGGTTTCGCATTCAACATAATCGGTTCTCTGAAATTCGCTCAAAAAAAAGCCCGCGTCATGGGCGGGCTCGGGTATCAGCATGTGATCGTTATGCGTGACGTCGTCGCCCTTCAGCAGAAGCGCGCCACCAGCCAGTGATCAATTCGTGGTTAAACATCATCATGGACACCCTCGCGTGAACTTATGTACTAGTTAACGGGTTCACGGCGGGAATGTCAATACTTTTTTATATAGCGGTTAATCCGCTATGATGCGTCGAATCTTTATGTTTCTCAGGAGTTATTTTGACTGCAACAACGTCGCTAAGCGCTTTTCCCCTTTATGATTTGCACAGCCACACCCGCGCGTCGGACGGCCTGCTGACGCCGGCCGAGCTGGTGCGGCGCGCCGTCGAGATGCGCGTTGGCGTGCTGGCAATCACCGATCACGACAGCGTGGCGGGCCTGGCGGCCGCCCGGGAAGCGATTGCGACGCAGCAGCTCCCGCTGCATCTGATTAACGGCGTTGAAGCCTCAACGCTGTGGGAAAATCACGAAATCCATATTGTGGGGCTCGGCATCGATCCTGTGCATCCTACGATCGTCGATTTCCTGGCGGGGCAGACCGAATGCCGTCTGGCGCGCGCCCGCCTGATGGCGGAGCGGCTGGAGAAGGCGCATATTCCCGGCGCGCTGGAAGGATCGCTGGCGCTGGCCGAAGGCGGCGCCATTACGCGCGGACACTTCGCTCGCTGGCTGATAGCCCAGGGCAAGGCCGATAATATGGCGAATGTCTTTAAGCACTATCTGGCGCGCGGCAAAACCGGCTACGCGCCGCCACAATGGTGTACAATTAAACAAGCCGTTGATGCTATTCATCATTCCGGCGGTTATGCGGTACTGGCACATCCCGGACGTTACGGGTTGTCCGCCAAATGGCTGAAGCGCCTGATCGCGCATTTCGCCGATATCGGCGGTGACGCGATGGAGGTGGCGCAGTGCCAGCAACCGCCAAACGAACGCAGCCAGCTGGGACGCTACGCGCAGGAATATAATCTGGCGGCGTCGCAGGGCTCTGATTTTCACCAACCCTGTCCGTGGATCGAGCTGGGCAAGAAACTTTGGCTGCCGGGCGGCGTTGATGCCGTCTGGAGCCGTTTTCCCGCGCTGATGCCGCCCACGGAGAGGTGACAAGAGGTTAGCTATGAGTCAAATGTTCCATATTCATCCCGATAATCCGCAGCCGCGTCTGATCGGTCAGGCGGTGGACGCCCTGAATAAAGGCGGCGTGATTGTTTATCCCACCGATTCCGGTTATGCGCTGGGCTGTCGGCTGGAGGATAAAAACGCCATGGAGCGCATCTGCCGCATCCGTCAGCTGGATGGCAACCACAACTTTACGCTGGTTTGCCGCGATCTCTCTGAGCTGTCGACCTATGCGCATGTCGATAACAGCGCGTTTCGCCTGATTAAGAACAATACGCCGGGCAGCTACACCTTTATTCTGAAAGGGACGAAAGAGGTGCCGCGCCGGCTGATGAACGATAAACGTAAAACTATCGGCCTGCGCGTGCCGTCCAATCCGGTGGCGCTGGCCCTGCTGGAAGCGCTCAACGAGCCGATGATGTCCACTTCGCTGATGCTGCCGGGCAACGATTTTACCGAGTCCGATCCGGAAGAGATTGAGGATCGCATCGGCAAGCTGGTCGATCTGATTATCGACGGCGGCACGCTGGGACAGCAGCCGACCACGGTGGTCGATTTAACCAGCGATGCGCCGGAAGTGATCCGCGAAGGCGTAGGTGACAGCCGTCCCTTCCGTTAACGCCGACCGGCCGCATGCCGGCCGGTTATGAAGAGATAGACGCTTCCAGCCAGGCTTTAAAATCGGCGTAGGGAATATAGAGGGAAACATCCTTCAGGATGACCTTATCCGTACGTCGGTTTTTTATCTGTTTGCTGTAGCCGACAATCACGCCGCCGATAGAATCATCCTGATTGTAGACCGCGCCGCCAGACATGCCCTGCACCACACCCGCATTTGACGCCATCGCCATACAGGGCGCTTTATTCCAGCTGTTGCGAATGGCGGTACGCGCCAGGTTGACGCCGCTGGAGGCGACCGGCATGGCGGAAATAAAGCTGTAACCGTACATTTTAACGCTATCGCCGACGCGACCGGGACGGAACACCGGCAGGGTTTTCATGTCGTTTTTATGATACACGATCGCCAGATCGCAATAGGGATGCCAGGCCTTAACACGCTGCACCGAATATTTGGCAACGTGCGCCGCGGTGAGGCTATATTCTGGCGTCAGCGGAATGCTGGTGCCGAGCGTGCCGAGGCCTAAAATGGTGGGAATGCCGGTGAAGTTCATGTCGACGCGGTTCATCGCCTCGCGACTGTATTCATAATGGCCGACAGAGCAGCCCGACAGCAACAGCATCGCCGTTGCCGCTAATAAAGCACGAATTTTCATTATTATTACGCATGTTCGGGTACGCCGATAAACCCCTGGTGAAGATCGCAGGCGTACAAGTCAGGCGCCGGATAAAGGCGCTTAATGCCGGTTTATGACCGGCTCGTTGATATAAAAAACCGCAAGAAAACAGATAAACCTGTTGTTATTAAAGCGCGCGCTTTCTGTTGAAGTGCATAAGTCGCTTTTTCAGCGGCGTTTATTCTACCCGTGGTCAGAATATAAACAACTCGACCCTGGTTTAGGGTGTTTTTTGCGCGCCGCGCGCCGGACCACCCTTTTCCGCGCCCGCCAGGCCGGTTAAAAAGCCATCAGCGTATTCAGGTTATCGGCAGCGCCAGAGAAAACTACAGCCGCCGTCAGGAAACGCGGGCAAGTCGCTAAACTTCATGTATACTGTGCGGCCACATTGTCCCGGGACGCTGGAAAAAGCCGCGACTCAGGCAATCCCTCCTTTCAGGTCATGGCTCGCCACGCCGTGACAGAAGCAACAAACGACGCCTGTGAAGGCGACAGCGAGGCAGCTCAATGAGCGAAAAGTTACAAAAAGTGTTGGCGCGGGCCGGTCATGGTTCGCGTCGTGAAATTGAAGCAATGATCTCTGCCGGACGCATCAGCGTCGACGGCAAACTGGCAACGCTGGGCGATCGTATCGAGCCCAACGCCACGGTGAAAATCCGTATCGACGGCCATGTGGTCTCCATCAGCGAATCCGCCCAGCAGGTCTGCCGCGTCCTGGCGTACTACAAGCCGGAAGGGGAGCTTTGCACCCGTAATGATCCGGAAGGCCGTCCGACAGTGTTCGATCGCCTGCCGCGCCTGCGTGGCGCGCGCTGGATCGCGGTAGGGCGCCTGGACGTCAATACCTGCGGCCTGCTGCTGTTCACCACCGACGGTGAGCTGGCGAATCGCCTGATGCACCCGAGCCGCGAAGTTGAGCGTGAATATGCGGTGCGCGTGTTCGGTCAGGTTGACGATACGAAAATCCGTCAGCTGAGCCAGGGCGTCCAGCTGGAAGATGGTCCGGCCTCGTTCCGCACCATCAAGTTCACCGGCGGCGAAGGCATGAACCAGTGGTATAGCGTCACTCTGACCGAAGGGCGTAACCGTGAAGTGCGTCGCCTGTGGGAAGCGGTCGGCGTGCAGGTTAGCCGCCTGATCCGCGTGCGCTACGGTGACATCACGCTGCCGAAGGGCCTGCCGCGTGGCGGCTGGACCGAACTGGATCTGCAGCCGGTCAACTACCTGCGCGAGCTGGTAGAGCTGCCGCCGGAAAGCATCAGCAAAGTGCCGGTGGAAAAAGATCGCCGCCGCACCAAGGCGAACCAGATCCGTCGTGCCGTGAAGCGTCATGCGCAGCTGGGCAACAATCGCCGTCCGGCAAAGCGTGGTTAATTAAACCAAACGCGGCGCATAAAAAAGGCATCCTCCGGGATGCCTTTTTACCTTTCAAAGGGGCGGTGTTTGATTAACCCGCCTCCGCTTCGCAAAAGCAAAGCGGCGGGGGCGCCTTTTTATTGGCTACCAGTCAATGCCCTGCTGCGCCTGAATGCCGGCATCAAAGGCGTGCTTCACCGGGCGCATTTCGCTGACGGTGTCGGCCAGCGCCAGAATATCGCGGTGACAGCCGCGGCCGGTAATGATCACGCTCTGCTGGGCAGGACGCTGACGCAGCGCGCTCAACACCTCTTCCAGCGGCAGATAGTCGAAACTGACCATATAGGTCAACTCATCCAGTACCACCAAATCGAGCGTCTCATCGCGTAGCATCCGCTGCGCATGCTGCCAGACAGCCAGGCAGGCGCGGGTATCCGCTGTGCGATCCTGCGTTTCCCAGGTAAAGCCGGTGGCCATCACCTGAAATTCGACCCCGTGCGGCTCCAGCAGATTACGTTCGCCGTTCGGCCACTCGCCCTTAATAAACTGGATCACGCCCACTTTTTTATGGTGCCCGACGGCGCGCGCGGCGGTACCGAAGGCGGCGGTGGTTTTCCCTTTGCCGTTGCCGGTGAACACCATCAGAATGCCGCGCGTTTCGCTGGCGGCGGCGATGCGGGCGTCGACCTGTTCCTTCAGGCGCTGCTGCCGCTGCTGGTGACGATCCTGCGCCATTATTCCGCCGGCCCCGGCTTGCGCCCCGGTTGCGCGTCGAAGCTAATGCCGGTTTTGCGGCGGCTGTCGTCGCCCATCAGGTAGAGATAGATCGGCATGATTTCCGCCGGCGTTTTTAGCTTGCCGGCATCCTCTTCCGGGAAGGCGCTGGCGCGCATGTTAGTGCGTGTTCCGCCTGGATTAATGCAGTTTACCCGCAGGTTGCGGTTTTTATACTCTTCCGCCAGCACCTGCATCATCCCTTCGGTGGCGAACTTCGATACCGCATAGGCGCCCCAGCCGGAACGCCCGATGCGGCCGACGCTGGAGCTGGTGAATACCAGCGAACCCGCCTCCGATTTCAGCAGCAGCGGCAGCAGCGCCTGGGTCAGGAAAAAGGTGGTGTCGACGTTAACGCGCATCACCTGTTGCCAGATCTCCGGCGCGAGATCGGCCAGCGGCACGATCTCACCCAGCAGGCCGGCGTTGTGCAGCACGCCGTCAAGGCGCGGCACCTGCTGCGCCAGCTCGTCGGCAAACGCCTGACAGCTTTCTGGCGTCGCCTGCGCCAGATCGAGCAGGCGAACCAGCGGGGCGGCTTTCCCCAGCGCGCTGATTTCATCGCTGACGCGCTGCAGCTTCTCTGCGTTACGGCCCAGCAAAATAACCTGGGCGCCATAGCGGGCGTAGGTTAATGCCGCCTCGCGGCCGATACCGTCGCTGGCGCCGGTAACAAGAATAATGTGGTGATCAAGCAGGTCGCTTTTCGGTTGATAATGCAAAACGTCTTCCTCGGCGAATAATCACTCAGCAGGGTGCTGAGGGCGGCTAATGGGGGTGTTATGCCTGAAAACGCTTTTCAGTTCAATGTCGCCGCCGCCATTTCGGGCGCCGCGCTGCTTTACAGGCGACGAAGCGGACCGACTCGGCTACACTACGCTCTGGTTTCAGAAAGGAAATAAGCAAAGGCGGAACGCATGGATTTACTCTTTTGGTATGCCCTGTTTTTAGCGAAAGTGATTACCGTTGTCGTCGCCATCGCGGCGATTGCCATTATTTTAGTCAATGTGACGCAGCGCAAGCGCGGACGGGCTGGCCAGCTTCAGGTCGCCCAGCTTAACGAGCGCTACCGCGAAATGAAAAATGAGATGCAGCTGGCGGCGCTGCCGCCGCATGAGCAAAAGCTGCGACAGAAAGCGGAAAAGAAAAAGCAGAAACAGGAAGCGAAGGCGGCGAAGCAGCGCGCGAAGCAGGGGCTGCCGCGCGAAGATAACAAGCCGACGCTTTACGTGCTGGATTTTAAAGGCAGCATGGACGCCGGCGAAGTATCGTCGCTGCGCGAAGAGATCTCCGCAGTGATGGCGGTGGCACGCGAACAGGATGAGGTATTGCTGCGGCTGGAAAGCCCCGGCGGCGTTGTCCATGGCTACGGCCTGGCGGCATCACAGCTGCAGCGGCTGCGTGAAAAAAATATCCGCCTGACGGTTGCGGTGGATAAGGTCGCCGCCAGCGGCGGCTATATGATGGCCTGTGTGGCCGATCGCATCATTGCCGCCCCTTTTGCCATTATCGGCTCGATCGGCGTCGTGGCGCAGGTGCCGAACTTTAATCGTCTGCTGAAGCGCAATGATATCGATGTCGAGCTGCATACCGCCGGCGAATATAAGCGCACCCTGACGCTGTTCGGCGAAAATACCGAGCAGGGCCGCAATAAATTCCGCGAAGATTTAAACGAAACGCACCAGCTGTTTAAAACCTTCGTTCAGCAAATGCGACCGGTGCTGGATATCGATCAGGTGGCGACCGGCGAATACTGGTACGGCAGCCAGGCGCTGGAGAAAAAGCTGGTCGACGCGCTGGGTACCAGCGACGATATTATTATTGCGCACATGGAGCAGTATCATGTGGTCAATGTGCGCTATACGCGGCGTAAAAAGCTGATGGATCGCTTTACGCAGAGCGCCGCCGACAGCGCTGCGCGTCAGCTAATGAAGCTGTGGCAGCGCGGCGACAAACCCCTGTTGTAAACCCCTGCTGTAAATCGCTGATGCCCGGCGCGCCCGGGCATCACGGCGCCAGATGATATTTCTCTGACAGCGCCACCGTCAGCGCTTTAAATATATTGAAGACCGCCGTGCTTTTCGCCGTCGGCAGGCCATTGTCATCAAGAAAATAGTTGCCGCGAAACACCAGCAGCCCGCCGTTTTGCTCTACATCACTGACCTCCACCCCGGCAAAATAATCATCATGCTCGCGGATTAACGCATTGGCTTTTTCAAGGATGGCGTCGCGCGAAAGCGCGGTGGTTTTTGCGTTCATTATTTAACCCCATTTTGACAGAACAACATTCTCTTCTATATTACTGGCCTGTCGCTGCTGACCGCAAATTACGTGTGGATATTCTGGCAGGAGAAAAAAGCCGTAAAGGTGGCGCAAAACCAGGCGAGATGCTAATTAAGTTGCGTATCAGATTTTATCAGGTACAGTGTGGGCGTTTCAGGGTCCGGGCGTAAAAATGGCTTTACGCAGGCAGCAGGAAGCGCCGGGTTTCGGCTAAAAGAGTCCGTTAATCAGCATGATAAGCCGGCTTCAACGCGGTCTGCTGCTGCCAATCAGGTCGGGTTGAATTCTTCCCGACCCGCAGCAATATAGGTTGACACGCTGACTGGCAACGCTGGAAAACGCCATCATTACATTCGGACGTATTCATCAGGTAAAGGTAAATATGGGTAAAGCTCTCGTAATAGTCGAGTCCCCGGCAAAGGCCAAAACGATTAATAAATATCTCGGTAAAGACTACGTTGTGAAGTCCAGCGTCGGTCATATACGTGATTTGCCGACCAGTGGCTCGACGGTGAAAAAGAGCGCTGACGCTAAACCAGCCAAAAAAGGCAAGAAAGATGAAAAGACGGCGCTGGTTAGCCGTATGGGCGTCGATCCCTGGCATGGCTGGAAAGCGGACTATCAAATTTTGCCCGGTAAAGAGAAAGTCGTTTCTGAGCTGAAAGCGCTGGCGCAGGACGCCGACCACATCTATCTCGCCACCGACCTTGACCGCGAAGGGGAAGCCATCGCCTGGCACCTGCGGGAAGTGATCGGCGGCGATGACAAACGCTTTAGCCGCGTGGTGTTTAACGAAATCACCAAAAATGCGATTCGTCAGGCGTTTGAAAAGCCGGGCGAACTGAATATCGAGCGTGTTAACGCGCAGCAGGCCCGCCGCTTTATGGATCGCGTGGTGGGCTATATGGTCTCCCCGCTGCTGTGGAAAAAGATCGCTCGCGGCCTTTCCGCAGGGCGCGTGCAGTCGGTGGCGGTAAGGCTGGTGGTCGAGCGCGAACGCGAAATCAAAGCTTTCGTGCCGGAAGAGTACTGGGAGCTGAGCGCCGATCTCACTACGCCGAAAGGCAGCGATCTGCCGATGCAGGTGACCCATCAGGGCGACAAGCCTTTCCGGCCGGTCAATAAAGAGCAGACGCAGGCGGCGGTCAGCCTGCTGGAAAAAGCCCGTTTTCAGGTGGAAGATCGTGAAGACCGGCCGACCAGCAGCAAGCCGGGCGCGCCTTTTATCACATCCACGCTGCAGCAGGCGGCCAGCACCCGTCTCGGTTTCGGCGTCAAACGCACCATGGCGCTGGCGCAGCGGCTGTATGAGGCGGGGCATATCACCTATATGCGTACCGACTCCACCAACCTGAGCCAGGATGCGGTAGCGATGGCGCGCGGCTATATCGAAAGCAATTTCGGCGAAAAATATCTGCCGAAAACCGCCAACGCCTACGCCAGCAAAGAGAATTCGCAGGAAGCGCACGAAGCGATCCGTCCGTCCGACGTGACAATTCAGGCTGAACAGCTGAAGGATATGGAAGCGGATGCGCAGAAGCTTTATCAGCTGATCTGGCGTCAGTTCGTCGCCTGTCAGATGATGCCGGCGCAGTACGATTCCACCACGCTGACCGTGGCGGCGGGCGACTTTAAGCTGAAAGCGAAAGGGCGCATTCTGCGCTTCGACGGCTGGACGAAAGTGATGCCCGCGCTGCGCAAAGGCGATGAAGACCGCATCCTGCCGGCGATCAACATTGGCGACGAGTTGAGCCTGCAGCAGCTTAACCCAAGCCAGCACTTTACTAAGCCGCCAGCGCGCTTTAGCGAAGCATCGCTGGTGCGCGAACTGGAAAAACGCGGCATCGGCCGGCCGTCGACCTATGCGTCGATTATCTCCACCATCCAGGATCGTGGTTACGTGCGGGTAGAAAGCCGCCGTTTCTATGCGGAGAAGATGGGCGAGATCGTTACCGACCGTCTGGAAGAGAACTTCCGCGAGCTGATGAATTATGACTTCACCGCGCACATGGAAGACAGTCTCGATCAGGTGGCTAACGATCAGGCCGAATGGAAGGGTGTGCTGGACCACTTCTTCGCCGATTTCAGCAAGCAGCTGGAGCAGGCGGAGAAAGATCCGGAAGAGGGCGGCATGCAGCCGAACCCGATGGTGCTGACCACCATCGACTGCCCGACCTGCGGCCGCAAAATGGGCATCCGCACCGCCAGCACCGGGGTCTTCCTCGGCTGTTCCGGCTATGCGCTGCCGCCGAAAGAACGCTGCAAGCAGACCATAAACCTGATCCCGGAAAATGAAGTTCTCAATATTCTGGAAGGGGATGATGCGGAAACCAACGCGCTGCGCGCGCGCCGCCGCTGCCAGAAGTGCGGCACGGCGATGGACAGCTACCTGATCGACAACCAGCGCAAGCTGCACGTCTGTGGCAATAACCCAGGCTGCGACGGCTATGAGATCGAACAGGGCGAATTCCGCATCAAAGGCTATGACGGCCCGATCGTTGAGTGCGAGAAGTGCGGCGCTGAAATGCACCTGAAAATGGGGCGTTTCGGTAAATATATGGCCTGTACCAACGACGAGTGCAAAAACACACGCAAAATTCTGCGTAACGGCGAAGTGGCGCCGCCGAAGGAAGATCCGGTGCCGCTGCCGGAACTGCAGTGCGAAAAATCGGATGCCTATTTTGTGCTGCGCGACGGCGCCGCCGGGGTGTTCCTGGCCGCCAACACCTTCCCGAAATCGCGCGAAACCCGTGCGCCGCTGGTGGAAGAGCTGCAGCGTTTCCGCGATCGCCTGCCGGAAAAGCTGCGCTATTTAGCTGATGCGCCGGCCACCGACGATCAGGGTAATAAGACACTGGTGCGCTTCAGCCGTAAGACTAAGCAGCAGTATGTCAGCTCGGAGAAAGATGGCAAAGCCACCGGCTGGTCCGCCTTCTACGTTGATGGCGCATGGCGCGTCACGGAAAAATAAGCGTCTCGCTTCACAAGGCCAGTCATTGACTGGCCTTTTCTTTGCCTGCCTTATAGCTAAAAGCTATACATCAGACCTGAAAATGTTATAGTTGTTATAGCATTACCTTCTGAATTTTCCTGGTGCTATACCCGTCCGCGGCGCCTTTCCTGAAAGGCGTTTCCCCTGATTGCGCGCGGGTTCAGCGCGTGGCGTTATCTCGGGATGAATAACTATGAAATTGCAGCAGCTGCGTTACATCGTGGAAGTGGTTAATCACAATCTGAACGTCTCCTCTACCGCCGAAGGGCTTTATACCTCGCAGCCTGGCATCAGCAAACAGGTGAGGATGCTGGAAGATGAGCTGGGCATCCAGATTTTTGCCCGCAGCGGCAAACATCTGACTCAGGTTACGCCAGCCGGTGAGGAGATTATCCGTATCGCGCGTGAAGTGTTGTCGAAAGTGGATGCGATTAAATCCGTCGCCGGCGAACACACCTGGCCGGATAAAGGGTCGCTGTATGTCGCCACCACCCATACCCAGGCGCGTTATGCTTTACCGGGGGTGATTAAAGGGTTTATCGAGCGCTATCCGCGCGTCTCGCTGCATATGCATCAGGGCTCGCCGACGCAGATCGCCGAGGCCGTATCAAAAGGCAACGCCGATTTCGCCATCGCCACCGAAGCGCTGCATCTCTATGACGATCTGATTATGCTGCCTTGCTACCACTGGAACCGGGCGATTGTGGTTACGCCCGATCATCCGCTGGCGGGAAAAAGCGACGTTACCATTGAAGAGCTGGCGGAGTATCCGCTGGTGACCTACACCTTTGGCTTTACCGGCCGTTCGGAGCTGGATACCGCTTTTAACCGGGCAGGGCTGTCGCCGCGTATTGTCTTTACCGCCACCGATGCCGACGTTATCAAAACCTATGTGCGACTGGGGCTGGGCGTTGGGGTCATCGCCAGCATGGCGGTCGACCCGGTTTCCGATCCCGATCTGGTGCGTATCGAAGCGGCCGATATCTTCACTAACAGCACGACGAAAATCGGCTTCCGGCGCAGCACCTTCTTACGCAGCTATATGTATGACTTCATCCAACGCTTTGCGCCGCATCTGACGCGCGATGTGGTCGATACCGCCGTGGCGCTGCGCTCTAATGACGATATTGAAGCGATGTTTAAAGATATTCGCCTGCCCTATAAATAATAAAACCCCAGCAATTAAAAGGTAATAAGGTCGCTTCGGCGACCTTTTGCCTTTAATACCAACCGATTGCACAGATTTCAGAATCTTTACGATCATTTTTCTGTAAATGAAACATTCATCACATGTTTTTTTATTGTTATTAATTAAATGCGAAACAGTACACATTTTTGTACGGGCGCTTTTGCACACTGCCAGGACTATTCTCATACTCAAGTTAAACCGAACCGCAAGCGCAGGCGGCAGGCAGTTCGGAAATGTTTTATCAGTTATTAATTGGACCGGTTAGCTTTTTTCATCACGTTATTTGGCTTAAGGAAAGATTAAATAGGGGTGGGTTAGTTAAGTTTTGCTGATAGGAAGTTATAACAACGATAAATAGTACTAATCGTTGAATGCAAGAAAAATAGCTGGATTTTTGGTCTTAAAATGTTTAGGATTTCTCCTAAAAGCTGATTGGTGTTAACAATCGTTTTACTGAGAGTGATTATCAAAAACTATGGCTATGAGAATATCAGTACAACCTGGCGTACAGGACAACTCCACCAACGCAGCCCGCAGCGGCATGAGCGTACGTCGTAAAGCATGGCTTGCAGTCTTTGTTGCTTCTGGCCTGTTTTGGGTAGTTGTCGCCTTACTGGTTTGGCAGATGTGGAGTTAACTATGTGGGAACAAGCAGTGCGTATCAAAACGCAGCCGGTTCGCAAATTAAAAACGGCCAGCTGCACGCCCAAAGCGCAGGAAAAAGTGACGATTCCGGAAGAATGGAACCTTAACCACGCTCAGCGCAGCTTTATTGAATTAATGCTCGATAACAAAAATAAATAAATCATAATTATTCGCATTAGCACAGCAATCAAAAATAACTATTCATTTTTTCCTTCCTGTTGATCGCAGGCGCGATCGAGGCGTTTTCACCGCCTGATAAATTTAACCAATCACAGCATTCGGTAGAATCTATTTACGGTGTTAAATAGATTCGGTGTTCCAGTCTTTATTGGTCGGGAATCGACCTGAGAGGGTGTCTAATGAATATTTCAATGTTTTCGTTTTTTAGCGCTTCTGCCTATTCACTGTTGGTGTGGATGACGGCCGTCTGGCTGCTCATGCAATAACCTCTCTCACCGCGATTTTCGATTCGGCGCCCCGTCTGTTTACAGCGGGGCGCTTTGCATTTCCCGCCCCGCGCTTTTCCTGCCTGATGTGTCAATTTGTGTTGTTATCAAATCGTTAACGTGAGTTTGTACTATCTTTAACACAGACCTTGTCATCCCTCGGGTTATTAAGATCATTATAAAAAGGAGGAGCTATGTCGTTATCCCTGCGAGATAAGAGTCAGGACACGCTGGAGGTAAATGGCCAACGCTACCATTACTTTAGCCTTCCGCGTGCCGCTCAGCAGCTGGGCGATCTCTCCCGCTTACCGAAGTCCCTGAAAGTTCTGCTGGAAAACCTGCTGCGCTGGCAGGATGACAGCTCCGTTACCGCTGACGATATCCAGGCGCTGGCCGACTGGCAGAAAAGCGCCCATGCCGATCGTGAAATCGCCTACCGTCCCGCGCGCGTGCTGATGCAGGATTTTACCGGCGTACCGGCAGTGGTCGATTTAGCGGCGATGCGCGAAGCGGTTAAGCGTCTCGGCGGCGAGGTGGCGCGTGTTAATCCGCTGTCGCCAGTCGATCTGGTGATTGACCACTCCGTCACGGTCGACCGCTTCGGTGATGATGACGCCTTCGGCGAAAACGTGCGCCTTGAGATGGAGCGCAACCATGAGCGCTACGTATTCCTGCGCTGGGGGCAAAAAGCGTTCGATAAATTCCGCGTGGTGCCGCCCGGCACCGGCATCTGCCATCAGGTCAACCTGGAGTATCTGGGTAAGGCGATTTGGCATGAAGAGCAGGACGGCAAGCAGATTGCTTACCCTGATACGCTGGTCGGCACCGACTCCCATACCACGATGATTAATGGCCTCGGCGTGCTGGGGTGGGGCGTAGGCGGAATTGAAGCGGAGGCGGCGATGCTGGGCCAGCCGGTTTCAATGCTGATCCCGGATGTGGTGGGTTTTAAGCTGACCGGCAAGCTGCGTCCGGGCATCACCGCTACCGACCTGGTGCTGACCGTCACGCAGATGCTGCGCAAGCATGGCGTGGTCGGCAAGTTTGTCGAGTTTTACGGCGACGGCCTGGACGATCTGCCGCTGGCGGATCGCGCCACCATCGCTAATATGGCGCCGGAATATGGCGCCACCTGCGGCTTTTTCCCTATCGATAGCGTAACGTTGGGCTACATGAAGCTCACCGGCCGCAGCACGGAACAGGTGGCGCTGGTGGAAGCTTACGCTAAAGCGCAGGGGATGTGGCGCGAGCCGGGGGAAGAGCCGGTCTTTACCAGCACGCTGGCGCTGGATATGAATGAGGTTGAGGCGAGCCTCGCTGGCCCGAAACGGCCGCAGGACCGCGTATCGCTTGGCGCGGTGCCGAAGGCGTTTCAGCAGAGCAATGAGCTGGAGCTGAACCATGCGCAGAAAGCGCACCATCCGGTCACCTACCGCGACGGCGAAAACCACTATGAGCTGAACGACGGCGCGGTAGCGATCGCCGCCATCACCTCCTGTACCAATACCTCCAATCCCAGCGTGCTGATGGCCGCCGGGCTGCTGGCGAAGAAAGCGGTGACGCTGGGACTGCAGCGCAAGCCCTGGGTGAAGGCCTCGCTGGCGCCAGGATCGAAAGTGGTCTCCGACTATCTGGCGACGGCACGTCTGACGCCTTATCTCGATAAGCTCGGTTTTAATCTGGTGGGCTACGGCTGCGCCACCTGCATCGGCAACTCCGGCCCGCTGCCGGAAAATATCGAAAGCGCGATTAAAGAGGGCGACCTGACGGTAGGCGCGGTGCTGTCGGGCAACCGCAACTTCGAAGGGCGCATTCATCCGTTAATTAAAACCAACTGGCTCGCTTCGCCGCCGCTGGTGGTCGCCTATGCGCTGGCGGGCAATATGAACATCAACCTGCAGGACGATCCTCTTGGCGAAGATCAGACCGGCAAACCGGTTTACCTGCGCGATATCTGGCCGACGCCGGATGAGATCACTGCAGCAGTGCAGCAGGTCTCCAGCGATATGTTTAATAAAGAGTACGCCGAGGTGTTCGACGGCACGCCGGAATGGCAGCAGATCAGCGTGAGCGAAGCGGCGACCTATGACTGGGATGAAGGCTCGACCTATATTCGCCTGTCGCCATTCTTCGACGATATGGAGAAAACGCCGCGTCCGGTAGAAGATATTAAAGGCGCGCGCATCCTGGCGATGCTGGGTGATTCCGTCACCACCGACCATATTTCGCCGGCAGGAAGCATCAAGGCGGAAAGCCCGGCCGGGCGTTATCTGCTGGAGCGCGGCGTGGAGCGGGGCGATTTTAACTCCTACGGTTCGCGCCGCGGCAACCACGAAGTGATGATGCGCGGCACCTTCGCCAATATCCGCATCCGCAATGAGATGGTGCCGGGCGTGGAAGGGGGCATGACGCGCGTCGGGCCGGAGGGCGAACCGCTGTCAATTTATGATGCCGCAATGATCTGGCAGCAGCAGGGGGTGCCGCTGGCGGTGATCGCCGGTAAAGAGTATGGCTCCGGCTCAAGCCGCGACTGGGCGGCGAAAGGCCCGCGGCTGCTGGGCGTGCGCGTGGTAATCTGCGAATCTTTTGAGCGTATTCACCGCTCCAACCTGATTGGGATGGGCATCCTGCCGCTGGAGTTCCCGCAGGGCGTTACCCGCAAAACGCTGCAGCTCACCGGCGATGAGCGGATTGACGTTGAGAACCTGGCGGATCTGAAGCCGGGCGGCACGGTGAAGGTAACGCTAACGCGTCCGGACGGCCGTCAGGAGGTGCTGGAGACGCGTTGCCGCATCGATACCGGCAACGAGCTGACCTACTATCAGCACGACGGCATTCTGCACTATGTCATTCGCAACATGCTGAACTGACCCACCCATCACGCGAAAAAAAGCCGGGCTTAGCCCGGTTTCTTCTGTATTACGCTTTGGGCAGCAGATGCCCCATCTTTTCCGCTTTGGTATCGAGATAGTGCGCGTTTTCAGGATTGCGCCCGACGATCAGCGGCACGCGCTCCACGATATTGATACCCGCCTCGCTGAGGATCTCGACCTTGCGCGGGTTATTGGTCAGCAGACGTACCTCATCCACGCCCAGCAGCTTAAACATATCGGCGCAGAGCGTGAAATCGCGCTCGTCCGCGGCGAAACCGAGCTGATGGTTAGCTTCCACCGTATCGTAGCCTTTATCCTGCAGGGCATAGGCGCGGATCTTATTTAGCAGACCGATATTGCGGCCTTCCTGACGGTGATAGAGCAGAACGCCGCGCCCCTGTTCCGCAATGGCGTTGAGCGCCGCCTCCAGCTGGAAGCCGCAGTCGCAGCGCAGGCTGAACAGCGCGTCGCCGGTCAGACACTCGGAATGCACGCGCGCCAGCACCGCCTCGCTGCCGCTGATATCGCCAAACACCAGCGCCACGTGGTCGTGGCCGGTCGCCAATTCTTCGAATCCCACCATGAGGAAATCGCCCCAGGGCGTGGGCAGTTTAGCTTCTGCTACCCGTTTAAGCTGCATGTGACTCTCCAGAACCGTCATAGGTTGCGCTATCATCAAGACAGCGCGCATTGGTCAGCTTGACCGAAACAATGCCTGCTATTTTGCCATAACCCGCCGCGCTACAGCTAATCCGTCACGACGATTGATGTGATAACGCACGATTATCCACGTTGTGGTGGTTATGTTATTCATTTCTAAGCTATTATTAAATCCGGCTATTCATTTTTGTGTTAACGATAAGGAAGCAGCATGCTGGAGATAGCAAAACGCACCGCGATAGGCGCTCTGTTACTGTCGGTGATGCCGTTGTTGATATGGCTTTGCGGCTGGCAGTGGCAGCCCGGCGCCAGCGGACCGGGGCTACGCTTCCTGTTCTGGATGACGGAAACCGTCACGCGGCCCTGGGGTATCCTGACCAGCGCTATCCTCTGCGCCTGGTTTCTCTGGTGCCTGCGCTTTCGTTTAAAGCCCGCGCTGTTTTTGTTGGTGATTATGATTGCGGCGATTATGGCGGGGCAGTATACCAAATCCTGGATCAAAACCCTGGTGCAGGAGCCGCGGCCCTACGTGCTGTGGCTTGAGAAGACGCACGGCGTGCCGGGAGACCGCTTTTATCAGCTCGATCGCCAGGCGCGCGGGCAAATGGTGGAACGGCTGGTGGCGGATGATAACCACATTCCGCTGTGGCTGAAGCGCCACTGGGCGTTTGAAACCGGCTTCGCATTCCCGTCGGGACACACCATGTTTGCCGCCAGCTGGGCGCTGCTGGGCGTCGGCCTGCTGTGGCCGCGTCGCCACCGCAAAACCGTCGCGCTGCTGATGCTGTGGGCGACGGCGGTGATGGGCAGCCGGGTGCTGTTGGGAATGCACTGGCCGCGCGATCTGCTGGTGGCCACCTGGATCAGCTGGCTGCTGGTGACGCTGGCGACCTGGCTGGCGCAGCGGCTGTGCGGGCCATTAACCATTCCGCCGGACGAGCATCAGGAGATCGCACAGCGCGAAGAAGAGAAAAAATCCTGATTGCAAAGCGCTTTTTCGGCCCCATAACCTGAAGGTGGCGCCAGGAAATTAACCGGCATGCTATCTTTAGCCGGTTTCTGATCAAGCATCCTTATAACATTTTTGGCATAATCCGTTGGCTTACACCGAATTACAGGACGAAACGTGAAATATTTACTGATCTTTTTACTGGTTCTGGTGATATTCATCATCTCTGTTACGCTTGGCGCGCACAATGACCAGGTGGTCTCGTTTAACTTCCTGATCGCGCAGGGCGAATACCGTATCTCCACGCTGCTGGCTTCGCTGTTCGGCGCGGGATTTGTACTGGGCTGGGCGATATGCGGTCTTTTCTGGCTGCGGGTACGCGTGGCGCTGGCGAATGCGCAGCGCAAGCTGAAGCGTCTGCAGCAACAAACGGTTCAGACTGAAAACGTGACTTCGTCACCCTCGACCGTCGTCAAGGAATAACTCTCCATGTTGGAACTGCTGTTTCTGTTACTGCCCGTGGCCGCTGCCTATGGCTGGTATATGGGGCGCAGAAGTGCGCAGCAGGATAAACAGCAGGAAGCCAACCGCCTGTCGCGCGACTACGTGACAGGCGTTAACTTCCTGCTCTCTAACCAGCAAGATAAAGCGGTCGATCTGTTTCTCGATATGCTGAAAGAGGACAGCGGCACGGTTGAGGCACACCTGACGCTGGGTAACCTGTTCCGCTCGCGCGGCGAGGTGGATCGCGCGATACGCATCCATCAGTCGTTGATGGAGAGCGCCTCACTCAGCTACGAGCAGCGTCTGCTGGCGGTGCAGCAGCTTGGCCGCGACTATATGGCGGCGGGGCTGTATGACCGGGCGGAAGAGATGTTCGGCCAGCTAACCGATGAAACCGATTTTCGCCTCAGCGCGCTGCAGCAGCTGCTGACGATTTATCAGGCCACCAGTGAATGGCAGAAGGCGATAGACGTGGCTGAAAAGCTGGTCAAGCTGGGCAAAAGCCGCCACCAGATGGAGATCGCCCATTTTTATTGCGAACTGGCGCTGCAGGCGATGAGCAGCGACGATCTCGACCGCGCGCTGGGCCTGTTGAAAAAAGGGGAGGCGGCGGATCGTCAGAGCGCGCGCGTCTCTATCATGATGGGCCGTATCTTTATGGCGAAGGGCGATTACGCCCGGGCCACCGGCCATCTGCAGCGCGTTATCGAACAGGATAAAGAGCTGGTCAGCGAAACGCTGGAGATGCTGGAAAGCTGTTATCAGCATCTGGCGCAGCCGGAGGCCTGGGCCGACTACCTGCGCCGCTGCGTAGAGGAGAACACCGGCGCGCAGGCCGAGCTTTATCTGGCCGATATTCTGGAGCGCGAGCAGGGCGGCGATGTGGCGCAGCTCTATATCAACCGCCAGCTGCAGCGTCATCCGACGATGCGCGTATTCCATCGTTTGATGGATTTCCATCTGCACGAAGCGGAGGATGGGCGCGCCAAAGAGAGCCTGATGGTGCTGCGCGATATGGTCGGTGAGCAGATCCGCACCAAGCCACGCTACCGCTGCCAGAAGTGTGGCTTTACCGCTCACGCGCTCTACTGGCATTGCCCCTCCTGTCGCGCCTGGTCCACCGTTAAGCCGATCCGCGGGCTTGACGGCCAGTAAGCGGCGCGCCTGGCGTGCGCTGCTGTCGGGCCGTTAACCTCGCGTCCACTGCCACAGGGGCGCAATACGTCTGTGGATCCTTATCGCATCGTACCTGTCGCCGCTGCCTGGTTAAGGCACGATTTACGCGCCGCATGTCCGCAGCCGATGCCCTCTTAATTAGTTACAACATACTGAAAGTTGCCTGTGCATTAGCGCCCCGGCAACGCGGAAAAATCGTCCGGCAGGGCGATAATCGCGGCGCGCAAGGCAGCTTAAGGCTGTTTTCCATGGCGTCGCGCAGGTAGAATGCATGCCGTTTTCCCCTGCGCCGTGCGGTGCCTCATTGTTGAAGGAATAGACATGTCTCACTCTCAAAACCGAACTGATTCGCCTGTTCTGGTCGCGCTGGATTACGCCGATCGCAACCGTGCGCTGGCCTTTGTCGATCGTATCGATCCCGCCAGCTGCAGACTGAAAGTGGGCAAAGAGATGTTCACGCTGTTCGGACCGCAGATCGTGCGCGATCTGCATCAGCGCGGTTTTGACGTTTTCCTCGACCTGAAATTTCATGATATTCCCAATACCGCGGCGCATGCGGTGGCCGCAGCCGCCGAGCTGGGCGTCTGGATGGTCAATGTGCATGCCAGCGGCGGAGCGCGCATGATGACCGCCGCGCGCGAAGCACTGAACGCGTTTGGTAAAGAGGCGCCGCTGTTGATTGCGGTCACCGTGCTGACCAGTATGGAAGCCGCCGACCTGCACGATATCGGCATCACGGCGACGCCGGCGGAACATGCGGCGCGTCTGGCGCGGCTGACGCAGCAGTGCGGCCTTGACGGCGTAGTCTGCTCGGCGCATGAGGCGGCGTCGTTTAAGCAGCAACTGGGCCAGGCATTTCAGCTGGTGACGCCGGGCATTCGTCCGGCAGGCAGCGAGGCGGGCGATCAGCGGCGCATCATGACGCCGTTGCAGGCGCAGCAGGCGGGCGTGGACTATATGGTTATTGGACGGCCGATCACCCAATCCGCCGATCCGGCCGCCACGCTGCAGGCGATTCTTGATTCCCTGAAGGAGGGCGCATGAGTAAAGACAATCCCCTGGTCTACTCTACCGATGGCGGCCGCATCACGCAGCCAGAGCAGAAAGCGGCACGGCCGAAAGGCGACGGTATCGTGCGTATTCAACGTCAGACCAGCGGGCGTAAAGGAAAAGGCGTCTGCCTGATTACCGGGCTTGATCTGGATGATGCCGCATTGACGACGCTGGCAGCGGAGCTGAAGAAAAAGTGTGGCTGCGGCGGGGCGGCGAAAGAGGGCGTGATTGAAATTCAGGGCGACAAGCGCGATGAGCTGAAAGCGTTGCTGGAGGCGAAAGGCTTTAAAGTTAAGCTGGCCGGCGGGTAATAAAAAACGAGGCCGCTCAGTGAGCGGCCTCGTCAGATAATAAGTAGATGCGCTGCGTAGCCTGTAATAATTATATGTTAAGCATCAGTCAATCTGGTGACCGATAATACCGCCTACTGCGGCACCGCCAATGGTGCCCAGGCCGCTGCCGTTGGTCAGCACGGAGCCGCCAATGGCGCCGGCGCCAGCGCCGATAGCAGTGTTGCGGTCGCGTTTAGACCAGTTGCTACAGCCCGACAGCGACATCACGACCACGGCGGCCAGAACGGTAGCGGAAATGCGTTTTGCATTCTTTGTCATCATCACTTCTCCTTAATTGTTGCTCACAGAGGAAACCCTCTAAGTATAGACGGCTGACTCTGCGTATCAGGTCCGCTGACGGTTTATTTTAGATCGGCTCACATCCCTGTTCGCGCCGCTTGCGCGACAGAACGACCGGCTCCCGATCCTGCTTTATCCGTCAGGAACAGCAATTACCTGCTAAACCTAAGGGTGCTAACTATCACCCCCGGTGCAATTGCATAAACTAATTATAGGCACTACCAAAAGTTACAACAGGTTAAAAATTCCTAAATAGGCGCGCAAAAATCGCTTCACAGCAAAATCGCGCCGCCTAATCAGCCAGCGCTTCCATACCTTTGCCGCGCCAGCCCCTTAACAATAGTGCATTCACAGAATGCAGGAAGGGAAAATTATGCTGGAACAACTCAAAGAACAGGTACTTGAAGCGAATCTGGCGCTGCCGGAACACAATCTGGTGACCTTCACCTGGGGCAATGTCAGCGCCATCGACCGGGAGCGTGGTCTGGTGGTGATTAAACCTTCCGGCGTCAGCTACAGCAGCATGAAACGTGACGATATGGTTGTTGTGGCGTTAGAAAGCGGTGAAATTGTCGAGGGAGATAAGCGCCCCTCATCCGATACCGACACGCACCGGGCGCTTTATCTCGCCTGGCCCGACGTCGGCGGCATCGTTCATACCCATTCACGCCATGCCACCATTTGGGCGCAGGCGGGGCGCGATATCCCCGCCTGGGGCACGACCCACGCTGATGATTTCTACGGTGCCGTTCCCTGCACGCGCATGATGACCGATGAAGAGATCGCCGAACGCTACGAGTGGGAAACCGGCAAAGTGATTATCGAAACCCTGCGTCAACGCGATATCGCGCCGCTGGCGGTGCCGGCAGCGCTGGTTTACTCCCACGGTCCCTTTGCCTGGGGCAAGGATGCGCACGCTGCGGTGCATAACGCAGTGGTGCTGGAAGAGCTGGCCTATATGGCGTTGTTCAGCCGCCAGCTGGCGCCCGAGCTGCCGGCGATGCAGCAGGCGTTGCTGGATAAACACTGGCTGCGTAAGCACGGCGCCAATGCCTACTATGGGCAGAAAAGTTGACGCCTTCCACAAAATAAACTGCCGTTCATTTAATAATGAAACGGCGTTTTAAAAATTACAGGCAAGATCACTTTTTCATAAAGTGAATAGCGCTATGTTGTCGCCCATCGCCCTTGCGGGCCATGCAGGATTGATTCGTCATCTTGCTTAACTAAGGTGGGAGACAACATGCAAATCAAACGCGCTATCGACAAAATTCCGGGTGGCATGATGCTGGTGCCTCTGTTTCTGGGGGCGCTTTGCCACACCCTGGCGCCAGGAGGCGGTAAATATCTCGGCTCCTTTACCAATGGGCTGATGAGCGGAACCGTGCCGATCCTGGCCGTCTGGTTCTTCTGTATGGGCGCCTCCATCAAACTGAGCGCCACCGGTACGGTGCTGCGTAAATCGGGCACCCTGGTAGTAACCAAAATCGCCGTCGCCTGGGTGGTTGCCGCTATCGCATCGCGCGTGATGCCCGAAAACGGTTTTGAGGTCGGCATGCTGGCCGGGCTGTCAACGCTGGCGCTGGTCGCCGCCATGGATATGACCAATGGCGGCCTTTACGCCTCGCTGATGCAGCAATATGGCACCAAAGAGGAGGCGGGGGCCTTTGTGCTGATGTCGCTGGAGTCGGGCCCGCTGATGACCATGGTGATCCTGGGTACCGCCGGCATCGCCTCGTTCGAGCCGCACGTATTTGTCGGTGCAGTGCTGCCGTTCCTCGTCGGCTTTGCGCTTGGCAACCTCGATCCGGAATTGCGCGAGTTCTTTGGCAAGGCGGTGCAGACGCTGATCCCGTTCTTCGCCTTCGCGCTCGGCAATACCATTGACCTTTCGGTGATTGCGCAGACCGGCCTGCTGGGCATTATGCTGGGCGTCGCGGTGATTATCGTCACGGGTATTCCGTTGATCATCGCCGATCGCCTGATCGGCGGCGGGGACGGCACGGCAGGCGTCGCCGCCTCCAGTTCGGCGGGCGCGGCGGTTGCCACTCCGGTGCTGATCGCTGAGATGGTGCCGCAGTTCAAACCGGTCGCGCCGGCCGCCACGGCGCTGGTCGCCACCTCAGTTATCGTGACTTCGCTACTAGTGCCAATCATTACTGCTGTTTACTCGAAGCAGGTGAAACGCCACCGCGCCGCCGCCGGTCAGCGTGCCGCGATTAAATAATATCGCCTTCGCCTCTCCGGCCGCGCAGCCGGGGAGGTTTTCTGTTTTTTATCTTAAAAATCAGTCCTTCATTCAGTGTTGTCTCGCTCTGCATTACGCTGGTGTTGCGTTTAACGCATCAATTATACAGAGGATGAGACTATGTCAGTGATTAACCAACCCACCTGCAGACTGTTCACCGAAGCTGGACAAACTACCCAACTCGATGCCTATTACGAAGAAGAGCGCCGCACCATGTGGATGATGTTGCGTGCGGAGCCGCGCCCTTCCTTTAATCACGGGCTGATTGAGGAGATCATGAACCTGAGCTACGCCGCGCAGCGCTCCGGGCTGGCCATCGATTTTTGGGTGACCGGTTCGCTGGTGCCGCAGATGTTCAACGCCGGCGGCGACCTGAGCTTCTTTGTCGATTGCATACAAAATGGCCGCCGGGAAGCGCTGCGCGCCTATGCGCGCGCCTGCGTGGACTGCATTCATGCGGCGGCGCGCGGTTTCGACACCGGCGCGGTAACTATCGCCATGGTCGAGGGCAGCGCGCTGGGCGGCGGCTTCGAAGCGGCGCTGGCCCATCACTTTCTGCTGGCACAGAATAATGCCCGTATGGGCTTCCCGGAGATCGCGTTTAACCTGTTCCCGGGGATGGGCGGCTATTCGCTGGTGGCGCGTCGCGCCGGCATGAAGCTGGCGGAAGAGTTGATTTGCGAAGGGGAGAGCCATACCGCCGAATGGTTTGAAACGCGCGGGCTGGTAGACCGGCTGTTTCAGCAGGGCGAGGGCTACCGCGCCACCCGCACCTTTATCGATACGCTGCGTCCCAAGCTCAACGGTGTGAAGGCGATGCTGAAGGCGCGTCAGCGCGTGCTGCAGCTGAGCCGCGCCGAGCTGATGGATATCACGGAGGACTGGGTCGATTTCGCCTTCTCTATTGAAGAAAAGGATCTTGCCTACATGGCGCGACTGGTGCAGCTGCAGAACCGTCTTAGCTCGCAGCTGCGCAAAGCCAGCTAACGGAATAAATTAAGGCTTGGCAGGATGCTGAGCAAGCCAATGCTCCAGCTGGTCTGCGGGCATTGGCTTCCCATAATAGTAACCCTGCCGCTCATCCACGCCATTCGCCAGCAAAAACTGCTCCTCAAGCGCCGTCTCCACCCCTTCGGCAATCACGCGCAGATGCAGCGCCTTCGCCACTGCCACAATCGCATGCACCAGCGACTGCGATACCGGACGATCATTGACGCTGCGGACAAAGCTCTGATCGAGCTTGATGGCATCAATCGGTACGCGCGCCAGCTGCGACAGCGATGAATAGCCGGTGCCGAAATCATCCAGATGCACCTCCGCCCCCAGCTCGCGAAACTGATGCATCAGCCGCAGCGCCTGCTGTTCATTTTCGATCAGGCAGCTTTCGGTCAGTTCAATATCGATAGGGCTGACATTAATCCCATTCTGCTGCAGCGCCTCTTTTAAATCGTTATAGATGCTCTGATCGAGCAGCTGTCGCGCGGAGACGTTCACCGCGACGCGCAGATGAATGCCCTGACGTCGCCACGCGATAATCTGCTGCAGCGCCGTCAGCATCACCCAGCGGCCAAGCGGCACAATCAGGCCTGACTCTTCGGCATAGGCGATAAATTCGTTGGGCGGGATCATACCGCGCTCCGGCGAAAGCCAGCGCACCAGCGCCTCGGCGCTGATCACTTTGCCGCCCGCGCTGATTTTAGGCTGATAATGAATAACCAGCTGCTGATGCTCCAGCGCCTTACGCAGGTTGGTATCGAGCCAGAGATATTCAAACACCCGCTGATTCATCTCCGGCGAGAAAACGCACGCCTGCCCGCGGCCGCTCTCTTTAGCGTGATACATCGCCGTATCGGCGTTGCGGATCAGGCTTTCGCGATCTTCGCCGTGCTGCGGTGCCAGCGCAATGCCGACCGAACAACCGGTGTAAACCTCAATCAGGCCAATGCGGAAGGGCTGACGCAGTCGCGCCAGAATACGCGTCGCCATCGCTTCCAGCGCTTCCTGAGTGGTTTTCTCCGCCAGCACAATAAATTCGTCGCCACCAAGTCGGCCCAGCGTCTGCTCCGGTTCAAGGCAGGATAGTACCGCCAGCGACACTGCCTGCAGCAGCTGATCGCCGAACATATGCCCGTAGGCGTCGTTGACCTTTTTGAAGTTATCCAGATCCAGATAGACTACGCCGACCTGGCGATCGTCGCGTTTTTCCAGCACGTCGGTAATACGCTGATGAATGGCGTTGCGGTTCGGCAGGCCGGTCACGGTATCGGTATTCGCCAGCACGCGCAGGCGCTCCTGCGCCCGGCGCTCTTCGGTGATATCGGTACCGGAGCAGATCAGGAAAATTTCATTTTTGCCGCTGCCGCTGTGTACGAACTTATTGCGGAACAGGAACAGACGTTGTCCCTTGCGCGTTTTGATCCAGCGTTCAACCTCATACGAGCTACCGTCACGGAAAAAGCCGGTAATATTGCGGCGCGACGCCAGCGCTTCCTGCTTGGTCATAAAGAGTTTAAATACGTTGCGGCCAATCACTTCCTGCTCTTTCAGGCCGGTGTACTCTTCGCTAAGGCGATTGAAACGCTGAATATTGCCGTGCTGATCGAGGATCACGATCACCGAATTGGCTTCTGAAACCACCTGTTCGGCAAAGGAAAGCCCCTGCGTCAAATCACGTGCCACGGAGGAGGTATCGCCCCAGGCGGAAGCGGTGCCCGCCCACTCATCCTGATTGACCTTACGGCCGACAAAATGCATCGGCAGTTCTTCGCCGCGCAAATTAACCACCAGGTTAACGCTGGATGTCACCACCGTCATGGCGCGCAGCAGCTGCGCCTGAGAGGAAGAAAGCGGCACAGCGAGATTGGTTTCCGCCAGCTCTTCGCGGGAGAGCCGGAGGGCATCGCTGTCGGATGTAAGGTGCCAGTAGGGGCTGCGGGTGCCAAACAGCGTAAAGAGCAACGTTTGCCCCTGATCTTCAAGCATACGGACCGTCCTATAAGCAGATCGCGCGACTATTGTTATTTTAGTAATACTTTCCGGCCAGATACATAAGCACAGCACACTCTTGAGTGAATATTTTTCTCGCGAAAATTAACATTTTACGCTGGCAGGAACAACAAGGCGCCACTTTTTATGGCGCCGGTTGCGTTTAATTTACATTCCGATAGTAACAGCCGGGGCAAAAAGGTAACACCCGTTGATGTTTTAACAGGGGCACTTTCCGATTTTACCGCCCTGGCTGGGAAAGCGCGCTTCAAGGCAGTAGCGATGAAACGCTTTTTCCGTCATGGGCGTCGCGGCAGGGTGGTGTTGCCGCATATGACGCAGATAGTTTTGGTAATCCTGCACCCCGACCATCAATCGGAAACTTTGCGCCAGCCGCTGCCAGAACAGGCGCAGGCCGCGCGGCGCCGGCGCGACAGCCGGGAGCAGCGGGCGGCAGCGATAGATCTTTTTCGCGCTTATCCGCGGCGGCGCCAGCGCAATGCGTTCAGACATGACGAGCCTCCTTACGCAGCGCCGGCGCGGTTTCGTGCGTCGTCGGGCGGGCGCTTTTCAGCGCGCGTCGGATAACGAAGAACGCGGCGATCAGCATCGTGACCGCCACCAGCATAAAGAAGGCGCAAAGCGCGGCGTTGATCTGGTTGCTTAATACAATGGTCTGCATATCTGCGACGCTTTTCGCTGGCGCAATCACTACCCCTTCATCAATCGCTTTGCTGAACTTATTCGCCTGAGCAAGAAAACCGATAGCGGGTTTTTCATGGAAAATCTTCTGCCAGCCTGCGGTCATCGAGGTCACAAACAGCCACGCGGTCGGCAAAATCGTCACCCAGGCGTAGCGCTGTTTTTTCATCTTGAACAGCACCACGGTGCCGAGGATCAGCGCCATCGACGCCAGCATCTGATTGCCGATACCGAACAGCGGCCAAAGCGTATTGATGCCGCCCAGCGGATCGACCACGCCCTGATAAACGAAAAAGCCCCAGCCCGCTACCGCCACGGTCGTGCCCGCCATATTGCCAAGCCACGAGCGGTTATTCGCCAGTCCCGGGATCAGCGTGCCGGCGAGATCCTGCACCATAAAGCGACAGGCGCGGGTGCCGGCGTCAACGGCGGTAAGAATAAACAGCGCTTCGAACAGTATGGCGAAGTGATACCAGAAAGCCATCATCGCGCGGCTGTTAAACACCTCGGTAATGATATGCGCCATGCCAACGGCGAAGGTCGGCGCGCCGCCCGCGCGTGACAGAATCGACGCCTCGCCGACATCGCGCGCAATGCCATTTAGCATCTCCGGCGTCACCACAAATCCCCAGCCGTTAATCGCCTGCGAGGCGCTCTCGACCGTGGTGCCGATCAGCGCCGCCGGGGCGTTCATCGCGAAGTAGACGCCCGGATCGATAACCGAGGCGCAAATCAGCGCCATAATCGCCACGAACGACTCCATCAGCATCGCGCCGTAGCCGATAAAGCGGATATGGCTTTCCCGCTCCACCAGCTTGGGCGTGGTGCCGCTGGAGACCAGCGCATGAAAGCCGGAGATGGCACCACAGGCGATGGTGATAAACAGGAAGGGGAACAGCGCGCCAGAGAAGACCGGGCCGCTGCCGTCGATAAAACGGGAAATCGCCGGCATTTTCATCTCCGGCATCGCAAACAGGATGCCGATCGCCAGGCCGACGATCACGCCGATTTTCAGGAAGGTAGAAAGGTAATCACGCGGCGCCAGCAGCAGCCAGACCGGCAGCACCGAGGCGATAAAGCCATAGGCGACCAGTACCCAGGTGAGGGTGGTGCCTTTCAGCGTAAAGAAGGGACCCCAATAGGGATGCTGTGCAATGTCGCCGCCGTAGATAATCGCCGCCATCATCAGCACAAAACCGATAATCGACACCTCGGCGATTTTTCCGGGGCGCAGGAAACGCATCCAGATGCCCATCAACAGCGCGATAGGAATGGTGGCAGCGATCGTAAACAGCCCCCAGGGGCTGTTCGCCAGGGCTTTAACCACCACCAGCGCCAGCGCCGACAGAATGATGATCATCACGCCCAGCGCGCCAAGCATGGTGATCACCCCGGCGAAGGCGCCCAGCTCCTGACGCGCCATTTCGCCCAGCGAGCGGCCATCGCGGCGCGTCGAAATAAACAGCACCAGAAAATCCTGCACCGCGCCCGCCAGCATTACGCCGACCAGGATCCAGATAGTGCCAGGCAGGAAGCCCATCTGCGCCGCCAGGATCGGCCCAACCAGCGGGCCGGCACCGGCGATAGCGGCGAAGTGGTGGCCGAACAGCACCCATTTATTGGTCGGTACATAGTCGAGGCCGTCGTTATAGCGCTCGGCGGGCGTTATGCGATTGTCATTGAGTTCAAAGATATTCCTGGCAATAAACAGGCTGTAAAAGCGGTAGGCGATGCTGTAGCAGGCCACCGCGGCGACCACCAGCCAGACGGCGTTGACCGGTTCACCCCGGTTTATCGCCAGCATGGCGAACGCAAATGCGCCAGTCAACGCCACCGCTAACCAGATCAGGCCGGTTTTGACGTTTCTCATCACTAACTCCTTGTTGCATCCAGAGGGAAGAGGTCGGAAGGGACAACAAGTTAAAAGTAATTTAATGCTTTGTTAAAGAAAGAGCTATTTAAGAGAAGTGTGAGGCGACAGGCGTTTTTCCTGTGGGTCAGGCAAGAGAGGGCGTAGCGAAGCGGGAAAAGCAGGGACAGCGCGCAGGCTGTCCCTTAAGAGAAATGTATCAGACGGCCGGACGCGCCACGATGCTGCGGGTTTCCATACGCACTTCGGCGATGGTTACCTCAATGACGTCGGTAACGCGATACACCACGTCGCCTTTCACCTGCACCGTACCGTTTTCCTGGCTGCAGGTCAGCTCGTCGCGCACGGCGTGGATAAACGGCGCCGGAATAAAGGCTACGGCGCCGTTAGCCAGCAGGCGCACGCGCATGCCGCCGCGGGAAACGTCGATGATCTCGGCGCTGAAGCGGGTATCGCTGCCTGCCGCTTTCTGCAGGAAACGCGCATAGAGCCAGTCACCCACATCACGCTCTGCCATACGGTTCAGACGACGGCGTTCGCCCATTTTCAGCGTAACCTCTTCGGTCGGACGCTG